>CAILRJ010000427.1 GCA_903836575.1 uncultured Burkholderiales bacterium
TCCGGTACTGGCTGCGATCTCGCTGATGGCGACTGCCAAAGACCCGATGCTGCCAAAAACCATGACGATGATGGGTGGCCCGATCGATCCGCGCAAATCGCCGACCGAAGTCAACAATCTCGCCACCAAGAAGCCGTTCTCGTGGTTCGAAAACACCGTGATCTACACGGTGCCATCGAACTACCCGGGCGCCGGGCGCAAGGTCTATCCAGGCTTTCTGCAGCACGCCGGTTTTGTTGCGATGAATCCGGATCGTCATGCGCAGAGTCATTGGGACTTCTACATGCAACTGCGCAAGGGCGACGACGCGTCGGCCGAAGAGCATCGCAAGTTTTACGATGAATACAATGCTGTTCTCGACATGCCGTCCGAGTACTACCTTGAGACCATCAAGACCGTGTTTCAGGATTTCAACCTGCCATTGGGCACATGGGAAATCGAAGGCAAGCTGGTGCGTCCGCAAGACATCACCACCGTCGCGCTGCTGACTGTCGAAGGCGAGCTCGATGATATCTCCGGTGCCGGCCAGACGCAGGCGGCGCACACTTTGTGCAGCGGCATTCCCGCTGAGATGCAGGAAGACTACATCGCCGAAGGTTGCGGCCACTACGGTATTTTTGCCGGACGTCGCTGGCGTGAGCTGATCTGCCCGAAAGTTGGCGCGTTCATCAAAGCGCATTCCTGATTCGCCACCGTGCGACTGCAAAGCCGTTCACCTTCGGGTCGAACGGCTTTTTTCATTTAAGTGACCGAAGTCGGCAGCGTCCGATTTGCAGGATAATGCGGTCTTTGAAAATTCGATTGCTGCCGTGTCGCACCCCGTCATGAAATCCCTCGCCGATCGCATCGAAGATGCTCTGCCGCAAACCCAATGTACGAAGTGCGGCTACGCCGGTTGCCGTCCCTACGCCGAAGCCATCGCCGATGGCACGGCCGATATCAACCAGTGTCCGCCCGGCGGCCAGGAAGGTGTGGTCCGGCTGGCCAGTCTGCTGGGCCGGGAAATCCTCCCTCTCAATCCGGTCAATGGGTTCGAACGGGCGCGCCCGGTCGCCGTCATTGATGAAGCATTGTGCATAGGTTGTACGCTGTGCATCCAGGCCTGTCCGGTCGATGCCATTCTCGGTGCGCCGAAACTGATGCATACCATCCTGCCCGACCTGTGTACCGGCTGCGATTTGTGCGTGGCACCCTGCCCGGTTGATTGCATTGCGATGGTGGCTGTCACCACGACGACCGGATGGCAGGCATGGAGCCAGCTACAGGCCGACGAGGCACGGGCCCGGCATGATTTTAGGACGGCGCGATTGCTGCGTGAACGGCGCGATAACGATGCCCGCCTGCTCGCCAAAGCTGCTGCCAAACTCAAGGAAGTCGAGGCGGCACCGACGCTGTCGGCCGCCGACAGTGCTGAACGTGACCGTAAAAAAGCCATCATTCAGGCCGCCATCGAACGAGCCCGGATCAAGCGCGAAGCCGATGCCGGAGAAGCCGGATGAACGCCGACAAACGCCGCATCATTTTCGAGCGCTGGCGCGCGGCCAATCCGCATCCGGCCACCGAACTGGCCTATACGACGCCGTTCGAATTACTCATTGCAGTGCTGCTGTCAGCACAAGCGACCGATGTGGCCGTCAACAAGGCAACCCGCAAGCTGTTCCCGATCGCCAGCACGCCAGCAGCGATTTACGCGCTGGGGGTCGACGGACTGATTCCGTATATCCAGACCATCGGCCTGTATCGCAACAAGGCCAAAAACACGATAGAAACCTGCCGCCTGATCCTGACCGAACATGGCGGTCAGATACCGCGCGACCGCGCCGGCCTGGAAGCACTGCCGGGAGTCGGTCGCAAGACCGCCAATGTGGTGTTGAATACCGCGTTCGGAGAGCCGACGATTGCCGTCGACACGCATATTTTCCGGGTCGGCAACCGCACCGGGCTGGCACCCGGCAAGGATGTCGATGTAGTCGAACACAAGCTGATGAAATTTGTACCGCGTGAATTTTTGCAGGATGCGCATCACTGGATGATCCTGCATGGTCGCTACACCTGCATGGCGCGCAGTCCGCAATGCTGGAACTGCATGATTGCGGACTTGTGCGATTACCGGGACAAGACCCCGCTGCCGGTCAAAGCCATCTGATTAGATCACCGAGCAGGCATCCTCGAAAGACAGGCGCGGCGAACGGTCAAACAGTTTGCTGGTATCACCGTGACCGATGCTGCAAACGAAATTGACCTTGACGGTGGTGCCGGCAAAAAATGCCGCATCGACCTTGGCTGCATCAAAACCCGACATCGGGCCGACATCCAGACCCAGCGCGCGTGCCGCCAGAATGAAGTAACCACCCTGCATTGATGAATTGCGAAATGCCGTGGCCTCGATCAATGGCGGATTGCCGGCAAACCATGAGCGCGCATCGGCATGCGGAAATAGCTCCGGCAACTTGTCGAGAAACGCCATGTCCATGCCGATGATCGCCGTCACCGGTGCTGCCTTGACCTTGTCGGCATTGCCTGCTGCCATGCAGTCAGCCAGCTTGGCACGGGCGTCGTCCGATTGCACGAAGACGATGCGGGCCGGTTCGCAATTAGCCGAGGTCGGGGCCCACTTCACGAGGTCGTAGAGTTGCTGCAACTGGGTTTGGCTGACAGGTTGGTCGAGCCAGCCGTTGTGGCTGCGGGCATCAGAAAACAAGGTGGCAAGGGCGGCTTGATCTAGCATGGAGGACTCCGGTAATCGTTAAACAAAGGACTATGGTAATCGAATCGACTGCGCCACGTGCCCGCATTAACCACCGTACAATTTGTGTTTTATTCCTTGCACCACCACCACACCCATGTTCACACCTTCTCAGGATGATGTAAGACGCTTTTTTTGTGCCACCTACGACAAGCATCGCAGCGGTGCGATCCTCAGTCCGCTCGAAGCGATTGCACGCGACTGGATTGCGCAGCATCCCGAATATGCCAGCGCACTCGAAGATGTGGATAGCGCGCTGGCTGCCGACTATTCGGTCGAGCGCGGGCAAAGCAATCCGTTCCTGCATTTGTCGATGCACCTGTCGATCGCCGAACAGACCTCAATCGATCAGCCACCCGGCATCCGCGCCGCATTCCTGACGCTGGCGCGCAAGCTCGACTCCGAACATGACGCGCATCACCAGATCATGGAATGCCTGGGCGAGATGATGTGGACGGCGCAGCGCAGCGGTTTGCCACCGGATGGCGCGATCTATATTGAAAGCGTACGGCGGCGCTGCTGAATCCGGCACGGTCATTAAAAAAGCCACGACATGTCGTGGCTTTTTTAATCGACCCGCGAACTACCTTACTGCTTCACCATCACCAGCGAACCCGGCAAGCTATGCAGGTAGGCCGCGATGTCGGTCATGTCCTCTAACGACAAGGGCTTTGCCATGCCGGCCATGATCGCATTGGAGCGACCATTGAGTGCATCACCACCGCGCTTGTAAGCAATCAGTGCGTGCTTGAGGTAATCGGCATGCTGACCAGCCAGTTTCGGATAGGTCGGATCAATCGGGCTGCTGTAGTCAGCGCCATGACATGCTGCGCAATTGTATTTGGCGGTCAGTGCCTTGCCGTTGTCGACATTGCCAGCGGCACTGGCATTGAAAGCTGCAGCACTGCAAAGCGCGAAAACCGCACCGGCGAAAAATTTGTTCATCTGTGAGTCCCCGTTATTTTTTTTGCGAGTAGTAAGCGGCGACATCGGCCATGTCCTGATCGCTCAGGCTGGTAGCGATACCGCGCATCGACGGATGGGTGCGATCGCCTTTTTTGTAGGCGTGCAGCGCGCTCTCGATGTACTTGGCAGACTGCCCGCCAATGAACGGCACCGAATACACTTCAGGAAAGGAAGCCTTGTAACCGGAGATGCCATGACAGCCAACACATTGTGCGATCTTGTTTTCGGCAGCTTTGGCGTCGCCGACAACTTCGGCTGCGGCAACGTAGTTGGCCAGGCCGGCCAGCACGAGAAGTGCAAGTAGTTTTTTCATGTCAGCTAAGGTAATTAATGCGAAAAAAACTCGGAGAACAGACTGCGCTGGATTATCCCGGCGCTCTTGCAAGCCCGCGACTACCGTGCCGCCCGGCACCAAAACATGCGAATTCTACCGCAAGAACTTCGCCCAGTCCACGTTACAAAATTGCCGGACCGGCAGAGTCTGCGGTGGGGAGTTTGCTGCAGGATTCTCGCTTATACTCATTTTTCCCTTTTCCAACGGAACACCCATCATGCCGCCAGTCTCACGCTTCGAAGGTTCCGACAGTTACGTTGCCACCGGCGACCTGAAACTTGCCGTCAACGCCGCCCTCACCTTGCAGCGACCATTGCTGATCAAAGGCGAACCCGGCACCGGCAAGACCATGCTGGCCGAAGAAGTCGCCGCCGCACTGGGCATGCCGCTGCTGCAATGGCACATCAAGTCGACCACCAAGGCGCAGCAGGGTCTGTACGAATACGACGCCGTCTCGCGCCTGCGCGACTCGCAACTCGGCGACGAACGCATCAA
>CAILRJ010000428.1 GCA_903836575.1 uncultured Burkholderiales bacterium
CATTGCTGATCAAAGGCGAACCCGGCACCGGCAAGACCATGCTGGCCGAAGAAGTCGCCGCCGCACTGGGCATGCCGCTGCTGCAATGGCACATCAAGTCGACCACCAAGGCGCAGCAGGGCCTTTACGAATACGACGCCGTCTCGCGCCTGCGCGACTCGCAACTCGGCGACGAACGCATCAAGGATATTGCCAACTACATCGTCAAGGGCGTGTTGTGGCAAGCCTTCACCGCCGACGAACAGGTTGTGCTGCTGATCGATGAAATCGACAAGGCCGACATTGAATTTCCGAACGACTTGCTGCGTGAACTAGACCGCATGGAATTCTATGTTTACGAGACGCGCGAGATGGTCAAGGCCAAACACCGGCCGCTGGTTATCATCACCTCCAACAATGAAAAGGAATTGCCGGACGCCTTCCTGCGCCGCTGCTTTTTCCATTACATCAAATTCCCGGACAAGGACACGATGCAGCAGATCGTCGATGTCCATTACCCGACCCTGAAAAAAGACTTGCTGGCGCAAGCGCTGCAGACCTTTTACGAAGTGCGCGACGTCCCCGGCCTGAAGAAAAAACCGTCGACCTCCGAATTGCTCGACTGGCTCAAGCTGCTGCTGGCCGAAGACATTCCGCCGGAAGCACTGCGCAGCAAGGACGCCAAATCCATCGTGCCGCCACTGCATGGCGCGCTGCTGAAGAACGAACAGGACGTGCATCTATTCGAGCGACTGGTGTTCATGTCGCGCACCAATCGCTGAGTACCTGACGATGACACCGATCGCTCCCGTCACGCTGGAATTGCACGGCGTGCGCCTCGAACCGATGAGCGCCGGGCATGCGCCCGCGCTGGCGACTGCAGCGGCCGATGGCGAACTCTGGACCTTGCGCGTGACCTCGGCACCGGCCCCCGGCGACGAGGCTGCGTACATCGCCACCGCGCTCACTGATCGCGCCCGCGTACCCTTCATCGTGCGTGATATCGCCAGCGACACCGTCATCGGCACGACCAGTTTTCACGACATCGTGCCCGCGCTGGGTCGTGTCGAAATCGGCCACACCTGGTACGCCAAGACCTGGCAACGCACCCACGTCAACACCACCTGCAAATGGCTGTTGCTGCGCCATGCGTTCGAGGTGCTTGGCTGCGAGGTGGTCGGTTTTCGAGCCGACAATTTCAATCTGGTGTCGCAAGCAGCGATCGCCCGGCTCGGCGCCAAACGCGACGGCGTACTCCGCCATCACGCATTGCGTCGCGACGGCACCGTACGCGACACGGTGATGTTCAGCATCGTCGCCGGCGAGTGGCCGGAAATCGACGCACACCTTACCTACAAACTGGCACAGCGAGGCAAGCGATGCTGATCGATTTTTTCTTCACGCTCAAGGATGCAAAAATTCCGGTCTCGATCAAGGAATTCCTGATCCTGCTCGAAGCGATGCAAAAAAACGTGATCAGCAATTCGCTCGACGAATTTTATTATTTGTCGCGCATCACGCTGGTCAAGGATGAAGCCCATTTTGACAAGTTTGATCGTGCCTTCGGCCTGTACTTCAAAGGCATCGATGCGATCTTCGAGAAGAACCCGCAGATCCCGCTCGACTGGCTGGTCAAACGCATGCAGCGCGAACTGACCGACGAGCAAAAAGCCGCGCTGGAAAAATTCGGCTACGACAAATTGATGGACCGGCTCAAGGATTTGCTGGCCGAGCAAAAAGAGCGTCACGAAGGCGGCAACAAATGGATCGGCACCGGTGGCACCTCGCCGTTCGGCCACGGCGGCACCAATCCCGAAGGCATCCGCATCGGTGGCGAAGGCGGCAACCGCACTGCCGTCAAAGTATGGGAAGCGCGCAGCTATCGCGATTACGATGCCGAACGCGAACTGGGTACGCGCAACATCAAGGTCGCGCTGCGCCGCCTGCGCAAGTTCGCGCGCGAAGGGGCTGAAGAAGAACTTGCGCTCGATGCCACCATTCGCGCCACCGCCAACAATGCCGGCTACCTCGACATCAAGATGCAGCCCGAGCGCAAGAACAAGATCAAGGTGCTGATGCTGCTGGACGTCGGCGGCACGATGGACGACCACATCGCCCGCACCGAAGAATTGTTCTCCGCGTCGAAGACCGAGTTCAAGAATATGGAGTTTTTTTACTTCCACAACTGCGTCTACGATTATCTGTGGAAGAACAACCGGCGTCGCCATGCGGAGCGTTTTCCGACCTGGGACATCCTGCGCAAATACCCGGCCGATACCAAGCTGATCTTCGTCGGCGATGCGACGATGAGTCCCTACGAAATCCTGCAAGCCGGCGGCTCGGTCGAATACAACAATGAAGAAGCCGGTGCCGAATGGCTGCAACGCTTCACGCACGCCTTCCCGAAATTCATCTGGCTCAATCCCGAACCGGAAGGTCTGTGGCAGTACCGGCAATCGATCGCGGTGATCAAGCAATTGATGAATGACCGGATGTTTCCGGTCACGATAGAGGGGCTGGAGCGGGGGATGCGGTTGTTGAGCAAGTGAGGTGTGGTAAAGACAAAATCATTTAACGGATTGATGCCGGGACAATGACTATGATCAACATGATTGGTCCGTACCGCAGGCACACTGCAAGTTATTCACTGGGCTCTGCCAGTATCAACATTGCTTTGTGCCTTCACTCCCGCGACCTCCATGGCAATAAAAAAAATCAGTCGTCAGACCGACAACCTATCGAGCCCTTTGCCGGAGCTCTTGCCACATCTATCAGCGCATCCATCACCGCATCCCTCACCATTATTAAGTGACATCCGCCAGTTGATCGAAACAACCCGTGAACGTACGGTCTTCACGGTCAATAGTGAAATCACGCTGCTCTACTGGAATATTGGTCATCGCATACAAACTCAGGTAATGGGTGGACAACGCGCGAGCTATGGCAAAGAAACTATCTCCTTGCTGGCACAGCAACTGTCCACAGAGTATGGAAAAGGTTTCGCCGAGAAAAATCTGCGGCGCATGGTGCAATTCGCCGAGCTGTTCCCGGACGAACGAATTGTCGCGACACTGTCGCGACAATTGGGGTGGAGCCATTTCATCCTGTTGATTCCGTTGAAGCGACCTTTGCAACGCGATTACTATGCAGAGATGTGTCGCATCGAACGCTGGAGTGTTCGCACCCTGCGTGAGCGTATTGATTCAATGCTGTTCGAGCGCACGGCGTTGTCACAAAAACCGGATGCCTTGATTGCTCGTGAACTCGCGATTTTGCACGATACAGAGCGACTGACGCCAGACCTGCTGATGCGCGACCCCTATGTGCTCGATTTTCTGGGGCTCCAGGGAACACATCAAGAAAGCGATCTGGAAGGTGCAATCGTACGCGAGATGGAAAATTTCTTGCTCGAACTCGGTGCCGGATTCAGCTTTGTCGCGCGCCAAAAACGCATTCAGATCGATGGTGACGACTTTTACCTTGACCTGCTTTTTTATAACCGCAAACTGCGACGCCTGGTCGCCATCGAACTGAAAATTGGTGATTTCAAAGCGGCCTACAAAGGGCAGATGGAACTCTATCTGCGCTGGCTGGACAAGTTCGCGCGCGAAACCGATGAACTGCCACCGCTTGGCATCATCCTTTGCACAGGCAAAAAGACCGAGCAGATCGAATTGCTGGAACTCGATAAATCCGGCATTCATGTTGCCGAATATCTGACCGAACTACCGCCACGCGCCGTACTGGCCAAACGCCTGCAACTCGCGACGGCTCGTGCCCGACAACATATCAACCGACGCGATTGATTACGCTACCGGACGCCCGGTTTCCGGATGCTGCGCGATGATCTTGACGCTCTCATGAATGGCTTTGACGGCGCGACGTGCAGCGTCTGCATTCTTGGTGACAAGAAAACGAAGCAACCGTTGCACATCGCTCAGTGCCGCCGGCGACCAGATCAGACGTGACATGCTGGCGGCTCGACATCACCTCCTGTCTCCAGCTTTTCCAGCCAGCGGTCGGCCTCTTCCATCGACACATGCGAGCCAGTAGCCTGATAGGCATTCCACGCAGCGATGGCGTCATTGCGGGATGCCTCACGTTTTTCTTCGCGATCAACATATTGCAAGATCGCATCCCGTATCAGCCAGTGCGGCGTGCGCTTACGCGCCAATGCCAGGCGTTTTACCCGGTCTTTGATGTCGTCATCAATCTTGATGGCAACGGGACGAATCACGGCGACAGTCATGATTACTCCAAAAGTAGTTAGGGGTATTACCTTTGTATACGAG
>CAILRJ010000429.1 GCA_903836575.1 uncultured Burkholderiales bacterium
AACCTGACCGGCAGCAACCGCAGCGGCGCTCTGCTCCTGATTAATCTCGTTTTTCCGTTTGATCTGGAAAAAGTCGACCGACATGCTGGTTCTCGGCAGTGGATCCCAGACGAAGCCGAGGGTCGTGCTTTCGGATTTTTCGGGCTGCAGGTTCTTGTTCGGCGAGGTGATCACGGCTACGCTGCCTAACGAACAAGCGGTTGTTACGCCCAGTGCGCAACGAGCCGGATCAGCGACGCTCGAGAAGGCAGCCAGGCCTCCTTCGCCGTTTTCAGCGGCGCTCGGAGCACGGAAGCCACGAGCGACGGTGCCGCGAATCGCAAATTCCTTCACCGGGGTCCATTTCGCGCCGATTTTTGGCGTGAAGGCATTGCCGACATCGGAGTAGCGGTCAGCGCGCACAGCGGCCGACAACTCGACCGTTTTGACCACGGGGGCCAGCACTTCTGCATACAGGGCACCGACATTACGGCTGCCTTTGTAGGCTGAATAACCGAGGCCGATTACATCACCGACTTCAGTGCCGCTCGATGGGTCAAGACGGGTTGACTCGTGGCGGAATTCACCGCCAACGGCCAGCCCGATCGCACCACCATCAAGCTTGCCTAGTTCACGTGAAGCCTTAAAGTCGATTTGCGAGACGGAGGTCTTGGCATCGTTGCTAACTAGTGGTGACAACGCACCGTAGAGAGCCGCCGAATTAAGACCGGCGTTTTCACCGATGCGCCAGTAGCTGCCAGCCGGCAATGCCGCATACGCCGCGCTTCTGGCACGAGCAGCGGCAACGTTAGCAGGTGTCGGGTTGAGTAGCGCAAAAGTTGCTGCACGCGCTAGATAGCCGGTGCGCTCACTCGTGACCTTGTTTTCCGAATACAAGAAAGCGGTGTCAAAGTCCCATGCACCTTGCGTCCCTCTCAGGCCGGCTACCAGGCGAGTGAAGGTCGAATCAATTGTGCTCTCGCGCGGACCCACATCGGCCGCTAGATAGCGCAAGCGTGCTGCGGTACCGAAGTACGGGTTGTCCGGGTGATCGGCACCAAGGGCAACGCCGGCATTGCTGACCGCACCTCCCGGATAGCCGACGCTGCTGCTGACACCCGATGGGGTCGATGACGACTTTGACTCGCTCTTGTAAAGGTTGTACTCGACGTACGCCTGCAGGTCCGGATTGATCTGGCGCGTACCGCGCCCGAAGAAATTGAAGGTCTCTTGCTTCGGTTGAATCTGGTTGTAATCCTGTGCGGCATCGGTCAGACAACCACCACCTGGATCGCCTTGCGGGTGCGTCGTGAAGTTGCCGCAATTTGCGCCGGGGAACAGGCGTGTGAAACCGGTACCGGCAAGATTGCCGCGGTTGTAATACTGCAAATAACCAGGGTCATTTTTATCAATGGTGGGATTGCGAACATTGCCGTTGACAGCACTTCCCGCTGCATTAGGTCCGGTAATCGCACCCGCGCCGCCCAAGCCTTCCTGGGCGCTGAAACCATAACCACGCAAGTCCGATTTGCCGACCGGACCACGATCGGTACGATCGCGGTAGTAGGCATTGCCCTTGTTGCCGTATTCGAAGTTCAGTAAGACGTTGTATTTGTCGGTATCGATGTCACCGAAGCCGTGGGTAATGGTGGCACGGACATCCTTGCCATCGCTGTAGCCGGACGACTGGCCGTAGCTGACCTTGGCCGTAGTGCCCTTGTAATCCTTGCGCAGGATCACGTTGACCACACCGGCAATGGCGTCGGAACCGTAAATGGCGGATGCGCCATCTTTCAGGATTTCAACCCGCTCGACCGCTTCCAGTGGAATCAGG
>CAILRJ010000430.1 GCA_903836575.1 uncultured Burkholderiales bacterium
GCAGTGGCCTGGACTTTTAAAAACATCCAGCGCTTTGGCGGCGATCAGAAAAAAGTCTTTGTAATGGGGCACAGTGCCGGAGCTTATAACGCGGCGATGGTGGCACTGGACGCACGCTGGTTGGTGGCGCAAGGTGCCTCGCCAACCGCGTTGCGCGGCTGGATCGGACTGGCCGGTCCGTATGATTTTTTACCGATCAAGAATCTTGATGTACGGCCGGTATTTTTTTATCCCGACTCGCCGCCGCAGTCACAGCCGGTCCGGCACGTCACGTCGACGGCGCCACCGGCATTGCTGGTGGCTTCGCATGCGGACGAGCTCGTCAATGCGACCCGCAATACCGGTGGCCTGGCAGCCAGCCTGCGCGCCGCCAACGTGGCTGTCGAAGAAGTGTATTTCGACAGCACCAGCCACACCAGCCTGATCGGGGCATTTGCGTGGCCGCTGCGCGGACTGGCCCCGGTACTCGACAAGGTGGTGGAGTTCGTCGATAGCGACGGCGGTCGCGACGTAAAAATGGCACGCTAAACAGAGCGTGCCATGACGGCTTTGAGCGCGTGCGCGTCAGGCCTTTTTCTTCTTCAGCAGCGGTCCGAGATAGTGTCCGGTAAAGCTGGCCGGATTCATTGCCACTTGTTCCGGCGTGCCCGTCGCAATGATCTGGCCGCCGCCAGCGCCGCCTTCCGGACCGAGGTCGATGACCCAGTCGGCTGTCTTGATCACGTCAAGGTTGTGCTCGATGATGACCAGCGTATTACCCTGGTCGCGCAGGCGGTGGATCACCTTCAGCAGCAAATCGATGTCATGGAAATGCAGGCCGGTGGTCGGCTCGTCGAGGATGTACAGCGTGCGTCCGGTATCGCGTTTGGACAGTTCGAGTGACAGTTTGACGCGCTGTGCTTCACCGCCCGACAGGGTCGTGGCGCTTTGCCCGAGCCGGATGTAGCCGAGGCCGACATCGAGCAGCGTATGCAATTTGCGCGCGATCACCGGCACCGGCAGGAAAAACACATGCGCTTCCTCTACCGTCATGCCGAGCACTTCGGTGATGTTCTTGCCCTTGTACAGCACCTCAAGGGTTTCGCGGTTGTAGCGCTTGCCATGGCAGACATCGCACGGTACGTAGACGTCCGGCAGGAAGTGCATTTCGACCTTGATGACGCCATCGCCCTGACAGGCTTCGCAGCGACCACCCTTGACGTTGAAGGAAAAACGACCGGCGCTGTAGCCACGTTCCTTGGCTGCATTGACGGTCGCGAACAGGTCGCGGATCGGCGTAAACAGACCGGTATAGGTAGCCGGATTCGAGCGCGGCGTGCGGCCGATCGGACCCTGGTCGACCGAGATCACCTTGTCAAAATGTTCGAAGCCGCTGATGCTTTCATGCTCGGCCGGTTCGGCTTGCGAACCGTACAGATGGCGCGATGCCGCGTGATACAGGGTTTCGTTGATCAGTGTCGATTTGCCCGAACCCGAGACACCCGTCACGCAGGTCAGCAAACCGACCGGCAGGTCCAGCGTGACGTTCTTGAGGTTGTTGCCGGACGCGCCGGTGATGACAAACTGGCGCTTCGGATCTGGCGCACGACGCTTCTCCGGCACAGCGATTTCGAGCGTGCCGTTGAGGTATTTCGCGGTCAGTGAATTGGTGTTCTTGAGGATGTCTTCCAGCGTGCCTTCAGCGATAATTTCGCCGCCATGCACGCCGGCGCCCGGGCCCATGTCGACCACGTAATCGGCGCAACGGATCGCGTCTTCATCATGTTCGACGACCAGCACGCTGTTGCCGATATCGCGCAAATGACGCAGCGTCGCAATGAGCCGGTCGTTGTCGCGCTGGTGCAAACCGATCGATGGCTCATCGAGCACATACATCACGCCGGTCAGGCCGGAGCCAATTTGCGAGGCCAGCCGGATGCGCTGTGCTTCGCCACCCGACAGCGTGTCGGCGCTGCGTTCCAGCGACAGGTAATCGAGTCCGACGTTGTTCAAAAAACGCAGGCGCGAAATGATTTCTTTCGTAATGCGATCGGCGATTTCTTTCTTCGCGCCGGTCAGTACCAGCGTCTCGAAAAAGTCCAGCGTCTCGCGCAATGGCGTGGCGGCGACTTCATAAATCGCGCGCTGCTGACTGCCATTGCCGACCTTCACAAAGCGCGCTTCGACACGCAGGCGGGCACCGTGGCACGACGGACATTGCTTGCCGTTGATGAACTTGGCCAGCTCTTCCTTGACCGCGTTCGAATCGGTTTCGCGATAGCGTCGCTGCAGATTGTTGACCACGCCTTCGAACGCATGCTCACGCACCACCGCACGACCGCGTTCGTTGATGTAGGTGAATGGAATGACCTGCTTGCCGGAGCCATACAGCACTGCCTGCTGCGCCGCATCGGCCAACTTTTCGAACGGGGTATCGAGGTCGAATTCATAGAACTCGGCCAGGTTCGTCAACATCTGAAAATAGAACTGGTTGCGTCGGTCCCAGCCCTTGACCGCACCGCTGGCCAGCGACAGGTTGGGGAACGCGACAATGCGTTTTGGATCGAAAAATTCGATGTGGCCGAGGCCATCGCATTCGGGGCAGGCACCCATCGGATTGTTGAACGAAAACAGCCGTGGCTCGAGTTCCTGCAGCGAATAACCGCAGGTCGGGCAGGCGAATTTGTTCGAATAGATATGCTCGACTGCACTATCCATTTCGAGTGCCAGCGCGCGGCCGTCGGCCAGCCGCAAGGCGGTCTCGAAACTCTCGGCCAGACGCTGCTTGATGTCGGCCTTGACCTTGATCCGGTCGATCACGACATCGATCGTATGTTTCTCGGTTTTCTTCAGTTTCGGCAGGTCGTCGACCTCAACAATCTTTGCTGGCTGGACACCGCTCTGGACCCGGAAGCGCACGAAGCCTTGCGCCTGCATCTGTTCAAACAGGTCGACATGCTCGCCTTTGCGGTTCGACACCACCGGCGCCATGATCATCAGCTTGGTGTCTTCCGGCATGGCCAGGACGGCGTCAACCATCTGCGACACCGATTGCGCCGCCAGCGGGTTTTCCGGATGATCAGGGCAATACGGTGTGCCGACACGGGCATACAGCAAGCGCAGGTAATCATGGATTTCGGTGACAGTGCCGACCGTTGAGCGTGGATTATGCGAAGTGGCTTTTTGCTCGATCGAGATGGCTGGCGACAAACCTTCGATCAGGTCGACGTCCGGCTTTTCCATTAGTTGCAAGAACTGGCGTGCGTACGATGACAGCGATTCGACATAGCGACGCTGGCCTTCCGCATACAGCGTGTCGAAAGCCAGCGATGATTTGCCGGAACCGGACAAGCCGGTGATGACGATGAGCTTGTTGCGGGGTAAGTCCAGATTGATATTTTTGAGGTTGTGCGTGCGGGCGCCGCGGATGCGTATCTGTTCCATGAACTGCTTTCTGCGTGGTGTGGCGCTGACCTGAAAGCGATGGGCCGGCGACCGTGGTACGAATCAACCCGACACTATAACGGGTTTTGCCGGCAGGGGCCGCGTGCCGGCACTGCGTCGCAAACGGCTAGCCGGAGCCGGTTGTAGGCGACGCACGACAGCCTCCGTGCAGTTTGGTTAGCCGTGGCGACCGGCAATGGCGCAGCCCGTCTTTACGGCGGAGGCACACGCCAGCTAGCTTATAATTGGCGCCAATTGGACGAACCTGCCGCAGCGCAGTCGACCGCCCCGACTCAGACCATTCAGGAGAAAACACCATGGCATCGATCAATAAAGTCATCATCATCGGCAATCTCGGCCGCGATCCTGAAACCCGCTACATGACGAACGGCGACGCCGTGACCAACATCGCGGTGGCCACCACCGAAAGCTGGAAAGACAAGAACAGCGGTGAGAAAAAAGAACTGACCGAATGGCATCGCATCACGTTTTATCGCAAGCTCGCCGAGATTGCCGGCCAGTACCTGAAAAAAGGCTCGCAAGTCTATATCGAAGGCAAGCTGCAAACCCGTAAATGGACCGACAAGGAAAACGTCGAGCGCTTCACGACCGAAATCATTGCCGATACGATGCAGATGCTGGGTAGCCGGCAAGGCATGGGTGGCGGTGCAGGCGGTGGCATGGACGATGACTACGGTAGTGCCCCGGCACCGCGTCAGAGTGCTCAACCGGCACAAGCTGCGAGTGCCCCGCGCCAAGCGCCAGCTTCCCGTCCGGCACCGAATTTTTCGGATATGGATGACGATATACCGTTTTAATTCCCATGTTCCGAGCGTCATCTAACGAGCGGCCGGATGACAAAGAGCCTCCTCCCTCAATAGACTGCCGTCGCGAACTGCATCGGCCAGCAGGTGAAGGTCGGGCAGCAACCATGCCTGTGTGATGCGGTTGATCTCTGCTGATCGGGCCGAGTTACCGGCCCGCTTTTGATGCGTCCTCGGTTTCACTGCATCAGCTTCTTGTGTCTTGTGGGGGCAGGGGTTGAGTTCACAGTTGGCACAAGCAGTGACGACTGGTAGGCCTCCGCAGGCCGGTGTTGCACCCGCCTGCGCTGCTAACCCGATGAATTTCCCAGCTATTTTGCTCTTTGGATATACTTTTGGTGAATTTCTTGATAAGTTCCTCGTTGTAATTTGTAAATAAACTTAATAAGTCACATTAATAGCGAGAATTTTTCGCCAAAGCTGGGCACCTTGCCAGGAACCAGAAAGGCTTTAGTGAAACGCTACCGTGTCATGCCAGTTTGTTTAACGTTATTCGATACCGGCCTGCTCTTGTGCGACGCTAGGTCCCAACCACCCCGTGCATAAAATACTGGCCAATATCGTCACGACAACCGCAATAGGAACGGAACTCTTGAATGCCGGTGCTGACGGAACTTTGAACAGCCTCATGGAGGCCGCTGGTGATGCGGTGTTTTGCCTGGATGAAAAAGGCAAAATTCTGTACGCCAGCCAGCGCGCGCTTGAATTTGTCGGCGCGGGCGGTAGCATTGTCGGCTGGTTTTTGTCAGAACTGGCACCACTGAGTGATCGGTTGATCATTAGCCTGGCGATTACCCAGGCACTCGAATCCGGCCGTCCGGGCAAGATCAATACCCGCATCAATACGCGCAAGTCGGCCATGTGGTTCGAACTGCAACTGACTAATTTCGCGACGCCACAAGGCACGACGGCCCTGCTGGTGGTCGGGCGCGATATCTCGGTCCAGCAAGATACCGAGGAACGCTTGCGGCACATGGCGACCCACGATGCGCTGACCGGTTTGCCGAATCGCTCTTTGCTGTCGGACCGGCTGCAAATGGCGATCGCTCAGGCCAAGCGTACCGGTCGTGGGTTTTCGGTGCTGGCACTGGATCTTGATCGCTTCAAAAAAGTCAACGATGCGCTCGGTCATGTGGTGGGTGACACCTTGCTGCGGGTGGCCGGTGAGCGTTTGCGTGAGACCTTGCGCAACGTCGATACGCTGTCACGCGTTGGTGGTGACGAGTTCGTGGCCGTTTTGCCAGGTGCCGTCAGTGAAGCCGAGATACAGACAGTTGCGCGGCGCATGATTTCGAACATGCAAGTTCCCTTTGAAATACAAGGCCACACGCTGTACGTCGGCGCCTCGATCGGTGCGGCCACCTATCCGGATCACGGCGACGATGACGTGAAGTTGCTCAGTCATGCCGACACGGCAATGTGCCATGCCAAGGAAACCGGCAAGGCCCGTTGCGTGGTCTACAACCCGCAAAAATTCAATCAGCAGGAATACGACGTCTCGATGGAAGCCGCGATGTTCGACGCGGTACGCAACGGCGAATTCAGCTTGCACTACCAACCCATCGTCGATGCCGTCACCTGCCAGGTGCTGGGCTACGAAGCATTGATGCGCTGGATGCGTCCTGAACTGGGACCGGTGCCGCCCTCGCAATTCATTCCGATGGCAGAAAGTAATGGCCTGATCAATTTGCTGGGTGCCTGGGCCTTGCGTTCGGCCTGCATGCAGATCAAGCGTTTTCAAGAGGTCGCCGGTCGGCCTCTCTATGTATCGGTCAACGTCAGTCCGCGCCAGTTTCGCAACGATCAATTCCTCAGCGCGATGGATAACGCACTGAGCATGGCGGGGCTGGCCGGCTCGGAGCTGCTGCTTGAAATTACCGAAGGCATCCTGATGTCGGATCCCGAGCATGCCGAAGCGATGCTCAACCAGATCAGCGCGCGTGGCGTGAAAATTGCCATCGATGACTTCGGCACGGGCTATTCGTCACTGGCTTATCTGAAGCGCTTTCCGATTTCGACCTTGAAGATTGATCGGGCCTTTGTGATGGACTTGCCCGGATCGGTCAAGGATGCGGCGATCTGCAACGTCGTGCTGAGCCTGGCCAGTCATCTGAATTTATCGACGGTCGCCGAAGGCGTTGAAAACGCGGCGCAGCTGGAATTCCTGGCCCGCCAGGGGTGTACGCTGATTCAGGGGTATTTCACCGGGCGACCCATGTTGCCTGATGCCGCCATCGTGCTGTTGCAAGCTGCCGCAGCGGCAGCGCCGGTTCTGAAGCGGGTGCCGTCACCATGAGCGACAAAGCGGCCGATTCCGAACAGACGTTGCAATTGCTCTGGACGCGCGTGCGTCAGCGCGGCGACCTGCCGGGATTTTCAAAGGTCGTCAGTTCGATTCTTGCCGCCATGCGCGGTGAAGATGATCGCGATTTCAACATGGCCCGAACTGTCTTGTCGGACCCGGGGTTGACTCAAAAAGTATTGCGTCTGGCAAATAGTTCGATGTACGCGGTGTTTGGGCGCGACATCAATACGGTCTCGAAAGCGGTCGTGGTCCTGGGTACCGATGCAATTGGACATCTGGCGCTGGGTGTCAAGCTCATTGACGGTTTGTCGGTCGCCTCCGCCGATTCGGCATTGGCCCGCGGCGAAATGGAAAAAGCCATCCTGTCCGGCCATATCGGGCGGCAGGTTGCCGCTGGTGCCAGCACCCGTGACGCCGAAGAGGCGGTGGTTTGCGCCATGCTGCACGCATTGGGCCGGATGATGGTGGCGTTCTATCTGCCCGAAATGTGGCAACAGATCCTCGCTGAAA
>CAILRJ010000431.1 GCA_903836575.1 uncultured Burkholderiales bacterium
GACATCGATGCCGCCGCCATCCTGCTGTGCGAATCCGATGGCACACCCGAAGAAGTGCAGGAAGAAATCGCCCGCATGACGGCGATCCTGACGGCCAGCGGCGCCACCAAGATTTCGGTGTCCGGTTCGGATGAAGAGCGCATGCGCTTCTGGTCCGGACGTAAAAATGCGTTCCCGGCCGCCGGCCGCATCTCGCCGGATTATTACTGCATGGACGGCACCATCCCGCGCAAGCGCCTGGCCGACGTGTTGCTGCGGATCGGCGAGATGGAAGTCAAATACGGTTTGCGCTGTGCCAACGTGTTCCACGCCGGTGACGGCAACCTGCATCCGCTGATCCTGTTCGATGCCAACAAGCCCGGTGAATTCCATCAGGCCGAAGCGTTCGGTGCCGAGATCCTCGAACTGTGTGTCGAAGTCGGTGGCACCATCACCGGCGAACACGGCGTCGGTATCGAAAAAATCAACTCGATGTGCGTGCAGTATTCGCCGCAGGAGCGCGAAGCCTTCTTCGCGGTCAAGCGTGCTTTCGATACCGCCTTCCTGCTCAACCCGGACAAGGCGATTCCGTCGCTGCATCGTTGCGCCGAATACGGAAAAATGCACGTGCAGCGCGGTCAGTTGAAGTTTCCGGATTTGCCCCGCTTTTGAAAGACATGATGAATCAGGTACTCGAACAATTCCGCCAGCGCGTGCTCGACGCTGGCGCCCAAGGCTCACCGCTGCAATTGCGCGGTGGTGGCACCAAGGACTGGTACGGCCAGGCACCGCGCGGCACGTTGCTCGATACCCGGGCGTACACCGGCATCATTGATTATGATCCGACCGAACTGGTCATCACGGCGCGTTGCGGCACACCGCTGGCCGAGATCGAAGCGGCGCTCGACCAGAAGAACCAGATGCTGGCCTTCGAACCGCCGTATTACGGTGACGGCGCGACGCTCGGTGGTGTGGTGGCCAGTGGCTTGTCCGGTCCGCGCCGTGCCGCCGCCGGTGCGGTGCGTGACTTCATGCTCGGTACCGTGCTGATGGATGGTCATGGCGAGGTGCTGCATTTCGGTGGCCAGGTCATGAAGAATGTTGCCGGCTACGATGTCTCGCGCTTGCTGGCGGGTTCGCTCGGCACGCTCGGACTGTTACTGGAGCTGTCGGTCAAAGTGCTGCCGAAGCCGTTTGCCGAAACCACCCGCCAGCTGGCGATGGGTCATGCGCAAGCGATCGAGCAACTCAATGTCTGGGGCGGTCAGCCGTTGCCGATTTCAGCCAGCGCCTGGTGCGATGGCCAGTTGATGGTGCGTCTGTCCGGTGCGCGGGCCGCAGTGGCTGCAGCTGAAATCCGCATTGGCGGTGACGTCGTCGGTGATCCCGATAGCCTGTGGCGCGACCTGCGCGAACAGAGCAATACTTTTTTTGCCGATGAACACAATGCGCTGTGGCGTCTGTCGGTGCCATCGGTGACACCGCCCATCGACTTGCCGGGTGCGCAGCTGATCGAATGGGGCGGCGCCCAGCGCTGGTTGCAAACCAGCGCGCCGGCCGCCGATATCCGTGCCGCGGCCAGCAAGGCCGGTGGCCACGCCACGCTGTACGGTGGTGACGATAAAGCTGTCGGCGTGTTCCATCCGCTGGCTCCTGCCGTTGCGTCAATCCATCGCCGCCTGAAAACCTCGTTCGACCCTGCCGGTATTTTCAATCCGGGCCGTCTGTATCCGGAGCTCTGATTCATGCAAACCAATCTTGCCGATTTCATCAAGAACACCCCTGACGGTATCGAAGCCGATGCCATCCTGCGCGCCTGCGTGCACTGCGGTTTTTGTACTGCCACCTGTCCGACCTATCAATTGCTGGGGGACGAACTCGATGGCCCGCGTGGCCGTATTTACCTGATCAAGCAAGTCCTCGAAGGCGTCAAGCCGACCAGCAAAACCCAAATGCATCTGGACCGTTGCCTGAGCTGCCGCAGTTGTGAGACGACCTGTCCGTCCGGCGTGCAATACGGTCGTCTGCTCGAAATCGGGCGCAAGGCAGTCGATGCCCAGGTGCCGCGTCCGCTGGCGCAGCAACTGGTGCGTACCGCGCTGAAAGAAGCGCTGCCGCGCAAGTGGTTGTTCACGCCGGCCATGAAAACCGGCCAGCTGTTGCGTCCGCTGCTGCCCAAGGCGTTGCGTAGCAAAGTGCCGGTGGCGCGTCCGCGCGGCCTGATGCCAATGCGCGAACATGCGCGCAAGATGCTGCTGCTCGACGGTTGCGTGCAGCCATCGATGGCACCGAACATCAATGCGGCGACCGCACGGGTGCTCGATGCGCTCGGCGTGCAGCTGGTGGTCGCACCGAAGGCCGGTTGCTGCGGCGCGATCCGCTTCCATTTGAACGACCAGGATGGCGGACTCAATGACATGCGTGCCAATATCGACGCCTGGTGGCCGCTGGTCGAAGCCGGTGCCGAGGCAATCGTGATGACCGCTTCCGGTTGCGGCAGCATGGTCAAGGATTACGGCCACCTGCTGCGGCACGACACGATGTATGCCGACAAGGCTGCCCGCATCTCGGCGCTGACGCGGGACCTCAGTGAAATCATGCCGGCCTTCGAAGCGCAGTTGCAGGAAAAGCTGCGCGGAAAAATCAGCCAGCGTGTGGCCTACCATCCGCCCTGCACGCTGCAACATGGCCAGCAAATTCGCGGCAAGGTTGAAGGCGTGTTGCGGGCCATCGGCGTGGATGTGCAGTTATGTGGCGACAGTCATCTTTGCTGTGGCTCCGCCGGGACCTA
Organism: uncultured Burkholderiales bacterium; assembly: GCA_903836575.1. Lineage (GTDB taxonomy): Bacteria > Pseudomonadota > Gammaproteobacteria > Burkholderiales > Burkholderiaceae_D > Actimicrobium. Next base: position 2,771 of record CAILRJ010000431.1, read on the forward strand.
TTCGGTGACGCAACCGGAGTTGTCGTATCAGCTGCGCGATAACAAGCTGGAAAAATTGCACGCAACTAAACCGCAAACAATCGTGTCGGCCAATATCGGCTGCCTGACGCATTTGCAGTCGGGCACCGACACACCGGTGCAGCACTGGATCGAGTTGATTGACGGGGCGCTGACGGCGGCGCGTTGAGCCATCCGGGTGGGCAAGACACTCGTCTGCCCACCCGACTTCAGACAATTCCGAGATGCTCGGTACCCTTCGACAGATCGCGGTCCCTGGCATCCTTGCCGCGCAACTTGATGGCAAGGCGCAGATCATTGACCGAGTCGGCATTGCGTAGTGCGTTTTCGTACGAGATTTTGTCGGCTTCGTACAAGTCGAACAGCGTTTGATCGAACGTCACCATGCCCAGCTCGCGTGACTTCTTCATGATTTCCTTGATCTCGTGGATTTCGCCTTTAAAGATCAGGTCCGAAATCAACGGGGAATTGAGCATGATCTCGACCGCAGCACAGCGGCCCTTGGTATCGCGCAGCGGCACCAGTCTCTGCGACACCATCGCTCTCAGGTTCAATGACAAGTCCATCAGCAATTGCTGGCGCCGTTCTTCGGGGAAGAAGTTAATGATCCGGTCGATGGCCTGATTGGCGCTATTGGCATGCAGCGTGGCCAGACACAGGTGACCGGTTTCGGCGAAGGAAATCGCATGATCCATGGTTTCGCGATCGCGGATTTCACCGATCTGGATAACGTCCGGTGCCTGGCGCAGCGCATTCTTGAGCGCGGTACCCCAGCTGTCTGTGTCCAGCCCGACATCGCGCTGCGTGACGATGCAGTTGCGATGCGGGTGGATGTATTCGACCGGGTCTTCGATCGTGATGATGTGGCCGTGGCTGTTTTCGTTGCGGTAACCGATCATCGCTGCCAGCGTCGTCGATTTGCCCGAGCCGGTGGCGCCTACCATGATGACCAGACCGCGCTTGGTCATCACGATGTCCTTGAGCTGCGGTGGCAGGCCGAGTTGCTCGATGGTCGGGATCTCGGTGGTGATTACGCGCAGGACCATGCCGACTTTTTGCTGCTGGACGAAGGCCGAGACGCGAAAGCGCCCGAGCCCGCCGGGGCTGATCGCGAAGTTACATTCCTTGGTGGCTTCGAATTCGGCGGCCTGCTTGTCGCTCATGATCGAGCGTGCCAGTTCGATGGTGTGGGATGCACTGAGCAACTGGGACGATACCGGCGTGATCTTGCCGTCGATCTTGAAGGCCGGGGCGAAGTCGGTCGTGATGAACAGGTCGGAGCCATTTTTGTTGACCATCAGGCGCAACAGATCGTTCATGAATTTGGTGGCTTGTTCGCGTTCCATGGAGCTTCCTCAGTGGGCGTTTCGGGGGCGCCGTATTGCGGTGACAACGGGTCAGCCGGGGAAATTTTCCGGTGTCTTGGCGGCGGAGCGGGCGACTTGCGCCGAAATGACGTTGCGGCGAACCAGGTCGGTCAGGTTGTGGTCCAGTGTTTGCATGCCAATGTTCATGCCGGTCTGGATCGCCGAGTACATTTGCGCGATTTTCGATTCGCGGATCAGGTTACGAATGGCCGGCGTGCCCAGCATGATTTCGTGCGCGGCGACGCGACCGGCGCCGTCCTTGGTCTTGAGCAGGGTTTGCGAGATGACTGCCTGCAATGATTCGGACAACATGGCGCGTACCATTTCCTTTTCATCGCCGGGAAAGACGTCGACGATACGGTCAATCGTCTTGGCCGCCGACGAGGTGTGCAGCGTACCGAAGACCAGATGGCCGGTTTCGGCTGCCGACAGGGCGAGCCGGATGGTTTCCAGGTCGCGCAATTCACCGACCAGCACGACGTCCGGATCTTCGCGCAGCGCCGAACGCAGGGCCGCGCTGAAGCTGTGCGTATGCGGGCCGACTTCGCGCTGGTTGATCAGGCATTTCTTGGATTCATGCACGAACTCGATCGGATCTTCGATGGTCAGAATGTGAGCGTATTCGTTTTCGTTGACGTGGTTGACCATCGCGGCGAGGGTGGTTGACTTGCCTGAGCCGGTCGGGCCGGTCACCAGTACCAGACCACGCGGCTTGAGCGACAGTTCGGAAAAGATGCGTGGTGCATTGAGCTGTTCGAGGCTGAGGATCTTCGATGGAATGGTCCGCAATACGGCGGCGGCACCGCGATCCTGGTTGAAGGCATTGACGCGAAAGCGGGCCAGGCCGGGGATCGCAAACGAAAAATCGACTTCGAGCTTTTCCTCGTAGGCCTTGCGTTGTCCATCATTCATGATGTCGTAGATCATCGCGTGCACATCCTTGTGCTCCAGCGGTGGCAAGTTGATGCGTCGAACATCGCCATGGACCCGGATCATCGGTGGCAAACCGGCGGACAGGTGCAGGTCGGAGGCGCTGTTCTTGACGGAGAAAGCGAGCAGTTCGGAGATGTCCATTTATAATCCTTGATCCTGCTGATTGGCCAGTCCGGAAGACAGTTGCGGATGGCGTCGAAACTGATGCGTGCGCTGGCTAATTGAGTTCCCGCTAGGCACCACTTTTTGAGTACCAATTATGTCTGTAATTTCCGAAAACTTGCAAGCTGTGCATGCCTCCATCGCCGCCGCCGCGTTGGCCGTATCACGTCAGCCACATGAGGTACTGCTGCTGGCCGTATCGAAGACCTTCGATGCCACTGTTGTTCTTGAGGCGGCAGCGGCAGGACAGCGTGCCTTCGGTGAAAATTATCTGCAGGAAGCGCTCGACAAGATCGCTGCGGTGCGGTCGGCGCAGCCGGAACTGCCGCTCGAATGGCATTTCATCGGCCCGATCCAGAGCAACAAGACGCGACCGATCGCCGAGTCATTTGACTGGGTACACTCGGTCGAGCGCGAAAAAATCGCGCGCCGGCTGTCCGATCAGCGCCCCGACGACCTGCCACCACTGAACATTTGCCTGCAAGTCAATATCAGCGGTGAGGCTAGCAAGAGCGGTGTGCCGGCCGGCGAGGCGCTGGCTGTCGCACAGGCGATTGCGGCAATGCCGCGATTGTGTCTGCGTGGCCTGATGGCCATTCCGGAGCCGACCACGGTGGTGGCTGAGCAGCGTGCCGCATTTCGCCAGCTCACCACGCTATTTGAACAATGCCGCGCGGCCGGCCTGCCGATGGATACGTTATCGATGGGCATGTCATCAGATTTGTCGTCGGCGATCGCCGAAGGCGCCACCATCGTGCGGGTTGGTTCCGCGATTTTTGGAGCAAGAACCTATGCACACTGACGTCAAGCAGCCTGAATTAACGCTGAGTTTCATTGGCGGGGGCAACATGGCCAATGCCCTGATCGGCGGCCTGCATGCGCGCTTCGGCGCAGCGGCAATCATTCACGTGGTCGATCCGAATGCCGATGCGCTGGGCAAGCTGGTGCAGCAATTCGGCGTCAGCACGTCGACGCAGATGGACGCGTCGCTGGCCGCCAGTTCGGTGATCCTGCTGGCGGTCAAGCCGCAGCAAATGAAGGAGGTGGCGTTGCAGCTGGCGCCGCACCTGACCGGTCAACTGGTGATCTCGATTGCCGCCGGTATCCGTTCGGCCGACCTGTCGCGCTGGCTCGGTGGCCATGCCGCCATCGTGCGCTGCATGCCGAATACGCCGGCGCTGATCGCGCAGGGCATCACCGGGATGGTCGCCAGTGCCGGGGTTTCGCCGGCGCAGCGCGCCGCTGCCGACACCGTCCTGCAAGCGGTTGGCGCGACGCTCTGGCTTGATGATGAAGCCCTCATTGATTCGGTCACTGCGGTATCGGGCAGCGGTCCGGCGTATGTCTTTTATTTTCTGGAAGCGATGCAGCAGGCGGCGCAGGAACTTGGCCTGACCGCCGAACAAGGCAAGACACTGGCGCTGGCGACGTTTGCCGGTGCGACACAACTGGCGGCACAATCACCGGACCCGATTGGCGTGCTGCGTGAAAAAGTCACGTCCAAAGGCGGAACGACCTATGCCGCACTGACCAGTCTGGAAAGCGCTGGCGTGAAGCCAGCCATCATCACCGCCATGAAGGCCGCGGCCGATCGCGGTAAGGCGCTCGGTGACGAACTAGGGTGCTGATTAACCTGGTTGGGCGATTGTCTCTAACAATTGTCTTCTGCGTGCCGGCGGGTGTGCCGGTTCCAGGAAAATAGAAACCTTATCGTCCGCATCGCTGGGCTGTATGGTCGGATTTTTCTGCATGTGACGTAGCCATTGGCGATTCAGTGCGTGCAACGGGCTGATCTGATTCCCGTTCGTGCAAAAAAAATCCGGTGCCATACCGCTCTCCTGAAATACGCGCAGTAACCGGGCGAGCACACCAGGTTTCGCAATCCAAGATCTGTCGTCCTTTACGGCCAGTGCGATGATGTTATTGCGTTGCGTGAAACTACACCAGCGTTGCCGGCAATCAAAGCTGGCATACAAATTCATCATTGATACCATGGTGTCAACGGCCTGCTTGCTGAGCATATTTGTTACCATAACACCGTGATGGCTCAAGGCTCGCCAGCATGATCTGTAGAACCGCTGCTCTTGATCGAATGGAAGCATGCCGGGAAAGATGCAATCTACGATCAGCACATCGACTTGCAACGCCTGGTCAGCCAGATAGCGAATGCCGTCCCCATGAATTACCTGCAAGCGCTCGTCATCCGGTGGCACCATGAATTGTTCGCGCTCGGCGATGGTGTAGGCATCCATCTCGATCACGGTGATCCGGCTAGCCGGAAAGTGGTGATAGCAGTGTTTGACGAGGCTCCCGCCGCCCAGTCCTAACATCAGGATGTGCTCGGGAGCGGGCTGGAAGGCGGCAAATGCCAGCATCGCTTTGGTGTAATGGAAAAGCAGTCGGTTCGGTTGAGATAGTTGCATCACACTTTCGATGCAGTCTTGTTGATGGTGCAGTGTCAGGTAGTCGCCTTCGGCAATGACGAATGGGTATCCATCTGTACTCCGCTCGCGCTCCCGGACTTTTTCCCGGTGTGCATCGGTAATCGAGAAGTCCATCAACATAACTCCCACTGGTCTACTGGTCTACTGGTCTACTGGTTGGGTATAAGTAAGTAGTTGACTGGTAGTGATAGTTCCTTCGAGAGATATTGTTTTTTTGAAGCGGTGTTTATTCATCCGAGCAGATGATCTAACGCCACGCCGGCAAACAGGGCCGCACCCAGCCAGTTGTTATGCCGGAATGCCGCGAAGCAGCCCTCGCGCTGGCGCTCGCGGATCAGCGTGTAGTGGTACGCCGCGCATCCTGCGGCAACCACGACACCGCCGACAAACCAGCCACGCAAACCCTGCTGCCAGCCGACGGCCAAAAATAGCAGCAGGCTCGCGGCGTAACAGAGCATGACGGCGACGACGTCGTAACGGCCGAACGTAATGGCCGAGGTGCGGATGCCAATCTTCAGGTCGTCGTCGCGGTCGACCATCGCATATTCGGTGTCATAGGCGACTGCCCA
>CAILRJ010000432.1 GCA_903836575.1 uncultured Burkholderiales bacterium
ACCACGCGAAGTGATCGCCCGCATCGTCGCGCAGTTGCGCAGCGCCAGTCAGATTTCACTGGCCAACACGGCCAGTGAAGCCAGCGCCCATGCGGTGATCGTGCTGGACCGGCAAGGTCGGCCGATCTGGCAGACCAGCAAAGCGCTGGCCTGGCTGGAGCGGTATTTTCCCGGGGACGACACGGCCGTCGCACTACCGCCTGCGCTGCATAGCTGGATCGCGCAGCACCTGACGCCAGCCAGCAATGATCCGGCAGCCGTGGCACCGCTGCGAGTGCAGCAGCAGGACGGCGAGCTATGCATCCGGTTTTCGCGCGGCGAGCGCAGTGGCGATTTACTGCTGCTATTCGATGAAACCGCCATGGCCAAACCAGCCAGCCTATCGATGGACGGCTACCAGCTGACGCCACGCGAGCATGACGTGCTGGCCTGGCTAGCCAAAGGCAAAACCAATCGCGACATCGCCGAGATTCTCGGCATGAGTCCACGTACCGTGAACAAACACCTCGAACATATTTTCGTCAAATTGGGCGTCGAAACCCGCACGGCGGCAGCGGCGCTGGTGAGCCGCCAGCAACCTTCACCCTAGCCAATCACCGACATTTCTCCGGCTGAAAAAAGCCTGCCCCGCGCGACCAACTTACTCGCCCCCCTCGCGCGCGACGTTGCGCCCGGCCTGCTTGGCCCGGTAAAGCGCCTTGTCGGCCAGCCCGAGCAAATCCTTCGGCGTCAGGTTTTTGGTGTAGCCGTAGGCAATCCCGATGCTGGCGCTCATGGTAATCGAAAGCCCTGACCACGTAATGGGCAGTACCAGCGCCGCGAGAATCTTGCGTGCCACCTCGTGGGCTTGTTCAGTCATCTTCAACCCTTCCAGCAGCACAATGAACTCATCCCCGGACAACCGTGCGACGGTATCGGTCACCCGCACCGTCGCTTTCAACCGGTTGCCAAACTCCACCAGCACGGCATCACCGGCGGCATGGCCCCAGGTGTCGTTGATCTGCTTGAAATGGTCGATATCCAGAAACAGCACGGCAAGATGATCGATCGAGCGCTGGCTGCGGGCCACCGCTTCGGTCAGGGTCTGATTGAGGTGATAGCGGTTCGGCAATCCGGTCAGGGTGTCGTAGCGGGCCAGCGCCTGCAATTGCAATTGGGTTTGCTTGAGCGCCGAAATGTCGCTGCTCAGCGTATAGACGCCATGGACGTTACCGTCGCTATCCTGATCCGGAACATAAGTGGTCTGGACATGGCGTACCACGCCGCCATTGGTCACCAGCATCTCGAACTCGACCCGCTCGCCCGCCAGCGCCCGCAACAGGTAGGGCAGGCGCAGCGCATAGTTACCCGGCCCGACGGTGTCTTCGAAGCGGCGTCCCTGCGCGTCAGCCGGACTGATGTGCAGCCAGCTTTCGATGGTGGCATTGGCAAATTGCAACCTGAGCTGCTTGTCGATATACGCAATCAGCACCGGCAAATTATCGGTAATCATGCGCAGCCGTTTTTCACTGTCGCGCAATGCTTCGGTATTGCGGCGGCGCAGCGTGATGTCGTCGGCGGTGCCGACAAACCCGGTACACACGCCGTCCACCTGCATCGGTACGGCGACTACCCGGGCAATGACTTCGGAACCATCGGCATGCACATAGCGCTGATCCTGTTCGTAGCGACTGGCGCAGCGCACCGCCTCGTCCCAGGCTGCCATGGCGGCGGCGCGATCCTGCGGATGCAGCGCCGCGCCCCAGCCGTCG
>CAILRJ010000433.1 GCA_903836575.1 uncultured Burkholderiales bacterium
ATGTTCCGCCAGCTGCCTTCACAAAAAATGCCGGGCAGCGGCTTGCTGCCCAATGACTGGCTCGATGCCGACCTGATCGGCAATGCGCTGCGCTCGGTCGGTCGCAGCAACCAGAACCTGCTGCTGCAATACGGCGTGCCGCAGGGATTTTTGCCGCTGCGCCAGCAACTGCAACTCAAATTGGCCGAACTCGACATCGCCGCCACGCCGGAGCAGTTCATTACCACCAGCGGCGTGACGCAGGGGCTCGACTTGGTGGCGCGGCATTTTTTGCAGCCGGGCGACACCATTTTTGTCGATGATCCGGCCTGGTTTTTGATGTTCGGTTCGTTCTCGCTGCTCGGTGCCAAGGTGATCGGCATTCCACGGCTGACCGACGGGCCCGATATCGCGCGACTGGCCGAGATGGCGGCGCTGCACAAGCCACGCCTGTACGTGATCAATTCGGTGTTGCATAACCCTACCTCGACCTCGCTGTCTGCCGCCAAGGCTTTCCAGATCCTGAAGCTAGCCGAACAGCATGACTTCATGATCGTCGAAGACGATATCTACTGCGATATGCATACCGGTGGCGCAACCCGCATCGCCGCGCTGGACCAGTTGCAGCGCGTGATCTATCTCGGTGGATTTTCGAAAACACTGGCCGCCAACCTGCGCGTCGGCTTCATCGCGACCTCGCCCGAACTGGCGATACAACTGGCCGATCGCAAGATCCTGTCGGCGCTAACCACCAGCGAAATCGGCGAGCGCGTGATCTACAAGATTCTCTCCGAAGGCCGCTACCGCAAACATCTGGAGCGCCTGCGCAGCCGCCTCGACAGCGTGCGTGAAAAAACCATCCGCCGGCTCGACGGCATCGGCATCCGCGTCGATACCGGCAGCACCAGCGGCATGTTCGTCTGGGCCGATGCCGGCTGCGACACCAATGCGCTAACCGAAAAGGCGATGGCCGAAGGCATGTTGCTGGCACCCGGCTGTCTGTTCTCGCCGCGCCAGTTGCCTTCGCACCGGATGCGCATCAATGTGGCGACGCTGGAGGATGCTGCCGTGTGGCGGTTTCTGCAGCGGGAGGTGGGGGCGGCGCGGGGATGATTGCGGAAGATCAGCTTCAAGCAAGAACAACCGTGCCATACTTATCTACGTTTAATGATAACGGGGGGCGTGATGGCAGGAACAGTCAACTTTACCGGCGCAGTCGACAAGGAACTGCTCAGACGCGCCAAAATCATTGCCGCTAAAGCCAACACCTCGATCAATGTCTTGTTGAACGCCGAACTGCGACATTTCGTCGAAACGTATGAAGCTGCGGAAGCGGCCGAAAATCAAAACTTCAAAGCGCTGCTGGATTTTTCATTGGGACGCGTCAACGACACGAATACCAAGGAGGCACTTGGTATCGACAGCGACGAAGATTTATTTTTATTGATGTCGCAAGCCCATCTTCCAATGCCGCGCTTGCCCGCAGCAAGGACACAGGCGATGGTGAATAGCCTGCATGCATTACTTCCGTAAGCAGGACCAGGCGTAGTGGATGACACACCAGTGCTTCTGATTCCGGATGCAGGTCCGTTGATTACTCTGGCTTACGCAAATTCACTTGACCTTCTTACAAGACCAGGGTGGCCAGTTCATGTCGTCGATATGGTGATGCATGAAGTGACGCGCAATCAGACACCAACGAGTAAAGCGATAGCGTCATGGATCAATGCCAACAATATCTGTGTTGTACCGACAAGCACCTTCGCACATTTTCAGCAAAAGCAAGCCTTGAGCATAGCGCCGCTCCGAAAATCCAATCTCGGTGAACTCGCGATTCAGGAGGCGATGAATACGCTTGCCCTCTCCGATACGCCACCCGTTTGCGTATTCCTGTTCGAAGATCACAAGATTGCCCGCCCCAGTTTTTTACTCCCTGAAAAATGCCAGAAGGTCAGTACGCGCTCATTTCTGATCTTCCTCGAACAGAAAGGCTGGCTCGAATCAGCCGTGGAGATCGAGCGAAGCGCGATACGGAACGGACGCCATTTTTCTCAATTGCGTTTTCCTGCGCCGGACTGAACGCATCGGCATCCGCGTCGATACCGGCAGCACCAGCGGCATGTTCGTCTGGGCCGATGCGGGGGCTGCGACACCAATTCACTGACCCGATCTGGCACCCGGCTGCCTGTTCTCGCCACGCCAGTTGCCATCACACCGGATGCGCATCAATGTGGCGACGATGGAGGATGCTGCCGTGTAGCGGTTTCTGCAGCGGGAGGTGGGGGCGGCGCGGGGATGATGGGCTAGACCAGCGCCGTTACAAAATCCTTGCACGTAGTTGCTTTACGATTGCGGCAATTTTCAACTGCAGCCGCTCG
>CAILRJ010000434.1 GCA_903836575.1 uncultured Burkholderiales bacterium
CTCCTATCCATGGACGGACGCGGCGAAAAACGGTATCCTTCGCCATTCTTGAAGGTTCATCATATGCGGCTGTAGCTCAGTGGATAGAGTATTGGCCTCCGAAGCCAAGGGTCGCTGGTCCGATTCCAGCCAGCCGCACCACAAACATCAAGGTTAATCAGAGGGTTACACGCTTCGGCTGGTAGCTCTTTTTTGTTGGGCGGACGGTTTGTTGTGTCCTGTCGCCCCGTTCGAAAAAAGAGCCGGCTTTATTGCTATCGTCCGCAACGAATGCTGTTGAGGCGCACCGGAGAATTTCTGGTCACAGCGACTGTCTGTCCATGACTGCGCAAGGCTTGCTGTATTCCCTCCTCCTGCACAAGGCGCCAAATTGTGGCAGAGTTGCTACGAAGAAAATATCTCAAAAATTTGCTCAAGCAATATAGCTACGCAGGACAGCTCCGAATGAAAATGCAAAAGAAATCCAACCTTCCCACCAAAACATGTGTGCGCTGTGGCTTGCCATTTACATGGCGTAAAAAATGGGAACGGGTGTGGGAAGACGTCAAATATTGTTCCGATCGTTGCCGTGAAAACAAAGGCGGCAAGGCATGAGTACCGTGATTTATTGGTTCCGGAACGACTTGCGGTTGCTGGATAATCCGGCGTTTCTGCTGGCGTGCGGTGCCAGCAGCCACATAGTGCCGGTGTTTTGCCACGATCCGGCAGATCGGGCACTGACGCACTGGGGGTTTGAGCGGGTCGGTGCACACCGGCGTGTTTTTCTTGCGGCAACGTTGGCTGATCTCGGTGCGCAGTTGGCGGCGCAAGGTAGTGCGTTGATAGAACTGACGGGGCGGGCGGAAGACATCTTGCCGTCACTCGCGCGCGAGCTGGGCGTTACCCGGATCGTGTGCGAGGCGATCGCTGCGCCGGACGAGCAGGCTGCCGTACAGGCCTTGCGGGCCGTTGGCCTGATTGTCGATACTGTCTGGCAATCCAGTTTGCTCGATCCGGATGCGCTACCGTTCTCTACCAGACAGTTGCCGGATATGTTCACGCTATTCCGGCAGGCCGTCGAAAAAGCCAATGTGGCACCCTCGGTGCCGGTCGATTTTCCGCAGACGATTCCATCCTTGCCGGTAATGCCTGTGCCACTTCCGCACCGCCATCATGTCATGCCCCCGGCGGCACCGGACGTCGATGCCCGAACGTCATTTCCGTACCAGTCAGCGGCCTACGCCGGCGGAACCACTGCGGCGCTTGCGCACGTGCACCAATATCTGGATCGCAAACTCGCCCATACCTACAAGGACACACGCAACGGCCTCACTGGTCTGGACTATTCCAGCAAGTTTTCGCCGTGGCTGGCCACTGGAGCCCTATCGGCGAGAACAATCAACGCGGCAATCGAGCAGTTCGAAAATGAATTCGGTGCCAACGACAGTACTTACTGGCTCTGGTTCGAATTGCTGTGGCGCGATTATTTTCGCTTCCTGCATCTCAAATATGGACGCAAGCTCTACCGCTACCACGGCCTGGCCGAGGCCGGCAGCGTCAGGCCGGTGCATGACGCTACCTTGTTTGCCCGCTGGTCCCGTGGCGAGACAGGTGAACCGATTGTCGACGCCGGTATGCGCGAACTGGCCGCTACCGGTTACCTGTCGAACCGGTTGCGCCAGATCGTGGCGAGCTACCTGATTCATGATCTGGACGGCGACTGGCGAGCCGGAGCCGCCTGGTTCGAGTCGCAACTGGTCGATTTTGATGTCTACAGCAACCAGGGTAACTGGCTGTACCTGGCCGGTCGTGGCACGGATCCGCGCGGTGGACGCCGCTTCAACCCGCAAAAACAAGCCAGAGACTATGATGGCAACGGCGCCTATCGGGCATTATGGGAAACCGCCTGACCCGGAGAGATCGCTGTTCAATGCTGCGCGTGCCTATTTTGCTGATGTCAGTAAGCGGTCGTCGTTGCACCCTTCCAGCAGCAGTGCTGCCGGTGATAAGTGGTAAGTGCGAAGGTGCGTGCGGTTACTAACATAGCAATAATGCATCTGCGCATACACTATCGTCCTGGTTTACCGCTCCGTCGCGACGAGGATCGATCTCTCTAGCCCCCTTATCGAAAGGTTCTACCATGGCGATTCGAGTCGCATTGCATCACAAGACCAGTTACCGCTACGACCGACTCGTCAGTTTGTCGCCGCATGAAGTCAGGCTGCGTCCTGCCGCCCATGCGCGCACGCCGATTCTGTCGTACTCCCTCAATATTCTGCCGGACGAGCATTTCCTGAACTGGCAGCAAGACCCGTACGGCAATTACATTGCCCGCGTAGTGTTCCCGGAGCGCACTGCTGAACTGTCGTTCACGGTCGACCTGGTGGCCGACATGACTGTCATTAACCCGTTCGATTTTTTTGTCGAGCAGTATGCAGAAAACTTCCCGTTCGATTACACCGAACAGCTCAGTTTCGAACTCGGCGCGTACCTGAAGGTTGACGAGAACGGTCCATTGTTGCTGGCTTGGGTCGACGCAGCGCGCCGCGCACTGGCCGTCAAGCCGATCGGGATTGCCGATTTTCTGGTTGCCCTGAATCAGCGGCTGCAACGCGATATCGGCTATCTGGTCCGGATGGAGCCGGGCGTGCAATTGCCCGAAGATACGCTGGCCTTGCGTTCGGGTTCATGCCGCGACAGTGGCTGGTTGCTGGTGCAGATACTGCGCCATCTCGGGCTGGCGGCGCGTTTTGTGTCCGGCTACTTGATCCAGCTGACCGCCGATGTCAAATCGCTCGATGGCCCCAGCGGAACCACGGTTGACTTCACCGATCTGCATGCGTGGGCTGAAGTGTATGTGCCGGGCGCCGGCTGGATCGGACTGGATCCGACCTCCGGCATGCTGACGGGCGAGGGTCACATCCCGCTGGCCTGCACGGCTGTGCCATCCTCGGCCGCTCCAGTGACCGGATTGGCCGATTGGGCCAATGTCGAGTTCGAGCACGTGATGACGATTACCCGTATCCACGAAGATCCGCGCGTCACCAAACCCTACAGCGAAGCAGACTGGCAGAGCATTGACAAGCTCGGCGCCAAGGTTGATGCGGACCTGAAGAAGCAGGACGTGCGTCTCACGCAAGGCGGCGAGCCGACCTTCGTGTCGATCGACGACATGGATGGTCCGGAGTGGAACACGTTAGCCCATGGCGACCACAAGCGCGCACTCGCCGGTGACTTGTCCCTGCGGTTGAAAAAACAGTTTGCTCCGGACGGCATGCTGCATTACGGCCAGGGCAAATGGTATCCGGGCGAGCCCTTGCCGCGCTGGGCGCTGAATCTGTTCTGGCGCATCGATGGGCAGCCGATCTGGCGCAATCAGGCGCTGTTCGCGACTGAAGACCATGATGACGGCTACACCGCAACGCACGCCGCGACGTTCGCCCACGCGCTGGCCGGGCGCCTCGCGTTGCACCCCGCCGCGCTAATCCCTGCCTACGAAGATGTCTGGCAGCAAGCCCAGTTCGAACAGCGTTTGCCGGATAATCTCGATCCGCTCAAAGCCGACCTGAAAGCACCGGAAGGCCGTCGCCGGCTGGCCCGTCTGCTCGAAGACGGCCTCGGCGAAATCGTCGGTTACGTGTTGCCGCTGGCACCGGCCAAGCAGGTTGGTCGCAAGCCGCGCGGCAAGGCGCTGAGCGTTGGCACGGCGGCCTGGCTGACCAGCAAATGGCCGCTCCGGCGCGAACATCTGTATTTGATCGGAGGCGAATCACCGCTCGGCTTGCGTCTGCCGCTCGACACCTTGCCGTGGGAATTACCCGACGAGATGGAGCCGGAATTCGATGTCGATCCGTTTGATGCGCGCGCCGATCTCGATGGTGTGCCGGGGGCCGATCACAGTGCGGCCAAGGTCAAACCGAAAGACAAACCGCTGCCGCGTGAAGTGATTCACACCGCACTGTGCGTGCAGGTTCGCACGGGTCGTTTGCATGTGTTCATGCCACCGGTCAAGCGCATTGAAGACTACCTGGCGCTGGTGGCCATCGTCGAAGATACCGCTGCCGCGCTCGACATGCGGCTCTGGCTCGAAGGTTACACGCCGCCGCGTGACCCGCGCGTGAAGATGCTTAGTGTCACGCCGGACCCGGGCGTCATTGAAGTCAACATCGATCCGTCATCGAGCTGGAAAGAACTGGTCCACAAGACCACTATTCTCTATGCCGAAGCGCGCCAGAGCCGGCTCGGTACCGAAAAGTTCATGCTCGATGGCCGTCACACCGGCACCGGTGGCGGCAACCACGCGACGCTGGGCGGCGCGACCGTCGAAGACAGTCCGATGCTGCGCCGTCCCGACGTGCTCAAAAGCCTGATCACGTACTGGCAAAACCATCCGGCGCTGTCCTACCTGTTCTCCGGCACCTTCATCGGACCGACCAGTCAGGCACCGCGTATCGAC
>CAILRJ010000435.1 GCA_903836575.1 uncultured Burkholderiales bacterium
AACCTGACCGGCAGCAACCGCAGCGGCGCTCTGCTCCTGATTAATCTCGTTTTTCCGTTTGATCTGGAAAAAGTCGACCGACATGCTGGTTCTCGGCAGTGGATCCCAGACGAAGCCGAGGGTCGTGCTTTCGGATTTTTCAGGCTGCAGATTCTTGTTCGGCGAAGTGATCACGGCTACGCTGCCTGGTGAGCAAGCGGCGGCCACACCAAGTGCGCAACGGGCTGGGTCGACTACGCTCGAGAAAGCAGCCAGGCCACCTTCGCCGTTTTCAGCAGCACCAGGAGCACGGAAGCCACGGGCGACTGTCGTGCGGATTGCAAATTCCTTGACCGGAGTCCATTTCGCACCAACTTTTGGCGTGAAGGCGTTACCGACGTCGGAGTAGCGGTCAGCGCGTACGGCGGCTGACAACTCAAGGGATTTGGCCACCGGTGCCAGCACTTCTGCATACAGGGCGCCGACATTGCGGCTGCTCTTGTAGGCCGAATAGCCGAGACCGATTACGTCACCGACTTCGGTGCCGCTCGATGGATCAAGACGGGTCGACTCATGACGGAATTCGCCGCCAACAGCCAGACCGATCGCACCACCGCTTAACTTGCCCAGTTCGCGCGAACCTTTGAAGTCGATTTGCGAGACCGAGGTCTTGGCGTCGTTGCTGACCAATGGCGACAACGCTGCGTAGACAGCAGCCGAATTGAGCCCGGCGTTTTCAGCGATGCGCCAGTAGGTACCAGCCGGCAATGCCGCGTAGGCCGGACTTCTGGCACGAGCGGCTGCAACGTTCGCCGCAGTCGGATTGAGTAGAGCAAAGGTTGCTGCACGTGCCAGATAGCCAGTGCGCTCACTGTTCACCTTGTTTTCCGAATACAGGAAAGCCGTGTCGAAATCCCATGCGCCTTGCGTGCCTTTCAAACCAGCAACCAGGCGGGTAAAGGTCGAATCAATCGTGCTTTGGCGCGGACCGACGTCGGCCGCGAGGTAGCGCAGGCGTGCTGCCGTACCGAAGTACGGATTGTCCGGGTGATTGGCACCAAGGGCGACACCGGCATTGCTAACTGCGCCACCCGGATAGCCGACACTACTGTTGACACCCGACGGTGTCGACGACGACTTTGACTCGCTCTTGTACAGGTTGTACTCAATGTAAGCCTGCAGGTCCGGATTGATCTGGCGCGTACCGCGACCGAAGAAATTGAAGGTCTCCTGCTTCGGTTGAATCTGGTTGTAATCCTGTGCGGCATCAATCAGGCAACCGCCGCCTGGATCGCCTTGTGGATGCGTCGTGAAGTTGCCGCAATTTGCGCCGGGGAACAAGCGCGAAAAACCGGCGCCGGCAAGATTGCCACGGTTGTAATAGTCATTGGTGACCGGATTGCGGACATTGCCGTTGATAGCACTGCCAGCGGCGTTATTGGTGGTGATGGCGCCGGTGCCGCCCAAGCCTTCTTGTGCGCTGAAGCCATAAGCACGCAAGTCCGATTTGCCGACCGGACCACGATCGGTACGATCGCGGTAGTAGGCATTGCCCTTGTTGCCGTATTCGAAGTTCAGTAAAACGTTGTACTTGTCGGTATCGATGTCACCGAAGCCGTGGGTAATGGTGGCGCGGACGTCCTTGCCATCGCTGTAGCCGGACGATTGGCCGTAGCTGACCTTGGCCGTGGTGCCCTTGTAGTCCTTGCGCAGAATCACGTTGACCACACCGGCAATGGCGTCGGAACCGTAAATGGCGGATGCGCCATCTTTCAGGATTTCAACCCGCTCGACCGCTTCCAGTGGAATCAGGTTCAAGTCGGCGAATACTTTTTGACCATCGTCGGCCAGGCCGTACGGCGCAACGCGGCGACCATTGACCAGAACCAGCGTTGATGCGGTGCCAAGACCACGTAGCGAAATACCCGAAGCGCCGGCAGCAAAGCCGTTACCGAAGGAAGTCGGTACCGAACCCTGGTTGTCGACAGCAAGTGATTGCAGTAATTCTGCGACGCTGGCCTTGCCGGATTTCTCAATGTCGGTGCGGCTCAGTATCTGTACGGCGGAGGCCGTTTCTGCCTGTGCCCGACGGATGTTCGACCCTGTTACTTCGACGCGTTGCGTGGCCGCGGCTTCTTGTGCCAGGGCAGGCATGGCGATTATGCCCAGTCCCATGACGACACTGCCTGAAAACATCAGGCGCATCGATCGCGACAATACGGTTTCCTTCATCATTGCCAAACTCCTTCGGGGGGTAGAATTTTTTAACAACCGATTTTTATTTGCTGGCGTTTGCCGGCTCTACAAACAATTTCTTTATGAAATTGATTTTGTGAAATACATGGAACCATTTGAAAGCCGAAGGTGTCAGTACAATAAAATTAGTTACTTAAGGTTTTAACCCAATAAAACAACGCCGGCTTTCAGCGTAAAGAGCCCGGCTCGAGTGGCACGTTACCCTTGCTCACGGCAGGGATTCAGGGCGGTTGTACGGCAATTGCCACAAAAATCTGTATTTTATATATTGGAATACGGATTGCCATTGCGATACTTTTACGCAGCGAAATTTATGACGGCAGGATCGCGGCAGCGTGCCCGTCATCTTGTGCAGAGCAGCATGGAAATATATTTTTTACGTGACAGGAATGTGACTGTACTTTCGAGTAGTGCGACGTGCTGGCAGGACACTAGTAGCGCGGCGGGCTGCGGGACTGTTGGATCAGCGCGATGCTTTCCAGCCTGTAAACAAAAAAACGCCGGTAGATTACCCGGCGCTGGTGTGGTTGCTTTTCTCCGGATCTGCCCCGCACTGATGTCGGGTGATCCTGTTTTTATGGAGTGACAAAGCGTGCGATACACCGCACGCTTTGTCACCGATCAGTAGAACTTGTAGTTTGCAGTCAGGTAAGCAGTACGTGCCCGTGCATCGTAGTAAGTCGGATCGTAACCTGCCTGGAATTGCGTACCGTTACCAATCGAAATTGGCGGGTTTTTGTCAAAAAGATTGCGCAGGCCGGCACTCAGAGTCAGGTTCTTGACGCCTGTATAGGCTACTTGCGCATCGTAAATCGTCAACGAGGAGACATGGTGCTGGTTACCGTTGAGGTCGTCGGCATCGCGGTAGCCCGACTGATAGTTTTGCACCAGTGTGGTCGACCATGGACCGGTCTGGTAATTGAAGGCCAGATTATGCTTCCAGCGGAACACGACTCCCGATTGAGCGATGTCAAGCGGAGAACCGTCAGGCTGAACAATGGTCCCGACACTACCCTGGGTGCCATTGAGCGTCTTGTAATCGTATTTGCTGGTGTAGGTGCCGTTCAAGGCGACCGAGACCTTGCCTGCCGCGACTGCCTGCTTGAAGCGCAGGTCGACATCGAAACCGCTGACCGTCGCGCCATTGGCGTTGCGGCCAATTTGCTTGACGGTATCGACAGTGCCATCAGGGGCGAACACGACATCATCCGGACCATACAGTGGCTTGCCGGCACGGGACGCATTGACCAGCGACAGCGCCGATGGGGCGGCAATCAGGTTGTCGATCTTGATGTTGAAGTAGTCGATGCCGATCGAGACACTGGAAATTGGCTGCAACACCATGCCGACGCTGCCCTGTTTCGATTTCTCCGGTTTCAGGTTCGGGTTGCCGCCAATGATGGCCACTGCCTGGACCGGACCGTCTGCCGCAAACTTAGGATCGATGAAGGCTTCCGACGAACCGGTCGATTGCGGCCGATGCAATTCGACCAATGATGGTGCCCGGAATCCGGAACCGACCGAAGCGCGGAACAGCATTGTCTGGGTCGGACTAAAGCGCAGGCTGGCCTTGCCATTGGTGGTGCTACCAACATCGCTGTAGCTGTCGGTGCGAGCAGTAACGTTACCCTCAAGGGTCTTGAGGATGGGGATATTCAATTCGGCGAACAGTGCACGGACGGTGCGCGACGCATCAACTGGCAGGGTGGCACCGCCCAAGCCTGCAATGTCACCGGAGCCGAGGATGTCGGGCACGTTGACGGCGTAGCTGTCCTTGCGAACGCTGAAGCCGGTTGCCAGTTGTAGCGGCCCGGCCGGCAGGTCAGTGAGGGTGCCGGTGACGGAGCTGTCAAAGCCGGTACTCTTTGATTTCGCCGTGATGGTCGAGCCGATATATTTAGCCGCCTGCAGTTTTGCTGTTAGCGCGGCGTCCTGTATGCCGCCGACGGCGAACGGATTCCAGTTGTTGGCCGGGTCATTGAGGATGCGAGCCAGCGCCAGCTGAGAGTAATAGCCGTCAGTCAGCTTGCCATCGGTCTTGGCTTCGTTAGCAATCAGCGAAACGTTGTAGTCCCAGCTTTTGAAAATCACCCCTTTCATACCGACGTTAACACGCGATTGGGTGTTGATATCGGTTTCCTGACGGGCGCCGGCGAGAAACGACCGTAACGTGATCGCCAGTGTCTGACCATTCATTGCCGACAAGCCATTCGCCAGAAGGTAAGGCGTGATATACGTTCCGTAGTTCGGATTGCTCGGGCGGATCAGTAGTGCCGCATCGACACCGCTGCCAGTAAATGCATTATCGGTCTGGAAAAATCCGACACGCGCTGGGGAGGGCTGATAGGTCTCGATAACCTTGTTGCGTGCATACAGTGTGTCGGCATAAATTTGGTGGTCCGGTGTTAATTGGAATTTCACCGCGCCGACGAGATTGACCCGTTCGACTTCTGGAAACAGGCCAACGAACGGTGCCGAGTCAAATTTGCAATTGTTGTAAGCGCCACCGACGCCGCCTTTGCCCGATGAAAACATCGCGATGTCAGCGCAATTGGCAGGTGCTTTCGGATTGCCATAGCCTGATGAGCTGTAGCCGTAAGGATTGGTGGTACTACGCGCGTTTTGCGTGCGCGACTGGCCCGGCACCCAAATACCCTCGATACGACCGGTTTCGGTAGCAGCCGACTGGATGTACGGCGCGATATTGCCGGTTTTGGAGAAGTCGCGCTGACTGCCAAACAGGGCTTCGGCTTTTTCAAATTCGCCGGACAGCATGATGTTGAAGCGGTCTTCGGCCAGATTGCCGGCGCCGAACAGGATGCTGGCTTTCTGGGTGGTACCGCCGCCGCGGGTTGGTGCGTTGTAACCGGCACTCATTTCGAGGCCCTTGTAATCCTGGCGCAGAATGAAGTTGACGACACCAGCCACGGCATCGCTACCGTACACGCCAGAGGCGCCATCACGTAAAATTTCAACGCGTTCAATAGCACCAAATGGAATTGAGTTGACGTCGACAGCACCACCGGTGCCGGCGAACACGGCCAGACGTTTACCATTGACCAGTACCAGCGTGCGCGAGTCACCGAGGCCACGCAATGACACACTCGATGCACCGTATGTCGACAAGCCGGCAAGTTGCGAATTCTGGGTCGCGCCCGCAGTCGAAGTCGACGTGACTGATTGCAGCAGCGCTTCGACAGTCGTCACGCCGCTCTTGGCGATGTCGTCCTTCGTCAGCGTCGTTACCGGCAACGAACTCTCGGCAGCGATCCGCTTGATGCTGGAGCCGGTAACTTCAACTCGTTGCGTCGAATTTGTTTCCTGTGCTTGAACAGCTGTCGTCAAGCCCAGCCCCAGCACCACACCACCTGCAAACATCACACGTATTGATCGCGAGATCACGGTTTCCATCATCATTGCCACGCTCCTTGGGGGAATTAATCCATCACTGGTTGGGGCGATCTACTGTCGCCTGACAATCAATCTCATGTAGAAATTAATTTGTGAAGTATGGAACCATTCCGCATTGAATGATGTCAACGAGCAACTAAAGTGGTATGTGTAATATTGAAACGCTGCACAGGCAACCGAAACTGGGTTTCGGTCGACTTCAATACTCGCAAGAAAGTAGGGGTACTGTTAGCTTGTATGGCGAATAGCAATAAAAGCTAAATTTTATAAATCATTTTGGGGCTACTCACACCGATAGTTAAACGTGCCTGGCGGGCCGGTGACTTACGTACCCCTCTGCCGACATTTTTCTTGTGCGCAGCACCATAAAAATATATTTTTCACCCGCCCGAATCGTGTTGACTTGCGTTATCTTTACGGCCTTTTACGTCCCGGCCACATGCCGGAGCGTAACGGTCCAACGATCAATCGGGCCATCCGGTTCAGGCGTGCTATCAGGCATGGTCAGAACAGGCCCGCATGGCGGCAGCGTATAAAGGATGTCGATCGATGTGGAAATTCGTAGCGCAAGCGTGCGTTTCATTGTTGCTGGTGGCGGGACCTGCCCATGCCGTTAGTCCGGCCGATCCTGAGAAGGTCATCCATTACGCCACACCGGCTGCTGATGATGGCTTCGACATGGTGCGTACGTCGAACTATTATTCCGGCGTCATCGCCGAATCCATCTACGAAACGCTACTCACCTACGATTATCTGGCCAGTCCCGCCAAGCTGGTGCCCAAAGTTGCCGAGGCGATGCCCGAGGTGTCCGATGGCGGCAAGACCTATACCTTTCATCTCAAAAAAGGGATCTTCTTTACGGACGATCCTGCCTTCAAGGGTAAGCCGCGCGAACTGACTGCGCAAGACTTCGCCTACTCGTTTCGTCGCTTGCTCGATCCGGTCAACCGCTCGCCGTCGGCCGGTTTCCTGCAAGGCAAAATCGTTGGCATGGATGCCGTTGTCGCTGCCGCCAAAAAGAGCGGCAAGTTTGACTACGATGCGCCGGTCGCCGGCTTGCAAACGCCTGACCGCTACACCCTGCAGATACAGCTCAACGCCCCTGACTACAACTTTCTGTACGTAATTGCCTACGGCGCACTGGCCGGCAGCGCGCGCGAAGTGATTGATGCCTACGGCCTGCAAAGCGGCCAGCATCCGGTCGGCACCGGTGCGTACATGCTGGAGAGTTACGTCCCGCGCAGCAAGATCGTCCTCGTCGCCAACCCGGGTTATCGCGGTTCGATCTGGAATTTTGAGCCGTCAGCCGATCCGATGGATCAGCAAATCGTGCGCGACATGAAGGGCAAAAAAATGCCGCAGGTCGGTCGCATCGAAGTCAGCGTGATCGAAGAAGAGCAGGCGCGCTGGCTGGCGTTTCAGGACAAGCAGATCGACCTTGACTGGATCCCGCAACTGGCCTCGCGCACTGCGCTCGATGGTGCCAAGCTCAAGCCCGAATTCGTCGCGCAAAAAATCCGTCTGCAGCGCTTCATCGAACCGGCCATCACCTATACCTTCTTCAACATGCATGATCCCATCGTCGGCGGCTATTCGAATGAAAAAAATGCGCTGCGCCGGGCCATCGCGATGTCCTATAACAACGACGATGACGTGGCCCTGATCCGTCACGGTCAGGCCATCAATGCCGAGATGATGATCCCGCCGGGCGTGGTCGGCTACGATCCGAACTACCGCAGTAGCATTGGCTACGACCCGGTACTGGCCAACAAACTGCTCGACCATTTCGGTTACAAGCGCGGTCCTGACGGCTATCGCACGCTGCCCGATGGCAAGCCACTGAAGCTGAAAATCAACCGCGAAGCCTCGGTGATTTATCAGGAGCTCTCCGAACTCTGGAAGCGCGGGCTGGACGAAATCGGCATCCGTGCCGAATACCCGGTCAGTAACTTTGCCGACAACCTGAAAGCCGCAACCAAGTGCGAGCTGATGATGTGGGGTGGAGCCTGGAGCGTTGACTATCCGGATGGCGAAAATTTCCTGCAACTGCTGTACGGACCGAATTCGCATCAGGGTAATAACGGCTGCTATGAGTCGCCCGCTTATGATGCATTGTTCACCAAGGCCATCGCGCTGCCGCCGGGTGCCGAACGCACTGCGCTGTACTTGCAAATGAACCGGCAGATGGAAGCCGACACGGCCTGGAAGCTGGGCGTGATGCGTGTGCGCAACTGGGTCAGCCGGCCGTGGGTGCTGGGGTTCAAGAAGCATCCGTTGCTCCATACCGGCTGGGAATATATCGATATCGACAAGCGGCTGGCGGAGCAGGGGCGTTGAATGCGCGGGTTCCGGCCACGCTGGTCCGCGCTGCACCGAGAACAATTACATCGCTCTGAACTGCTAGGAAACACATGACTTCACACTGGTTACGCACCCTGTTATTTGCTGCTTCAGTTGCTACAGTTGCCTCAGTTGCTACTGCTGCGCTGTTGCCGGCGGCATCTCACGCAGCCGGCCCGGCCGATCCCGACAAGGTCTTGCGCTTTGTCTTTCCAGCCGCCGAAACCGGTTTCGATCCGGCCATCTTTCGCGATCTGTATTCGGCGCAGGTGGTCCAGTCGGTTTTCGAAACGCTCTACACCTACGACTATCTGGCCCGTCCCGCCAAGCTGGTGCCGTTGACCGCCGATGGCATGCCGGAGGTGACCGAGGAAGGCAAGGTCTACACGATTCATCTGAAGAAGGGCATCACCTTTTATCCCGATGCCGCATTCAAAGGCAAGGCACGCGAACTGACGATGGCCGATTACGTGTATTCGTTCCGGCGTCTGTTCGACCCGAAATTGTCATCGCCACACACCTGGCTGTTCGAAGGCAAAGTCATCGGTCTCGATGACCTCGCCAGGGAAGCCAAAAAAACCGGCAAGTTCGATTACGACAGCCCGATTGCCGGTTTCGAAATCATTGATCCCTACACCTTGCGCATCCGTCTGACCCAGCCCGATTTCAATCTCGGCATGATTCTGGCGCACGTGCCGACCAGCGCCGTCGCGCGTGAAGTCATCGAAAAATACCAGGACACCGGCGGCCAGGTGATGGCCAATCCGGTCGGCACCGGGCCCTATCATCTAACCGAATGGGTGCGTTCATCCCGCATCGAACTGACCGCCAGCCCGGCCTACCGGGGCAACATCTGGGACTTCAAGGCCGGCAGCGATCCGGAAGACGCCGCCATCGTCGCCAAAATGAAAGGCAAGCGCATGCCGCAGATCGGCCGCGTCGAGATCGCCGTGATGGTCGAGGATCAGTCGCGGTTGCTGGCTTTTCAGAATGATGAAATCGACCTGTTCGAATTGCAGGGACCGCTGGCACCGCAATTGCTCAGTCGCGGCAAGCTCAAGCCCGAATTCGTTAAAAAGGGTTACCAGCTCTCGCGCATCGTCGATCCCGAATCCAGTTACTACTACTGGAATATGCAAGACCCGGTGCTGGGCGGTCTCGAAAAGGACAAGATCGCGTTGCGCCGCGCCATCGCCATGGCCCACAACGTCGATGAAGAAATCCGCCTGATCTGGAATGGCGAAGCCATCGCGTTGCAGTACCCGATCCCGCCCGGCGTGGTCGGTCACGACCCGTCGTACAAGAGTTCGATCCAGTACGACCCGGTCGCCGCCAATGCATTGCTCGACAAATTCGGCTACAAGAAAGGCGGCGATGGGTACCGCAATCTGCCCAACGGCCAGCCGTTCACGATCCGCTATTCGGCCCGCAACGACAGCACCGGCCAGCAGCAAGCCGAGATGTGGAAGAAGACCTACGACTCGATCGCCATCCGCATGCGCGGCGACATCCGGCCCTTCCCGGATCTGCTGAAAGCCGAGAAGTCCTGCCAGCTGCAAACCCGTACTTCGCCGTGGATTGCCGACTATCCCGATGGCGACAATTTCATGCAGCTGTACTACGGTCCGAACACCGGCCAGAACAACAATGGTTGCGTGAAGATTCCGGCTTATGACGAGCTGTACCGCGCTTCGCAAAAGCTGGCGGATGGTCCCGAACGCGACCTGATTTATCACAAGATGACCCGCATCATGGAGCTGTACTCGGCCCAGCGGATGGGCTATGCGCGCTATCGCAACATGGTGGCGCAACCGCGCGTGATCGGCTACAAGAAGCATCCGATCCTGAGCGCCGAGTGGATGTACTTTGATATCGAGAAAAACAAATGATGTTGCGTGCCCTGATTGTGCCGCTGGCGCTAATGACACAAGTCGCCACGGCAGCACCCGCCCGTCCGTTGATTCCATTGATCGAAGCGGCACAAGTCGCGCCGTTGTGCCAGTCCGGTCTGGCCGACCTGCGTCAGCGCGTTGCCGCCATGGTGGCGCTGCCGCCAGAGCGTGCAGGTGATGTTGCGGTCGTGCTCGATACATGGAATCGCTTGCAGATCGCGTTGCAGGATGTCGAAGGCCCGTTCGATATTCTCAGCAATGTGTCGCCCGACAAGGCCACCCGCAGCGCGATGGAAACCTGTCTGGTCGAACTCAGCCAGTTCGAGACTGACCTGAACCAGAACCCGGTCGTGTATGCGCAATTCAAAGGCATCACCCCGCGTGATACGATCGAAACCAAATTGCGTCAGGACGTACTCGACCGCTTCGACGATACCGGTGCCGCCCTCGCGCCGGAACAGCAGGCCCGTCTGAAAGTCATCCTGAAGCAGCTCGAAGAACTCGGCCAGACTTTCGCCCGCAACGTGCGTGACAACAGCACGCAGCAAGTCTTCAGCGCACAGGAAGTCACCGGCTTGCCGGCCGATTATCTGGCCCGCGCCAAACGTGATGACAAGGGTAATTACCTGCTCGGTTACGCCACGCCGGAATACCTGCCGTTCATGGAATACGCCGACGATGCCAACGCCCGCAAGCGCTATCAGGCGGCCTATACCAATCGCGGCACCGAAGCCAATCCTCCGCTGCTCAAGGAAGCAATGGCCTTGCGTCAGGAACTGGCTGGCCTGTTCGGTTTGCCGACCTATGCCGATTACGCGATCCGTCGACGCATGGCAAAAACCCCCGCTGCGGTCTTCTCCTTCCTCGATGAAGTCCAGGCCGCCGTCACCGAGCTGGAGAAAAAGGAAATCACCGAACTGCGCGCCTTTAAGGCCGAGACCCTGAAGACTGCCTTGGCCGACACCCGCATCGAACGCTGGGATGCTGGTTACTGGCAGCAGAAATTGAAGAAGGCGCGCTACAACGTCGACCAGAATGCGCTGCGTGCCTACTTCCCGACCCCTGCTGCACTGGCCTGGATCATGGATGTATCGGCGCGTTTGTACGGCGTCAGCTTCACCCGCGTTGATGTGCCGGTCTGGCATGCCGACGTGCAGTACTACGATGTGTTCGATGCCAAATCGGCGCAACGCATCGGCGGCATCTACCTCGACCCGTTCCCGCGCGAAGGCAAGTATGGCCACGCTGCCGCCTTCGGTATCCGTGGTGTCAGCACGCTGGCGCAGCGCACGCCGGTATCGGTACTGGTGACTAACTTCAACCGCACCGGGCTGTCGAGCGACGAGCTCGAAACCATGGTCCATGAATTCGGCCACGTGCTGCATGGCGTGCTGTCGCAGACCCGTTACGTGTCGCAGGCCGGCACCCGGGTCGAGCGTGATTTTGTTGAAGCGCCGTCGCAGATGTATGAAGAATGGGCGCGGCGCAAGGAGTCACTGGTGTCGCTGGCCAATTTTTGCAGCCCGGCCTGTCCGGTGGTCGATGACGCGCTACTGACGCGCCTGACTGCTGCGCACAACTTCGGTCGCGGCCTGCGTTATGGCCGCCAGTTGCTGTATGCGCGTTATGACATGAATGTCTACACCTTGAAGTCCGCTGATCCTCTGAAAGTCTGGAACACGATGGAAGCTGCGACCCCGCTCGGCCATGTCGCCGGCACCGAATTCCCCGGTCAGTTCGGTCACATCATGGGGGGTTATTCGGCCGGCTATTACGGCTACATGTGGTCCGAAGTTCTGGCGCTCGACATGCTGTCGGCGTACAAGGACAAGCTGATGGATCCGGTCGTGGGCCAGCGCTACCGGCAAACCATCCTGTCGCGCGGCGGTGAACTGCGCGGTGCCGACATGGTGCGCGAATTCCTCGGACGCGCGCCGGACAGCAAAGCATTTTTTGACGAAATTTCCGGCCAGCGGCTGCACTGAAAGGACACACGCACACCATGACTTCCTACATATTGCGGCGCCTGTGGCAAATGCTGCCGACCATGCTGGGTGTAATCCTGCTGGTCTTCATGCTGTTCAACTGGGTGGGCGGCGACCCGGCCTACATCCTGGCCGGCAAGATGTCGAATGCCGAACAGATCGCCAACATCCGCACCCAGCTCGGCATCGACCAGCCGTTCTATGTGCAGCTGTGGATTTTTATCAAGCAGATCGTCACCTTCGATTTTGGTAGCAGCTGGAGCACCGGTGAAAAAGTCTCGAACGTGATCCTGTCGCGCCTCGGGCCATCGCTCACGGTGCTCATCCCCTTGACGATTCTCGAAACCGTCATCGCCGTCGGTCTGGCACTGGGCATCGCTTTCGTGCGCGGTTCGCTCACCGACCGCGCCGTGATGGTCGCCTGCACCATCGGCATGTCGGTCAGCATTCTGGTCTACATCATCGTGTTCCAGTACTTCTTTGCCTACAAGCTGGGCCTGTTTCCGGTGCAGGGCTGGGGCGACAGTTTCATCGAAAACCTGTTCAAGTATTCGCTGCTGCCTATCCTCATCGGGCTGGCGGTCAGCGTGGCACCGACGCTGCGCTTGTTCCGCACTTTTGTGCTGGATGAAGTCAATCAGGATTACGTGCGCACCGCACGCGCCAAGGGTGTCTCCGAGCGCCGCATCCTGTGGGTCCATGTGTTGCGCAACGCCGCCATCCCGATCATCACGCATGTGATGTCGAACTTGCCGGCACTGCTGATCGGTGCCTTCCTGATCGAACGGTTTTTCTCGATCCCGGGCATCGGGCGCGAAGTTATTCTGGCCGTTGAGCGCAGCGACTTCCCTGTCATCAAGGCGATCACCGTCTACGTCGCCGCTGCCACGATGATCTTCAATCTGCTCACGGACCTGCTGTATCAGGCCGTTGATCCACGCGTACAACTGAAGTAGGAACCGGATCCATGGCACATAGTGAACCTCACGTCGCAATGACGCATTCCCCCGGATTATGGGTACTGGCATGGCGTCGCTTGCGCGCCGACACCGTCGCCATGCTGGCACTCGCCATCGTGGTCGCCTATCTGGTGACGCTGGCGCTGTCGGCTACCGGCCTGGTGGCGTCCAACTGGGCCGATGAAGTCGGCGTCAATTACGCACCGCCGACTTTCATGGGGCCGCAATCGGCCGCCGAACGCGGTGCCTCGCCGCTCGAACCCGGCCTCGCTGCGCTGCCGCCGGAGAACCCGCTCGATCCGTTGAAAGACATCCTTCGCGAACTGCGGGCGCAAACTGCGTCGCCGCAAACGGTGATCGTCAATGACTACGGCATCCCTGATCCGATCGGTCCCGAGCTGGCCGAAGTACGGGCCGAACTGGCCAAGGGCGGAGCCGCCAAAGCAGTCGTGGCACGCAAGCAGACGCTACCGTTCGGTGCCGACAAATGGGGCCATGACATCATTCAAAAAACCATCAAGGGTGCTGAAACCTCGATCGTCGTCGGTCTGGTCGCGGCCTTGCTGGCGACCTTTCTCGGTACGATCTTCGGTGCGTTTTCCGGCTACTTCGGTGGCAAGGTTGATGACTTGTTCAACTGGTTTTACAGCATCTTCACGTCGGTGCCGTACCTGTTGCTGATCCTTGCAGTAGCCGCCGTACTGCAGCAAAAAGGCGTCGTCACCATCGTACTGATCCTCGGCCTGACCGGCTGGACCGGCACGTACCGGTTGATCCGCGCCGAGTACCTCAAGCACAAGAACCGCGAATATGTCTGGGCCGCGGACGCGATCGGGGCGTCGCACATGCGCAAGATGTTCACGCATATTTTTCCGAACGTCAGTCACGTCGCGCTGGTGCAGGTCTCGATTCTGGTCGTGGGTTTCATCAAGGCCGAAGTGATCCTGAGCTTCCTGGGTTTCGGCGTGCCGGTCGGTACTGTCTCGTGGGGCAGCATGCTCAATGAAGCACAGAACGAACTGATCCTCGGCAAATGGTGGCAACTGGTAGCGGCGAGTGCCGCGATGGCGGTGCTGGTGACGGCGTTCTCGCTGTTTACCGATGCGTTGCGCGATGCGCTCGATCCGAAGCTCAAATAGGAATGACGATGACTTCACCGCTTACAACTCCGCTGTTATCAGTAAAAAACCTGCGCGTCAGCTTTTATACCGACAAGACGCACAGCGTCGAAGCCGTCAAAGGCATCTCGTTCGATATCCCGCGCAATGCCACCATCGCACTGGTCGGCGAATCCGGCAGCGGCAAGTCGGTCAGTTCGCTGGCCGTGATGGGCTTGCTGTCGCCGGATAATTCAATCGTCGATCCGGCCAGCATCATCGAATTCGAAGGCCGCAACTTGCTCGCCTTGTCGATTGCCGAGCGGCGCAATCTGTGCGGCAAGGAAATCTCGATGATTTTCCAGGAGCCGATGACTTCGTTGAATCCGGTTTTCACGGTCGGCTTCCAGATCGCCGAAGTGCTCAAGCTGCACATGAACATGGATAGCCGGCAGGCGCGCGTGCGCACGCTGGCGCTGCTCGAAGAAGTCGGCATTCCCTCGCCGTCGACCAAGATCGACGACTACCCGAGCCAGCTCTCGGGTGGCCAGCAACAGCGCGTGATGATCGCGATGGCGATTGCCTGCGAACCGAAGCTGCTGATCGCCGACGAGCCGACCACCGCGCTCGATGTGACGATCCAGAAGCAGATCATCGACCTGCTCGACGCGCTACGCAAAAAGCGCCAGATGTCGGTACTGTTCATCACCCATGACCTCGCGCTGGTAGGCGAGATTGCGGACGCGGTGATCGTCATGCGGCATGGCGAAGTGCGCGAAAAAGGCGAGATCCATCAGATCTTCGAAGCGCCGAAAGACCCGTACACCAAAGCGCTGCTGCGCTGCCGGCCATCGCTCGACGAACGCCCGATGCGCTTGCCGGTGATCGCCGATTACCTCGAAGGCGATGGCGAACCGGCCGGACTGCTCGAACAGCGCAGTCGTGGCCTGACCGGTAGCGAAGATATCGTGCTCGATGTGCGCAATCTCGGCAAAAGTTTTTATACCCGCGAAGGCCTGTTCGGGCGCAAGGAATTCAAGGCCGTCAGCGATGTCTCGTTCAAGCTGGCACGCGGCAAGACGCTCGGCGTAGTCGGCGAATCCGGCTCCGGCAAGACCACGGTCGGACTGACGCTGCTGCGATTGCATCAGGCTACGTCGGG
>CAILRJ010000436.1 GCA_903836575.1 uncultured Burkholderiales bacterium
AGTTCGGTTTGGGCCGTATTAAACTCCGTGAAGTCGCCATGCGTGGTGAAGTTCCCGGTATGACAAAAGCAAGCTGGTAATAGGAGAATATGCAATGAGTATGAGCGATCCTATCGCCGATATGCTGACCCGTATCCGCAATGCGCAGGTTGTACAAAAGACGTCGGTTTCAATGCCTTCGTCCAAGGTCAAGATTGCGATTGCCATCGTCCTTAAGGACGAGGGTTACATCGAAGATTTCGCTGTCACCGAAGCCGGTGGTAAAGCGGAACTTAAAATCGGTTTGAAGTATTACGCTGGTCGTCCAGTAATTGAGCGCTTGGAGCGCGTTTCCCGTCCAGGGTTGCGCATTTACAAGGGCAAGGATGATATTCCGAACGTCATGAATGGACTTGGTGTGGCAATTGTTTCCACCCCTAAAGGCGTCATGACAGACCGCAAAGCGCGCGCAACCGGTGTCGGTGGCGAAGTTATTTGCTACGTCGCCTAAGGAGTGCAAGATGTCACGAGTAGGTAAAATGCCTGTAGCGCTGCCAAGCGGCGCTGAAGCGATGATTTCTGATCAAGCGATTACTGTTAAAGGTCCGCTTGGTACGCTTATCCAGGCCTTGAATGGTTTGGTTAAAGTTGAAAACAACGGTGGTTCACTAGTTTTTGTTCCGACTGATGATAGTCGCGAAGCTAATGCGATGTCGGGCACGTTGCGTGCTCTGGTTAACAACATGGTTAACGGCGTTACCAAGGGCTTTGAGAAGAAGCTTAATTTGGTCGGCGTTGGATACAAGGCGCAAGCCCAAGGTGATAAGTTAAATCTGTCACTTGGCTTCTCCCATCCAGTTGTTCATCAGATGCCAGAGGGAGTGACTTGTGTAACTCTGACGCCGACAGAGATTCTTATTAAGGGAATCAATCGTCAGCGCGTTGGTCAAGTTGCTGCTGAGGTCCGTGCTTACCGCCCACCTGAGCCTTACAAAGGCAAGGGCGTCCGTTATTCGGATGAGGTGGTAGTAATCAAAGAAACTAAGAAGAAGTAATAGGGGTTGACGATGGATAAGAAACAATCACGTCTGCGCCGCGCACGCCAAACTCGTGCAAAGATCGCAGAGTTAAAGGTTACACGTCTGGCCGTTCATCGGACCAACTTGCATATTTATGCAAGTATTATTGGTCCAGATGCGACGGTTCTTGCATCGGCATCGACTCTTGAAGCGGAAGTTCGCCTTGAGCTTGCTGGTCAATCAGGTAAGGGTGGAAATGCAGCTGCTGCGGCAGTTGTCGGTAAGCGTGTTGCTGAGAAGGCTCTTGCTGCTGGCATTGCTGAGGTTGCATTTGATCGCTCTGGTTTTAGATACCACGGTCGTGTCAAGGCTGTCGCCGAAGCGGCTCGTGAAGCTGGTCTGAAGTTCTAAGGAAAATTCATCATGGCAAAAATGCAATCCAAGATGCAAAGCGAGAAGCCAGATGATGGCATGCGCGAGAAAATGATCGCTGTTAATCGCGTGACCAAAGTGGTCAAGGGCGGTCGGATCATGGGCTTCGCTGCACTCGCGGTAGTTGGCGATGGTGAAGGTCGCATCGGTATGGGGAAGGGCAAGTCTAAGGAAGTGCCAGTCGCCGTGCAAAAAGCGATGGAAGAAGCCCGCCGCAAGATGATCAAGGTCACTCTTAAAAATGGTACGTTGCAGCACACAGTTACTGGTAAGCACGGTGCTTCATCGGTACTGATGGCGCCAGCAAAAGAGGGTACCGGCGTAATTGCTGGCGGTCCTATGCGTGCGATATTTGAAGTGATGGGCGTGACTAACGTGGTGGCAAAGTCGAATGGTTCTACGAATCCATACAATATGGTTCGAGCGACACTCAACGGCCTTGCCAAAATGAATACTCCGTCTGACATTGCTGCAAAGCGTGGTAAGTCAGTCGAAGATATCTTGAGCTAAGGTGAATGTAATGATGAAAACAGTAAAAGTTACATTGGTCAAAGGCTTGATCGGGACACGCGAGACGCACCGTGCGACTGTGCGTGGATTAGGCCTTCGCGGCATTAATTCGGTTTCGGAGCTTGAGGACACGCCGTCGGTTCGCGGCATGATCAGCAAAGTTTCATACCTTGTAAAAGTCATTTCGTAGGCGTTAGCTTACGAATAGGAAAAATTATGGAATTGAACGGTATTCAACCAGCAGACGGCGCAAAGCACTACAAGCGTCGGGTGGGTCGTGGAATCGGCTCTGGTATTGGTAAGACAGCTGGCCGCGGTCACAAAGGACAAAAGTCCCGTGCGGGTGGCTTTCATAAAGTTGGTTTCGAGGGTGGTCAGATGCCTTTGCAGCGGCGCCTCCCCAAGCGCGGTTTCAAATCACTAGCTACGCCTTACAAGGCCGAAGTTCGGTTGTCGGATCTTGAGCGTTTACCCGTTGGTGAAATTGATATCCTTACGTTAAAGCAAGCTGGAGTTATTTCTGATCTTGCTCGTGTAGTTCGAGTTATTCTTTCGGGCGATCTTACAAAGAAGATGACCTTGAAGGGTCTCATCGTTACTAAGGGTGCCAAAGTAGCTATTGAAGCTGTTGGTGGGTCCGTTGCGTAACGTATCAATCTGATTGGAGCAGTAATTGGCGACTAGTCCTCAGCTTACTAAAAGTTCATCGAGTGGTTTCCCTTGGGGCCGGTTATGGTTTTTGCTAGGTGCCCTAGTCGTATTCAGGGTTGGTGCTCATATACCGGTACCGGGGATTGATCCTCTTCAGTTAGCGCAGTTGTTCAAGCAAAACCAAGGTGGAATCCTTGGTATGTTCAATATGTTTTCTGGTGGTGCGCTGTCGAGGTTTACAGTGTTCGCTCTTGGAATCATGCCTTACATATCAGCTTCGATCATCATGCAGTTAATGTCGATAGTTTCTCCCCAGCTAGAGGCTTTGAAAAAAGAGGGAGAGTCCGGTCGTCGAAAGATTACTCAGTACACCCGTTATGGAACATTGTTCCTTGCTCTTTTTCAGGCACTTGGTATCGCTGTTGCCCTGGAATCTCAAGCTGGGCTCGTTCTTGATCCTGGCCTCGCTTTCCGCTTTACTTGCGTCGTAACTTTGGTTACTGGAACAATGTTCCTGATGTGGTTGGGTGAGCAGATAACTGAGCGTGGTTTAGGCAATGGTATTTCGATTATAATATTCGCCGGTATTGCTGCAGGTCTACCAACTGCGCTGGGCGGTTTGTTTGAGCTTGTTCGTACGGGTTCAATGAATGCTTTCTCTGCAATCTTTATTTGTCTTATTGTTGCCGCGGTAACGTTTATCGTCGTATTTATCGAGCGAGGCCAGCGAAAGATTTTAGTTAATTATGCGAAGCGTCAAGTTGGCAACAAGATTTATGGCGGGCAGAGCAGTCATTTGCCGCTCAAGCTGAATATGGCGGGTGTGATACCTCCAATTTTTGCTTCGTCCATTATCTTGTTTCCTGCAACAATCACTAGCTGGTTCACATCTGGTACGACAACGAATCCGTTTGTAAGGTTTTTAAAGGATTTGTCTGCGTCAATGGCCCCGGGTGAGCCGATTCATGCATTGTTGTACGCAGTCGCGATTGTCTTTTTCTGTTTTTTCTATACCGCTCTTGTGTTTAACAGCAAGGAAACAGCGGATAACTTGAAGAAGAGCGGCGCTTTTGTTCCTGGAATCAGACCTGGTGATCAAACGGCTCGTTATATTGATAAGATCTTAACGAGGTTAACTCTGGCTGGAGCGGTTTATATCACGCTAGTATGTTTGCTTCCTGAGTTTCTTGTCGCGAAATATAAAGTGCCGTTTTACTTTGGTGGTACTTCTTTATTGATCATCGTAGTAGTAACGATGGATTTTATGGCGCAGGTTCAAAACTACGTCATGTCGCAGCAATACGAATCATTACTTCGTAAAGCAAATTTCAAGGGCGGAATTCCGACACGCTAAGCGCCCAGGAGACCGAGCACACCGAATGGCAAAAGACGACGTAATACAGATGCAGGGTGAGATTCTTGAGAATCTTCCCAATGCGACCTTCCGGGTAAAGTTAGAAAATGGACATGTAGTTTTAGGTCATATTTCTGGCAAGATGCGAATGAACTATATCCGCATCCTGCCAGGCGACAAGGTAACGGTCGAGCTAACGCCATATGATCTAAGCCGGGCACGTATTGTTTTCCGTACCAAGTAGTATTAATTTTTAGTCAAGAACTGAAAGAGAGAGGGCAAAAATGAAAGTGCTCGCATCAGTTAAGCGGATTTGCCGCAACTGTAAGATCATCAAGCGCAAAGGCGTCGTTCGAGTCATTTGCATCGAACCGCGCCATAAACAGCGCCAAGGTTAATTTAACGTTATTGATTGAGGAATAACGAATGGCACGTATTGCAGGGGTTAATATCCCAAATCATCAGCACACCGTAATTGGCCTTACGGCTATTTTTGGTGTTGGTCGTCCGCGCGCAATTAAAATTTGCGAGAGTACGGGCGTTCTTTCTACCAAGAAAATTAAAGATCTTGACGATAGTGAACTAGAGAAACTTCGTGATGAAATCGCCAAGTTTGTCGTAGAAGGTGATCTTCGTCGTGAAGTCTCAATGAACATCAAGCGATTGATGGACTTGGGCTGCTATCGTGGTCTGCGTCATCGTAAGGGTTTACCTTGTCGTGGTCAGCGTACGCGTACCAATGCGCGGACGCGTAAGGGCCCACGCAAGGCGGCACAGTCGTTGAAAAAATAATCAGACATTTGTCTGATTTGATGGAATCTAGGAAATAATCATGGCTAAATCCCCAAACAACGCTGCTTCGGCTCGCGTTCGTAAAAAAGTTAAGAAGAATGTTGCTGAGGGAATCGCACATATTCACGCGTCTTTCAATAATACGATTATTACCATCACCGATCGTCAAGGTAATGCGTTGTCTTGGGCGACTTCCGGTGGTGCTGGTTTTAAGGGTTCGAGAAAATCGACTCCCTTCGCTGCTCAGGTCGCTGCTGAGGCCGCTGGCAAAGTTGCAGTCGAATGTGGTGTCAAGAATTTGGAAGTGCGTATCAAGGGTCCCGGTCCAGGTCGTGAGTCCGCTGTACGTGCATTGAATAATCTTGGTATTAAGATTACGCAGATTCAAGACGTAACTCCAGTACCTCATAACGGTTGCCGCCCACCGAAGCGTCGTCGTATTTAATTTATATTTGTATTTAGTTTCCGCCCGTCAGAATTATAGACGGGCGTTATATATTTAAGCCCACTGTTTGGTTGTTGGCAGATCAAACTAGCGATACAGATTGTCGGATACTTATCTGATTCTGTTTCGTCATAATTTAAAGGATTATCCCGTGGCACGTTATATTGGTCCTAAGGCAAAACTTTCCCGTCGGGAAGGTACTGACCTCTTTCTGAAGAGTGCACGTCGTTCACTTGACTCTAAATGTAAATTAGATTCTAAGCCTGGTCAGCATGGTCGCACTTCGGGTGCCCGTACTTCTGATTATGGTAATCAATTACGTGAAAAACAAAAAGTAAAGCGCATGTATGGCGTCATGGAACGTCAATTTAGACGTTATTTTGCCGAAGCAGATCGTCGTAAAGGCAATACTGGCGAGACCTTGCTGAAGTTGTTAGAAGCTCGTCTGGATAATGTAATTTATCGTATGGGTTTCGGATCAACACGGGCAGAAGCCCGTCAGCTTGTGTCGCACAAAGCTTTCACGGTCAATGGAGTGGTAGTTAATATCGCTTCTTATCAGGTCAAGGCTGGTGACATGATTGTCGTTCGCGAAAAGGCTAAGAAGCAGGTTCGCATTGTTGAGGCGCTGTCTTTAGCAGAGCAAATTGGCATGCCTTCGTGGGTGTCTGTTGATCCTAAGAAGATGGAAGGTACATTTAAATCTGTTCCTGATCGCAGCGAAATTGCTCACGACGTTAATGAGTCGTTGATCGTCGAACTCTACTCCCGTTAATACTTATAGTAACTGCCCGCCAGCTGTCTGGCGGGCTTTTGCTCGTGTTGTCAGCCTTATCGGTGTAATGAGCCGAGGGTATTGAAAAGGATATTAAATGCAAAACAGTTTTTTGAAGCCACGTATTATAGAAGTAGAGGCACTTGGTGCCGGCCATGCCAAAGTAGTTATGGAACCCTTCGAGCGCGGCTACGGTCACACGTTAGGTAACGCTCTGAGGCGTGTGCTTTTGTCTTCAATGGTTGGCTATGCGCCAACGGAAGTTACTATCGCTGGCGTGGTACATGAATATTCTTCTCTTGATGGTGTTCAAGAAGATGTCGTCGATATGTTGCTAAATTTGAAGGGGGTAGTTTTCAAATTGCACAATCGCGACGAAGTTACGCTGACTTTGAAAAAAGAAGGTGAGGGCGAAGTGCTTGCCTCTGATATCGATCTGCCCCATGACGTTGAGCTGATTAATCCGTCGCACGTGATTGCTCATCTGACGGCTGGCGGCAAGTTGGATATGCAAATCAAAGTTGAGAAGGGCCGCGGTTATGTGCCGGGAAATGTTCGGCGCTTGGCTGAAGATGCAAACAAAACTATTGGTCGCATCATTTTGGACGCTTCTTTTTCCCCAGTTCGCCGGGTTTCCTATTCGGTGGAATCAGCCCGAGTAGAGCAGCGTACCGATCTCGATAAATTAGTAATTAACATCGAAACTAATGGTGTGATCTCTCCCGAGGAAGCAATCCGCCAATCAGCACGTGTCCTAGTGGACCAGTTGAATGTTTTTGCAGCCCTCGAGGGTACGGAAGCAGCAGCAGAAGCGCCATCACGTGCTCCGTCCGTGGATCCTATTTTGCTCCGTCCTGTCGATGATCTCGAACTAACGGTTCGTTCTGCGAATTGCCTTAAAGCTGAAAACATCTATTACATAGGTGACCTTATTCAACGTAGCGAAAATGAGTTGCTTAAGACGCCTAATTTGGGTCGCAAGTCACTCAACGAAATTAAAGAGGTCCTCGCTTCCAGAGGGTTGACGTTGGGTATGAAGCTTGAAAATTGGCCGCCTGCAGGCTTGGAAAAATAAAGCTGTGTGAATTCGTAACGAGGCCCATAATACGACCTCGTTATTTTTTGGAATACCGGCCCGCGTTGCAGCTAACACTGTGGCGATCGAAGAGCTGGGTTTATATTGTTTAAATTAAAGGATTTATCATGCGTCATCGTCACGGTCTTCGTAAATTAAATCGTACTTCCTCACATCGGCTTGCAATGCTTCGTAACATGACGGTTTCCTTGTTACGCCATGAAGCTATCAAAACAACTTTGCCAAAAGCAAAAGAGTTGCGCCGCGTCATTGAGCCAATTTTGACACTTGGTAAAACAGATTCACTTGCTAACAAGCGTCTCGCTTTCAATCGTCTGCGTGATCGTGAAATGGTCGTCAAGTTGTTCGCAGAATTGGGTCCCCGTTACGCTAACCGAAATGGTGGATATCTTCGTATCCTTAAGATGGGCTTCCGGGTTGGCGATAACGCTCCGATGGCTTATATTGAACTGTTGGATCGCCCTGACAATACAGAAGCAGTAGAGTTGGATGACGCTGAGTAATCTCGTTTAAAAAGTATTCAACAAGAAACCAGGTTTTTCCTGGTTTTTTTATGTCGAAGTGGTTTCTTATTGATTACATAGCCATTTTATGTAAGCGTCCAGCCACTGCATCTTTCACCTGATGGAACAACGCGGCATGCTCGCGTATTTCTGATCAGGCGAGCATGTGCATGGACAATTACGAGCAATCGATCGTTGCAATTCCTCCGAATTCTGGCAGGCGACGCAGTTTTACCGGCCTCTTCAAGCGAGAGTTAGTTGAGCAAACATTACGGCCCGATGTGTCGGTCGCCGGTGTTGCGTTTGCTAATGGCCTCAACACCAATTTGTTAGCCCGATGGCGCTGCGACTACCTCATGGCCCAAGTCGCCACGACTACGCCGACGCCAATTCCAGTGCATGTCGTTG
This sequence comes from uncultured Burkholderiales bacterium, assembly GCA_903836575.1. Taxonomy (GTDB): domain Bacteria; phylum Pseudomonadota; class Gammaproteobacteria; order Burkholderiales; family Burkholderiaceae_D; genus Actimicrobium. The sequence continues at coordinate 7,965 of CAILRJ010000436.1, forward strand.
ACAGTCCGCCGGCCCCGTGTAAGCGGTCACCTAGCGGCGTTATAGCCACCCATTAAACCTCCCGTCAGAATCGAATGTTGATCAATGAAGCGGAGGCATAATGAAGATACCAACATCACCACCAACAAAGCAGAACAATCGATCCGCGTTGTGGCGAGAACGCCTTACCCGGTACGTAAGCGTCCAGCCACGGCATCTCCCACCTGATCACACAACGCGGCATGCTCGCGTATTTCTGATCAGGCGAGCATGAGCATGGACAATCACGAGCAATCGATCGTTGCAATTCCTCCGAATTCTGGCAGGCGCAAACATTACGGCCTGAAGTGTCGGTCGCCGGTGTTGCGCTTGCTAATGGCCTCAACACCAATTTGTTAGCCCGATGGCGCCGCGACTACCTCATGGCCCAAGTCGCCACGACCACGCCTGCACTGATTCCGGTGCATGTCGTCGATAGTCCGCCAGCCCGCCAACCCCGTCAACGGTTCGAACACCGCCAGCTCTCCTATCCTGTGACGGTGAGATTGAACTTCGACGTGGCGACACGACCGTCTTTATTCGTGGCGTAACGGACCAAGTCATCCTCGGCGCGCTCTTGCGCGGGTTATTGCAGTGTGATCTCGGATCTTTCCGGTGATCGGCTTGCCTGCAAGCACACGCGTCTGGCTGGTCGCTGGCGTCACCGACATGCGACGTGGTTTCGATGGACTGGCGGCCGTTGCGCAGGCCGCCTTGGACGTCAATCTTTTCGGTGGTCATGTCTTCGTCTTCCGGGGCAAGCGTGGCGATCTCATCAAGGTTCTCTGGTGGGACGGTCATGGATTGTGCCTGTTCTGCAAGCGCCTGGAACGGGGCCGCTTCGTCTGGCCGCAGGCCACCGCTGGTGGCATTCACTTGAGCTCGGCGCAGCTATCGATGCTGCTCGAAGGCATCGACTGGCGGCACACCGTGCGCACAGCACCAACCTGCGCTGCTTAAGCAAGTTACGCTTGTATACGTTCGTCAACTTCCGTAAACTACGGGCATGGACGATTTCACCGCAACCCTGCCCGACGACCCCGCTGCCCTGAAGGCGCTGATACTCAGCCTGGGCGCGCAGATCAAGTCGCTGGAATCGGCATTGAGCACCCGCCAATTGATCATCGAGACGTTGCAAATTCAATTGGCGGCACTGCGCCGCCAGAAGTTTGGCCGCAAATCCGAGAAGCTCGACGAACAGATCGCGCAGCTGGAATTGAAGCTTGAGGAGTTCCAGGCCGATGAAGCCGAAGATCCGGCACCGGCGACCGACGCGGTCAAGGCCGCACGGGCCGCGCGCGTTCGCAAACCCTTGCCGGACCATCTGCCGGGCGAGACCATTACCTATCCCGCACCAACCTGTGACTGCCCGACCTGTGGCGGAGCACTGCAAGCGATCGTCGAAGACGTCGCCGAGCAACTCGAATTCATTCCGGCGAGCTTTCGCGTCATTGGGCATGTACGGCCGAAATTGAGCTGCACACGGTGCGACACGCTCGTGCAAGCACCGGCACCATCGCGTCCGATCGCGCGAGGGATCGCCGGTCCAGGATTACTGGCGCATGTGCTGGTCGCCAAGTACGGCGACCATTTGCCGCTCTACCGGCAAAGTCAGATCTATGCACGCGAAGGCGTGGAGCTCGAGCGCTCGACACTGGCCGAATGGGTTGGTGGCGCCAGCCGGTTACTGCGTCCCCTGGTCGATGCGCTACGCCGCCATGTCCTGACCGGACCGACCGTGCATGCCGACGACACGCCAGTGCCGGTGCTGGCACCCGGTCGTGGCAAGACAGTCACCGGACGGCTATGGGCCTATGTGCGGGACGAGCGGCCTGCCGGACAAACCAGCGCCCCTGCCTTGTGGATGGCCTATTCGCCGGATCGCAAGGGAGAGCATCCACAAGAACACCTGCAAAATTTCAACGGCGTCATCCATGCCGATGGCTTTGCCGGTTACGGCAAGCTCTATCACGGTCCCCGTACCGAAGCAGCCTGCTGGGCTCACGTGCGCAGGAAATTCTATGACATCAGCCAGTCGCATCCATCGCCGATTGCCGGTGAGGCGATCCGGCGCATCGCGGCCCTGTATGCCATCGAAGCGCAGATTCGCGGAAAGCCACCGGATCGGCGACGAGAAATCCGCATGGCGCAGAGCCAACCATTGCTTGATGACATGCACCGTTGGTTGACCGGGTTACTGTCAACGCTGTCAGCGAAAGCGGCTTTAGCCGGGGCGATTCAATACGCCTTCAATCGGTGGAGCGCGCTGGACGTCTTCGCCGGAGACGGTCGCGTTGAAATCGACAACAATGCCGTCGAGCGCGCATTGCGCGCAGTGTCATTAGGCAGAAAAAATTTCATGTTCGTCGGTTCAGACGCGGGCGGTGAGCGGGCTGCAGCGATGTACAGCCTGATCGGCTCGGCCAAACTGAACGGCCTTGATCCTGAAGCGTATCTGCGCAACGTGCTCTCACAGATCGCCGAGCATCCGGTGAATCGGGTCGACGAAATGCTTCCGTGGAACTTGGCTAGCGCTGCTCTGGCTGCAGCCGAAGAGACTGCTGCAGCGTCAGCTTAAGTCCCCACTTAAAAACGAGTGGGGACTTATTCTTAGTCCGATGTATCAACTTCCCTTACCAAAATCACGTCATGCAAGATGCCTTGCTTGGACGCTACGTTGCTGGCATGTAAGCGGTCACACAGCGGCGTTATAGCCACCCATTAAACCTCCCGTCAGAATCAAATGTTGATCAATGACGCGGAGGCATAATGAAGATACCAACTTCACCACCAACAAAGCAGAACAATCGATCCGCGTTGTGGCGAGAACGCCTTACCCGTTACGCCGTCAGCAGCCAGACTGTCGCTGCCTTCTGTCGCAGCGAATCCATTTCGGTGGCGTCGTTTTATCTCTGGCGCAAGCGGTTGCTGGCATCACCAGATGGTGTTGATGACGCGAAGAGCTTCAGTGCAGTATCGCCGCGCTTCATCGATCTTGGGCCGGTAACTGAATTGCGTTGTGCGTCGAGACGAAAGCCGGACGCTGTCGCATCACCGCCCGCCAGACTCACCATCGAACTCGACCTTGGCCATGGCGTCGTGCTGCGACTCCTTCAGTCCTGATGTTCTTCCCCGAAGGCCAGGTCCGCGTCTTCCTCTACGGCGAACCGGTCAACATGCGTCTGTCCTTTGACGGCCTGTATGCACTGGCCCGCCACCGGTTGCAGCAGGATCCGTTATCAGGCAATTTGTTTGCCTTTATTAATCGCCGCGCAACGCAAATCAAAGTCCTCTACTTTGACCGCACCGGCCTGTGCGTGTGGGCAAAGCGATTGGAGCAGGGCCGGCTGATCAGTGATTGGCGCGACGTCAGCACCTGCGAAATGGATTGGACTGCGCTGAAATGTCTACTTGAAGGGATTACGCCACAGCGGGTAAAAAAGCGCTATCAATATGCATCGTTATCGTCCGAGATCAAGGGTTAGACGGGGGTGTTGTGTGAGGATATAGCTATGCCTCGCTCATCGACATCGCAGACTCCAAACGCCACCGCTATCGCGGTAATGGCGGCATCGGCGCTGATCTCAATGATCGGCAAACTGGAACACGAGAACGTCCATCTGCGCCGCCAAGTCGCGTGGTTTCAGCGCCATATCTTCGGTCGGAAGAGCGAGCGTCGTCTACCACCACCCGACCCGGAACAGGGTGTGCTGGGCGAGGACTTCGCCGGTGTACCAGATGCCGTGCCTGCGCCAAAGATCCGCGTCGCCGGTCACAAGCGCGACACCAAATCCGGGCGTGGTCAGACTACTGCCGACGAATCAACCCTGTTCTTCGATGAGACCAAAGTGCCGGTCGAAACCATCGCCGTGCCAAACCCGGACATCTCCGGACTGACACCCGCACAGTACGAAGTCATCGGCGAGAAAGCCAGCCATCGCCTCGCGCAGCGTCCCGGCAGTTACGTCGTGTTGAAGTATGTCCGTCCGGTCATCAAGCGCCGTGACACGCAGGTCCTGTCCTGCCCGCCGGCACCGGTCGGTGTACTCGACGGCAGCCGTGCCGACGTCAGCTTCATCGCCGGCATGATGGTCGATAAACTGGCCTTTCATCTGCCGCTGTATCGCCAGCATCAGCGCCTGCGTGACGCCGGCATTCAGGTTAGCCGGGCATGGTTGACGCAACTCATGCAGCGCTCGGTCATGTTGCTCGAACCAATACACGATGCGCAAATGGCGTCGATTCGCACCTCGCGAGTCCTGGCCATGGATGAAACATCGATCAAGGCCGGACCGACCGGCACCGGCAAGATGAAGGCGGCGTATTTCTGGCCCGTGTATGGTCAGCAGGATGAAATTTGCTTCCCTTACTACCCGAGCCGCGCCGCCAGCCACATTCAGGAAGTACTCGGC
>CAILRJ010000437.1 GCA_903836575.1 uncultured Burkholderiales bacterium
CTAAAGCCGCAGCAACCCGTGTCACACGGCGAGATGCATCAGCTAAATTTCGTTTTCGGCAGCAAGCTTCTGGCGGATCGACCTCAGTCGTAGATACTGGCTCTTGCTAACCCCGTGCCTACCCACCGGCATGTCACGTCACGGCAACTCCGCCGACCCCATCCGCCGCAAGATCAATCCGGTGCGTCCAGCCAGATAGCCGGAGCCGCGATTCTTGTCGTAGAAGCGCGGTCGCGGCAACATGCCGGCCAGCCGTGCGGCCTGGCTGGCACCGAGACCGGCGGCTGACACCCGGAAATAATGCTGCGACGCCGCTTCGGCACCGAACACGCCCACACCCAGTTCGACCACGTTCAGATAGATTTCAAAGATGCGTTCCTTGTCCATCAGGAACTCAAGCATGTAGGTAATCACCAGTTCCTGGCCCTTGCGCACATAGCTGCGCTCGCCCGACAGGAACAGATTCTTGGCCAGTTGCTGGGTAATGGTCGAACCACCGGAGACCACTTTGCCGCGGCGGTTATTTTTTTCGTAGGCCTTTTGCAAGGCCTCCCAATCGACGCCCTCGTGCTCGGAAAAATGGGCATCTTCCGAGGCAATGATCGCGCGCTTGAGGTTGTTCGAGATACGGTTATACGGCACCCAGGTGTACTGGATCTTGAAGTCGGGATTTTTTTCGCGCAGCACCGATTCCTGCTCGCGCATGAAACTGGTGGAACCGGGATTGTGGTCAACCCACCACCAGATCTGCAGGAAAAAATACGCCTGGACTGCCAGCACAATGACCAGCGGCACGACGACCAGCCACAGCATGAACTTGCGCAAAATTTTCATGCGCCAAGTGCCGCACGCAGATCAGCCAGCACGCCAGCCGTGTCGGGACGCACGCCACGCCAGAGCAGGAATGATTCGGCGGCCTGCTCGACCAGCATGCCCAGACCATCACGCACGGTCGCGCCGTGCTGCGCCGCAAAGCGCAAGAAAATTGTCGGTTGCGCGCCGTACATCATGTCGTAAGCCAGCGTGTGCGGTCCGAACAGGCTGCCGGCAATCGGCGGCAACGCCCCGGCCAGACTCGCCGCCGTCGCATTGATGACGAGATCAAACCGGCCGTCGAGCGCATCGAATGCCTGCGCCACAATCGGACCCTGCGAGGCAAATTGCGTAGCCAGCGCAATGGCTTTATCGCGGCTACGGTTGGCGATCACCAGCTGCGCCGGTTGCTCTGCCAGCAGCGGCAGGATCACGCCGCGCGCGGCACCACCGGCCCCCAGCAGCAAGACCCGCTTGCCGCGTACTGCAACACCCGCATTGACGACAATATCGGTGACCAGGCCGGCACCGTCGGTGTTGTCGCCGAAGATACCGGCGGCGTCAAAGCGCAGCGTATTGACGGCACCCGCAGCCCGGGCCCGCTCGCTCAGCGTCGTCGCCAGTGCAAACGCGTCGATCTTGAATGGCACGGTCACGTTGGCACCCCGGCCACCCTGCGCCATCAGTGCATGTACGGTGTCGTCGAAACCATCGAGCGGTGCCAGCAGCGGCTCGTAGGTCAACTGCTGATGCGTCTGGCGGGCGAATGCCATGTGGATGTCAGGCGACTTGCTGTGGGCAATCGGATGGCCGATGACGGCGTAACGCTGTGCGGCGGGTGGTGGAGAAAAAGTCAACGGGAGAACCCTTAATTATTGCCCCCGCGGAGTTCTGCCTCAAGCGAGTCTTCACGGGTGAATTTAAAGCGAGTAATGATCTCCCATACATCGTCCTTGTCGGAAGAACGCATGTTGGGCGGGAATTGTCCGAACGGAGCAGCACGCCGCACGATGCGCAGCGCCGCATCATCGAGCGCCGGATTGCCCGAGCTGCGTTCGACCCGTGGGCCGCCGTCACGCTCGTAGATCGTGCCATCCTGATAGACCGGGATATACAGCACCAGTTCGCCGTACAACTTTTTGCCATCCTTCTGCGGAAAATTGAACGTACCGCGCTTTTCAACCCGGTCCTGCAATGCCTTGTAGTACATCGCGTAACCGACTTCACGGGTATTGGGCGTGATCTGGGTTTTTTTCGGGCGCTTGTTGTATTCCTCGATATTGCGGGAAATTTCGGCTTCACGGCGGGCGATTGCCTTGCTGCTGTCCTGCTGCTCATTGCCGTCCGGTTGCGGTGGCTGCTTGAGTTGCGCGAGATCGGACAAGGACGGAATAACCAGCGTGGTCGGCTTGTTGATCTGAGTCAGCAGTTTCCTTTGTGCCTGTTCGAGCTCGGCCGCACGACGCCTGGTTGCCTGCACACTATCGCCATCCTGAGTCCGACGCAAATCCGGCAACGGCGACTTGGTGCGCCCGGATTCGGCATTCCCGCCGCCATCAAGATTGGCTTGTGCCAGCACGTCTGCTTTGAGCGGCGGCTTCTTGTGTTTGGCATTGACCAGGATGACCTCCAGCCCCGGGTCATCAGGCTTTTGCCGCAGCAGCTCGGGTGCCGTAAAACGCACCGCCAGCAGTGCGCCATGCACCAGCACTGAAATGGCGATGGCGATGGTCAGGATAGGATTGCGCACAAGTAGCTTCACAGGCAGTCGGGGAGTAACATCAAGAAGAAATGATTCTACGGTAAAGGTTGGTCATCACCATGCACGATTGCGTCGGCCAGTGGTGCGCCATCGACAATCGTTACCAGATCAGGAGCGACGATGGCATCGACTTCTGCACCTGCCCCGGCATCGGCCTCGTCGGCATTCTCGTCGTCCTCGGCCTCATCCATATCATCGGCTGCCGTTGGCACCACTTCGATCAGCCGCGCCTCGACACTCAGATCAATTTCATCCCAGCGTGCCAGATCCAGCACCACTTGCGTGCCGCGCGGTAGCGCCTGCATGCCCGGCAGCTTGATCACCAGCGGCAGCTCGGCCAGGCGCAGGATTTCATCCTTGAGCACCACCGCTTCAAGCCGGTGTGACTCCTGCTGTGCCAGCCAGCGCAGACACCAGTAGCGCTCCATGTTTGACTGGAACTCGTTGTAGGCGCCGTAAGCCGCATCAAACGCCGAGACGATGGCGAACAGGTCGGCATCGCGCGGCTTGAACGGTGCTGCCAGTGGCGCCATGACGCCGTGCTCGACACAGGCCAGAATTTGCCATTGGTTGACGAGGTCGGTGTAGCGGCGCAGCGGCGAAGTGCTCCAGGCGTACTGATCGACGCCCAGACCCTGATGCGGTGCCGCATGCGTAACCATGCGCACCGCCATCTTGGTGGCCCAGCCGCCGCTGCCGCCGCCTTGCGCGCGATAGATGCCGGGCACGCCGCTGTCATTCATCAGCTTGCCCCAGGTGCTGTTGGCAAAAATCATCAGTTCGGCGACCAGCTTGTCGAGCGGCGCACCCCGCTTGCGCTTGGCGATCGTGACGACATCGTCATCGACATAAAAATTGAAATCGACCCGGTTGTTCTGCTCGGGCCGCAAGCCGAAGCCTTCGCGCTTGGCCATGCGGCCCTGCTCCAGTACCAGCGCCCATTGCCAGATCAGCGCAATGTCGGCCTTGTGCGGATACTCGCCGGCACCCGCAGCCAGATTTTCTTCGGTGACGAATTCATCGAGCGTGTTGTGGCGCAGGTTGGCGGCGATCGGCACGGCCTCGGCGCGGGTTTCGGTCGAAATGACCGACCAGTCGGCCGGATTCAGCGTCGCGTACAGCGAAACGGCCGGGCAGGTCTTGCCTTCGGCCAGCGTGAATGACTGCACCAGATCATCCGGCAACATCGTGATCTTGTCGCCGGGCATATAGACCGTCGACATCCGCGCCCGCGCAATCGCATCGATCGCGTCATCGCGCGCAATGCCGAGCGCCGGCGCAGCGATGTGGATGCCGATGCGCACGGTGCCGTCGGCCAGTGTCGTGACCGAGAACGCATCATCGATTTCGGTCGTGGTGACATCGTCGATCGAAAATGCCTGCACGTCAGCCAGCGGCAGCTTCGGCGCGGCGGGAATCGTGAAGGCCGGAAATGCCAGTCCCTTCGGAAATTGCTCGAACAGGAAGCGCTCGAAGTGCAACTGTTTGGCGGACTCAAGCCCACCACAGGCCAGCATCAGGCGCGGCGCCGTGGTTTGCAGTTCGCTGCAAGCCGCTTCCAGCGCCTTGTATTCGAGGCTGTTCTTGTCCGGCTTGAACAGCAATTGCCGCACCAGCGGCCGCATCGATTCCGGCAAGTCATGTACTTTGAGTTGCTCGACGTACTGCGCCTGCACGATGGCCTGTTGCTTCTTTTTTTCGATCCCGGCTTGCGCCGCTTTTAGCGCTGTCTCGGGCGCGGCCTTGTAGCGACCCTTGCCCTTCTTGTAAAAATAAATCGGCGAGGAATGCAACAGGAACAGCAGGCCGGCCGATTGCTCCGGTTGCGGTGCCTTGCCAAAATATTCGATGGCCAGCTCGGCAAAGCCGAATTCTTCCTCGCCAGCGACTTCCCACAGAAAATCGAGATCGATCTCGTCGCATACGATTTTGGCGGCGGCAATCAGTTCCTGGGGTGCCGGAGCGGCGAACTGCAACAGCACATCGCGGACCTTGACCTTGGTGCGCTTGCCGGACTGCATCTCGACCTGATAGGCCTCGCCGGCTTGCGACATCATCACGCCAGCCTTGAAATCGCCGGATTCTTCAAAAAATAAATTCATTAATCACTTTGCGTAGAGAAGCGGGAATGTCTGCGCGATCTGGCACGGGCCGAAATCGGCTAAACCGTTATTGTGCCATTGCCGACCGGAGCCAGCCCAATAATCGCCGGCAAGAAAATTTCGCAGACCAGCAGGATGCCGTGCCGGCGCCGGTACAGGCAGCGCCGCGCCAGCAAGTCCGGCTGCGGGCCGAGCGTCGCGACCAGCCGGCGCATCAG
>CAILRJ010000438.1 GCA_903836575.1 uncultured Burkholderiales bacterium
GCTTGTGACGGCATGCGCGCCTGCGCCTGACCGAGCGATTCGAGCACGCGCGAACGGGCCCAGTACGGATCGGTGCCATCTTCGAACAGCACGTAGACGAACGAATCGCCAAAGAACGAATAGCCACGCACAGTCTTCGCGCCCGGCACCGACAGCATCGTCGTACTGAGCGGATAGGTGACCTGATCCTCGATCAGTTGCGGTGCCTGTCCGGGGTAGCTGGTGCGGATGATGACCTGCACGTCGGACAAGTCCGGCAGCGCATCGAGCGGTGTCTTGTTGAGCGCCCACAGGCCCCAGCAGGTGACGAATACCGTGGCTAGCAAGACCAGCACGCGGTTGGTAATCGACCAGCGGATCAGCAGCGCGATCATGGCGCACTCATCCGGCTGGTGATGCCTTTCAGGCTGGCGTCGGAGTCGATCAGGAACTGGCCCGAGCTGACCACTTTCTGGCCGGCTTTCAAGCCGGTCAGAACCACGGTCCGGCCGTTATCTTCTGCGCCAGTGGTGATGTCGGCGGGCGTGAAAGTGCCGCCGTCATTGGCCAGCATCACGACGGTGCGTGTGCCGGTACGGATCACGGCTTCGGTCGGAATCAGCAACACTGGTGCGCCGGTTGGCATGGAAAATTGCACCGTCGCGAACATGCCGGGTGCCAGCAGGCCGGCCGGATTGGCCAGTTCAATCCGCACCTTCAGTGTGCGGGTCACGGTACTGACGTCAGGCAGGATCGCATCGACCCAGCCGCTGAATGTCTTGCCGGGCAAAGCGGCGATCTGTGCGGTCACCGCCATTCCCGGGGTGACCCGGGCGACCAGACTTTCCGGTAGTTCGGCCTGTAGCCAGACGGTGCCGGTGCCATTGATGCGCAGCAGCGCTGCACCGGCCATCACGGTACTGCCGGGACGGATCGATAGCTCGGTGATGACGCCGTTGACCGGCGCGCGCAAGGTCATGCGCGCCTGCACCTTGCCGCTGCGGGCGACCTGAGCGATCTGCGTCTCGTCCATGCCGACCAGCACCATGCGCTGGCGCGCGCCTTCGAGCAGCTGCGCGTTATCGGGCAGGCGCTGCACGGTCAGGAAGTCTTCCTGCGCGGCGATCCAGTCCGGCACGGTCAGCTCGACCAGCGTCTGGCCTTGTCGTACCGGATCCAGTACCGCACGCACCGGCACGCGCTCGACAAAGCCGTTCGCGCGCGCCTGCAACACCACCATGTCGCGCTCGTTCCAGGCGATCGTACCGACGGCGGCGAAGGTCGCCGGCAACGTGCCGCTGGTCACCAGGGCGGTGCGCACGCCCAGGCTTTGCTGCATGCGCGAACTGACTGCAACGCCACCCTCGTCGCTGCCGGCATCAGCGTAGACCGGCACCAGCGCCATATCCATGAACGGCGACGGACCGGGTTTATCGAATTTTTGTCCGGGCACCATCGGGTCGTGCCAGTACAGGACTTTTTTGTCTGCGGGTTTGTCGGCGACGGCGCTGGCAGCAGCTGGCATCGGCATCGACTGGTGTTTGCCGAGCTGATACAGGCCGGTACCGAGGGCGCTGGCAGCGATCGCGAGGACGGGAAAGAGCAGGCGGGTTTTCATGGTGTGACTCCGGATTCATCGACCAGCAGGAAGTTAAGTTGGGCCCACAGGCGGGCGGCGCTGGCAGCGTGATCGAGGGTCATCAAGGCCACTTCGGTTTCATTGCGACGCGCCAGCAGCACCTCGGGCAGCGTGGCTTTGCCACCGCGCCAGGCGGCCAGCACGGCCGCACTGCGCTGTTGCGCCAGCGGGATCAGTTCCATGTCGTAACGCTGGTGACGGGCCCGGTCGGTACGCCATGCATCGAGCAGATTGTGGGTTTGCGCGTCGCGTTCGCGCAGTGCTTCGTCGCGCTCGGCGCGGGCTTGCCCGACCGTTGCCAGACGTGCTGCCAGCGTGCGGTCCTGCCGATTGGCCTGATCCAGCTGGAACGGGATCGACAGGCCAACCGAGAACATGTTCGAGTAGGCCGGTCCGCGCTGTGCGTAACCGACTTCGATGCTCCAGTCGGATTTTTTCTCGGCGACTGCCAGTGTGGCTTCGGCCGCGGCGACCTGTTCTTGCGCAGTGAGTACCGCAATTTGCGATTCGCGCGACAGGTCCGGGGCGATGGTGTCGAGCGTCAGGTGATCGATATCGGGCGGGTCGGACAGCGTGCCGGTGTCGGTGACGCCGGTCCAGCGCGCCAGTAGCGTGGCGGCTGCGCGGGCGCGTTGGGATAAATCGTCGCGTTGGTCGTCGATCAGTACCAGTGCGCTGCGTGCCGCCAGCACATCGGCAAGACTGCCGCGACCACCGCGATAAGCGCCGTCGGCCGCGATGATTTCCTGTTGCGCTTGTGTGGCCTGGCGTGTCACCAGCGCGACTTTTTGCTCGGCGTAATAACGTTCCAGCCAGGCCATCGCCGTGGCGCGGCGCAGCGTGGCAGCGGTGGCGCGCTGTTGCGCGTCGGCTTTGTCGGCGGCGCGTAATTGCACGTCGCGGCGTGCGCTGCGTTTGTCGCTACCGGTCAGTTCCTGCTGGAATCCGATGCGTCGCATCGTCATGAAATCGCGTCCCAGGCTGCCGCGGTCGTTGCCGTCCGCCGGGATGTTGTCGATGCCGACTTTCAGGACCGGGTCCGGCAACTGGCCGGCTACGACGGCCATCGAACGGGCCGCATCAGCGGCGGCCACATGGCTATCGAGCTGACGGGAATAAGTGATGGCTTGCTGCTGGGCGGCTGCCAGCGTAAGCGGCGCGGCCTGCAGTGTGCCGGCCGCCAGCAAGGTGATGGATATGAGGACGAACGAATGACGCATGATTTCTCCGGATGACAGGATGCAACGGGACCGCGCAGGGCGGTGCCACGAACAGGATCAGGTCCGGGAAATCAGAGTTGGAAGCGGCAGTGCAGGATGGTGTTGGGCGGAGCGGTCGTGCGTGCGAGCATAAAGCCAGGCAACACGCTGCGTGGTGTTGAAAACGGTACCGGTGCCAGTTGTTGAACCAGTGCCGCCGGGATGAACAGGGCAGAGTGCGGCGTACCCGGTTTATCCGGCACTTGATGACCATCGTGCTGATGGGCATGGCAGAGCGCCGGTTGCCGCATGTCCATGTCGGCACAATCGGGCGTCAGCTGCATCGTCAGATTGCCGGCCTGCCCCGGACAGGCGTACGCTGCCAGCGCCAGCTGTGCGAACAGCACGCCGAGGAGGGCAACGAAGACGACTATCAGGCGTCGCAGGGGCAACATTTTCATGGCCGGAGTTTAACTCAAATGCGGCGTCACGCTGGCGGCGAAAGTTGGCGCACGCCGGTGGTGGGTCGCCTGCTCGTAGGCATAGGCCAGTTTGATCAGCATGCCTTCGGCGTACGCACCGGCGACGAATGAGATCCCCACCGGCAGGCCTGCCACGTAACCAGCCGGTACCGTGATGTGCGGATAACCGGCCACGGCTGCCGGACTCGAAAAACTCTCGCCGTAGTGATCGGCATTAATCGGGTCGGTCAGCCACGCCGGCCCGCCGGTCGATGCGAACAGGGCATCGAGCTTGAATTCGGCCAGCACCTGATCGATCCCTTCGGCGCGTGAGTAACGCTGGTTGTTGGCGAGCGCATCGCGGTACTCCTGGCTGTCGAGTCCGCCCTTGGCTTCGGCCCGCACGAACAGTTCCTGATCAAAGAACGCCATTTCGACCGGCCGGTGGATCAGGTTGAAGGCAATCACGTCCTTGAGCGAACTGACCGCTGCACCTTGGCCGAATTCGGCCAGATAGGCATTGAGGTCAGCCTTCAGTTCGTACAGCATCACTTCCAGTTCCGAGTCGCCGTACTTGTTGATGTTGGGCAGTTCGACTTCGACCAGAATGGCACCTTTGGCTTTCAGTACCAGTAGCGCGGCATCGGCGATGTTTTGCACGTAAGGATTGCTGGAGCGGGCGTTGGTGACGACGCCGATGCGGGCACCGCGCAAACCATCGGCATCGAGGAAGCGGGTGTAATCCTGCACCTTGCCGGTGTTGGCGGCCGTGACCGCCGTGGCGGCATCGCGTGCATCGATACCGGTCATCGCCCCCAGCAGAACGGCGGCATCGGCGACGCTGCGGGTCATCGGTCCGGGCGTGTCCTGACTGTGCGAGATCGGGATGATGCCGTCGCGGCTGATCAGGCCGACTGTCGGTTTCAGGCCGACCAGCCCGCAAATCGACGCCGGCGACGTGATCGAGCCATCGGTCTCGGTACCGACCGCAATCGCCGCAAGACTGGCCGCGATGGCCGCTGCCGAACCGGAGCTTGAACCGCTGGTATTGCGGTCCAGCGCATACGGATTACGGGTCAGTCCGCCACGCGCGCTCCAGCCCGAGGTCGAGCGGGTCGAGCGGATATTGGCCCATTCGCTCAGGTTGGTTTTGCCGAGGATGACCGCGCCGGCGGCCCGCAACTGCGTGACCAGAAACGCATCGCGCGGTGCCTTGGCACCGATCAGTGCGAGCGAACCGGCGGTGGTCTGCATCGCATCGGCAGTGGCGATATTGTCCTTGATCAGCACCGGGATGCCGTGCAGCGGACCGCGCGGACCAGTCGCCTTGCGCTCGGCATCGAGCGCGCTGGCGATGGCCAGTGCATCCGGATTGCGTTCGATGACCGCATTGAGGTGCGGGCCGGATTTGTCGAAGGCCTTGATACGGGCCAGATAGTGCACGGTCAGCGCGTGCGATGTCAGCGCCCCGCTGCGCATCGCGGCCTGTAATTGCGCGACGCTGGCATCGATCAGGTTGAGCTGGCCGCCGGCGGCATCGGCTGGCGTGGCGATGGTCCCGATGGCTCCGGCAGCGGCGCTCAGCTTGATGAAATTTCTGCGATTCATGGTGGCTCCGTGGTGATCAATAAAAAAAACCCCGCCGGGATAACCGGGCGGGGCTGCCCGTGTTGCAGGCTAACTTAAAACTTGTACGCTGCGCCGATGTTGATGAAGCGTCCCACCGCGCCAGCCTGATGCAGGCCGGCATCGAAGAAGGTACCGCCCGCGCCGCCATAGGTCTGGTAATCCAGTGGCGGTGCCTTGTTCAACGCATTTTGCACTGACGCGTGGAAAGTCCAGTTCTTGTCGTACTTGTAGCTGCTGTAGACATCGAGCGTGGTGAAGCTGGCAACGCGGCAATACTGCGCCGGTACCGCAGCCGAAAACGCCGGGCCGCTGAATGAACTGTTGATCGCACTGGCGCAATCGACAGCACCGATGGTCGGGTCGGTGACCTTGAAACTACTGATCCAGTTGAGCGTGCCGGCCACGCTCAACGGACCGTTTTCCCAGGTGGTGATCAGATGAGCGCGGTCGCGCGGATTGCCGGTATCGCCCGAGACACCGGACGGGCCATGCGTGCCGGCCAGCTGATAGACGGTGCCATCGGCACCAACTTGCTCGTACTTGAACATGTGCGATTCGTTGAATTCGACGGTCAGCTTGCCGGCCGCTTTCAGGTTCATCGTATAGCGCATGTCGAGGTCAATGCCGCGCGTATGGGTGCTCTGGGCATTTTCATACGGGAATGGCGCGAACAGGATGTTGCCGGCACCCGGCGTCTGGTTTGTGCTGCCAGCGGCACCATTGAACGGCTGGATGGTCGGCGACGAACGCACCAGATTGCCGGCAAAACTATAGGTCGGATCGCCCGAGCTCGAAATGATCTGGTTGGCGATGCGAATGTCATAAAAATCGGCCGACATATTGAACTGCTTGGTCGGCTCGAAGATGATGCCCAGCGTGTACGACTTCGAGGTTTCCGGCTTGAGCTTGGTGTTCGGTTGCTGCACGCCGAGTAGCCCGATCGCGCATTGACGCGGATAGTTGCCGGCCAGCGTAGCCGGATCGACACCCGGCGAGGTGTTCGGGCACAGCGTGTTGTCGCGATACGTGGTGTAGTAAAACGACTGCCCGGCGTTGCCGTTCTCGGCCGGGTTCGGTGCCCGGAACCCTTCGGCATAGGTGCCGCGGAAAGTCACGATCTTCAGCGGTGCAAACTTGAAGCCGACTTTCGGACTGGTCGCACTGCTGCTGCCGTTGTATTTATCGAAGCGCACTGCGCCATCCAGTTCAAGATTCTTGAGCACCGGTGCGACCAGTTCGACATAGGCCGCCGCGATATTCTGGTTGCCGATGGCAAAGGCATTGTTGCCGACCTGCGTGCCATTGGCGAACGCATCGGCTGCTTGCGCGTTGAGTTCGCGGTGGGTGAACTCGGTACCGACACCGACGGCCAGCGGACCGCCCGGCAGCGCCATCAACTCACGCGTGCCGCGCAGGCTGACGAATTCGAGGATATCGGTCGCTTTCGAATTGGTTTGCGGTGCAACGAAGGCATTGGCGGCGGCGCTGTTGCCACCGGCCGCTTGCCCGACCAGATACGGCGCGGTCGGATTGTTCAGCGCCGATTGCAGGTTCAGGAAATTGATCGACCCGTGACCGGTTTGCTTGACGATGTTTTCGGTGAAGCCGGCCGAGGCGGTCATGTCCCATTTGCCGATGGTGCCGGTGAGGTCACCGACAAAGCGGTAGGTCTGCGAATCGACGCTGGTCGAACTGCCGCCCAGATTGGCGAAGTTGTACTGCAACACTTGTGAGGCACCAGTCGTGTTGCCCGGATAACTTGAGGGCACCGTGATCAGCAGCGGCGCGTTGGCTGGCGTGATGTACGGAATGCCACCCGGCTTGTAGGCCACCGACGACAGGCCGCTCAAACCGCCGGTACCGGAGTAGCCGTTGATCTGCTCGGCTTGCGAATCGAACAGCGAACCCTTGAGCTTGAGCTCCCAGTCACCGGCCAGTCGTTGCGTGTGCGAACCGACAATGTTGATGTTGCGGGTCTGCGGCTGGATTTCGATATTGGCATTGCGGTACGCACATTGTCCGGCCGCGAGACGGGTTGCGTCGCAACCCGGCAGGAAGCCGCTGATATTGCCGCTGGCCGGATCGAGCAGGTAGCCGGTGATGCTGCCCGGATAACCGGCATTGAGGTTGTTCGGCACGCCCGACGTCAGGTTGTTGCCGCCCTGACTGGTCAGGTCGGTATTCGTGAAGGCCATGCCGCTGCGCTGCGAGACCAGAATCTTGTCTTGCTTGCGGTATTCGATCGACAGGTAGGAGTTGCGGCCATCTTCGGCCAGATCACCCCAGCCGATAATGCCGGAGGCGTGACTGGTGGCACCGCCACCGCGCGTGCTGATGCCGGTTTCGGCAGCGATTTCCTGACCGACGTAGGTCTTTTTCAGGATCACGTTGACCACGCCGGCCACCGCATCCGAGCCGTACACCGACGACGCACCGTCTTTCAGGACTTCGATGCGGTCGATGGCTTCGAATGGAATCTGGCTGATGTCGACAAAGCTGCGCTGGCCGTCATCGGAGAGCGCGTACGGCGCCATCCGGTGGCCGTCAATCAGCACCAGCGTTGCACCGACCGTCAGGCCGCGTAACGCGACCCCGCTGGCGCCGCTGGAAAACGCGCCGTTGAACGATTGCGACAGCGTACCCGCGCCGTTTGCCGTGATATTGCGCAAGACGCTGGAGACATCGGTATAGCCTGACGCTTTCAGGTCTTGCAGCGTGATGACCTGCACCGGGCTGGGTGTTTCCTTGTCGCTGCGACGGATATTCGATCCGGTCACTTCGACCCGCTGGACCTTGTCGCCGTCAACTTGCTGCGCGTGGGCGTTGTGTACCGCCATTGGCATCAGGGCCAGACTGCCCAGCGCCAGCGCATTGATCTTGATGGTTCTCTTCATGGATTTCATCGTTGATTCCAGTCTTCATCCTCGGGTTCCGGGCACAGGAGTGTGTTCCGGCAGGTACAGCCACGCACGCAGTTCGGGAGCGGCTGCTCCCCCTGCTGTCGGTTAAAAAAGAATGGTCGCGTGATTAGTCGGGACGGATTTCGTGCACCAGCGCGGTCGCGCCGTAGATCACGGACAGGGTTTCGAGGATGGCGCCGCTGTGCACGGCAACCGCCCGGTTGAGGCGCGGATCGAACCAGAATGCGCCGCCCAGCGAGTGAATGTTGCCATCAAAAATCAGGCCGACAATTTCACCGTTGCGGTTGACCATCGGACTACCGGAGTTGCCGCCGATGATGTCGTTGGTGGTCGAGAAGTTGAACGCTTGCGATAGATTGAGGCGGGATTTTGCGGCCAGCCACGAGGCTGGCAAAGCGAACGGAGCGACGCCGGTGTCGCGTTCGAAGGCACCGCCCAGGGTCGTGAACGGCGCGACCGGTTTGCCGGCTTCTTCCCAGCCTTGCACTTCGCCATACGACAGGCGCAGCGTGAAGGTGGCATCCGGATAATCGCCGGTGCCGCGTTGGGCGAAGCGGGCCTGGGCGATCAGTTCCGAGTTACGTTCGACCACCGATTCGACATTGCGCTCGTAGTCCTTGCGCAATGCCCGTGCGGTGGGATCAATGGCGAGCGCGAGACGGATGAACGGGTCATCGGAGCGTTCGATGGCGCTCTGGCCGCCGTCCCAGAGTGCTTTGCGCGTGGCGACGTCGCCGAGGCGGGTCGCATCGATCAGTGCCGCGGCGAATTGATCCGGCGATTGCCGGCCGAGTAGTTGTTTCACCAGCGGATGGTCACTGCCCAGCCGCTCGCGCAGTTTGGTCAGCGAAAAGCCGAACTTGACCTGTTCGAATTCGGGGTAGACCGGCGCACTGGAAAACAGCTGTTGTTCCAGTTCGGGCAGTTTGCCGTCGGTGAACTCCGGCAGCCGCTGGCCGTTGGGCAGATTGCGCTCGCGGGCGCCACGCACCAGCAAACGGGCAATCTCGAAATAGGTACTGTTAAAAGCACGCCCGCGTTCAATCATCGTGTAGGGTTTTTCCAGCTGGCGATAGGCTTGCTGGGCGTTCGCGATCGCGTCCCAGGCCGGACTGACGCTGGCGGCCAGCGTGGCGCTGGCGGCAGTGGCACGGCGCAGTTCGGTTTCTTCTGCCAGCTTGCGCTCGCGCAGAGCGGGGTCGAGCAGGGCGGTCAGTTCACCGAACATCGCCTTGTAGCTGTTCTCGACACCGAACAGCGTGCCTTCCGAAATCCGTGCCGCTTCTGCGCTGCGTTTGCCGAACTGTTCCAGCACGCCGCGCAGTTCGGCCAGTTCCAGCAAGCCGCCGATCAGGCCGATATCGCGGATGGTGTCGAGCTGCGCCATCGTCAACTGGCGCTGGGTTGAACCAGGATTGCCGGTGACGAATACCAGTTCGTTGGTCGCAGCACCGTTTTTGCTAAAGGGTAGGAAGTTGGTAGTAGCGGCGGGCTTGCCGTTTTCGTAGGCGCGTACTAGCGCGATGTCGAGATCGAAGCGCGGGAAGTTGAAATTATCCGGATCGCCGCCAAAAAACGCGCTGTCTTTTTCCGGGACCCAAACCAGTCGGGTGTCCTGGAAACGGTGGTAGCGGTACAGGTGATAGCGACCGCCGTGATACAGGTTGACCACATCGCAGCGCACGGTCTCGCGCTCGTTGCCGATACAGGTCGAGGCCAGCTTGGCCTTGATCTCGTTTTGCGCCGCCTTGAAGGCGTCGCCCTGCAAGCCCCGGGTGGCATCCTTGACCTCGCTGGTGACGTCGGTAATGAGTTCGAGCCGGTTCAGTTCGATTTCGGGGCAGCGCACTTCCTGCTCGCGCTGGCGCGCCAGGAAGCCATCCTGCATGTAGTTCTTGCTGGCACTCGATAGCTGGTCGACGCATTCCGACGCGCAATGGTGGTTGGTCATGACCAATCCGTCTTTCGAGATAAACGATGCCGAACAACCACCGGCAATGCGCGCCGAGCCTTGCATCATGCGGTTGGTCCAGGCGGCACTCGGGGTGAAGTTGTAGCCGGCTTGCAAACGCTCAGTCGGCAGATTGTCCAGTGTCCACATGCCTTCGGCTGCAAAGGCCATCCCCGGCAGGGCAAAAAGGAGGGAAAGCAACGAAGTATTACGCACGAATATCTCCCAAGTTTTAATTATGGGGAAGACGTTAGCATAGGTTTAAAAACAATGTTTTCTGGAAGTTTAGAGTCGCGAGGAGGGGGGTGTTGCGTGGTGAAAGAGCGATCTTGAGTTGTGAAAAGTTGGTGCGAGATGCGGTTTTCGTTGCAATATTTTGTCGGGGGTGGCGGGTCTTTTCGGGCTGTCCGGTGCAGTGCCTTTCGGTCATTGCACCGGACAGCCCGACGTCTGTTTACCCCAGTAACTTGAGCAAGGCCTTGGCGGCCGGATCCGACGAGGCCGGGTTCTGACCGGTGATGAGCAAACCGTCGGTGACGACGTACGGCTGCCAGTCTTCCAGTTTGGAATAAGTGCCGCCATTTTGCCGCAGCATGTCTTCGACCAGGAAGGGCACGACTTCGGTTAGTCCGACTGCCTGTTCTTCGGTATTGGTAAAGCCGGTGACCGCTTTGCCATCGACGACTGATTTGCCGTTGGCACCTTTTGGATGACGCAGCACGGCGGGCGCATGGCATACCGCCACCACCGGTTTTCCTGCGGACAGCATGGTCTCGATCAGTTTGATCGACGTGGTGTCTTCAGCGAGGTCCCACAGCGGTCCGTGACCGCCCGGATAAAAGACCGCATCGAATTTGCCGGCATCGACACTGGTGAGTTTTACTGTGCTGGCCAGTGCGGCTTGTGCTTCAGCATCTTCCTTGAAGCGCTCGGTAGCGCTGGTTTGGGCCGACGGGTCGTCGCTTTTCGGGTCCAGAGGTGGTTGGCCGCCAAGCGGGGAGGCCAGCGTCAGGGTTGCGCCTGCATCTTTGAACGTGAAATACGGCGCGGCGAATTCCTCCAGCCAGAAGCCGGTCTTGTTGCCGGTATTGCCGAGTTTGTCGTGCGAAGTCAGTACCATCAGAATATGCATCGGGTGCCTTTCGTAGTGGGAATGGAAGTCGCTTGGCCATGCGCGGCCTGATACCGGCATGGACAGCACTTTTCAACCCTACGCTGCAGCCGCGTCGCTTGTCTGTGTGCTGGCGCACTTGCGCTTCTTGATCGGTAATACATTCCTGATATCTGAAACTTCTGTTTAACGGTGCTAGACTTTGCCCGCTTTACGTGACTCGGGCAGTAAGCCTTTTCTCCAGCCAACTGATGTCCCACCTTTAGGATTCACCATGACCATGAACCGCCGCACGTTCGTTATCCATTCCATTCTTGGTTCCGCCGCACTGGCCACCGCTACGATGAGCCAGGCACAAGCTGCCAAAGTCGCAGAGACCGATGCGCAAGCTGTCGCCCTGGCATACAAGGAAGATGGTACCAAGACAGATAAAGTCAAGTATCCAAAATATGCTGCGGGACAACATTGCGCCAGCTGCCAGTTGTACGCGGGTGCGGCAACCGGTTACGGCAATTGCGCACTGTTCCCTGGCAAACAAGTCGCCGCCGCCGGCTGGTGCAGCGCTTACGCCAAGAAGGCTTGATCAACCGGTAATTTATCCGTTGATCTGCATTAAAAAACACGCCGCGAGCGTGTTTTTTTTGGCCGTTGGCGATTGCCCGGCTTTTACTATGCTCACATCGGCAAGGTGCCGCTGCAACAGGATCATTGCTATGGAAGTCGAACTGAAATTACTGGTCAATAAGCGGGATGTCAGCGCTTTGCGCGCGCATCCGCTACTGAAAAAATTCGCCCTTGCTGCGCCGCGCGAGCAACGGATGCACGATATTTATTTCGACACGCCGGATCTGCAATTGCGTGCGGCTGGAGCCGGATTGCGGGTGCGCCTGGTGGGGGATGTCTGGGTCCAGACACTGAAGGCCGGAGGCAGTGTGGCTGGCGGTCTGCATAGCCGGCACGAGTGGGAAACGGCGGTAGCCGGTCCGGTACCGGAGCTGGCGTTGCTGCGGGCTCTGATCGATCGCAAGAGCGAGTGGGGCAAGTTGTTGCGCTCATCAGGATACGAGCAGGGTCTGATGCCGATTTTCAGCACGCAGATGACCCGTTCCATCTGGGACTTGCGGCTGGCTGGCGGGGACGAGATCGAATGCGTGCTCGACCTCGGCTATCTTGAGCGCGACGGGCAGCGCGTCGAGGTCAGCGAAATCGAACTTGAGCTCAAGGCCGGCGATCCGCTGCATCTGTTCGATGTGGCGCTGGCATTGCAACAGCAGGTCACGCTGCAGATCAGCAACTTGAGCAAAGCAGACCGTGGTTACGCACTCTACAAGCCGCAGCCGGTCGCGCCGGTGACTGCACAGCCGTTGCAGTTGCACCGGCAGATGTCGATTGTCCAGGCGTTCCAGACCATCGCTGCCAATTGCCTGGCGCAGGTTCAGGGCAATGAGGCGGGTGTCGTGCACCGGCTCGATACCGAAAGCCTGCATCAGATGCGCGTCGGGTTGCGGCGCTTGCGCTGCGCGTTCGATCTGTTCCGCGGTTTGCAGCCATTGCCGCAGGCCTTGCAAGCCGATCTGGACTGGCTGATGGAGCAACTGGGTGCGGCGCGCGACTGGGATGTGCTGGTCGGATCAACCTTGCCGGCGGTGGCTTCTGCCGCTCGCGGAGAAGTGCGGCTGACAGCGCTCGGACTGGCGGCGCTGGTCCACTCGCGTGAGACGCACGCGGCCGCGGGCGCCGCTGTTGCGGCACCACGCACCACCCGTCTGATGCTGGGGCTGGCGCGCTGGTTACTGGTAGTTGGCAATCAGCCGGACCAGCAGATGAAGCGCTTGCCAGGCTACTGCCGCAGCATGCTTGAACACTACCAGCGCCGCCTGTGCCGGCGCGGCAAGCAATTGGAGGACGGCAGCGTGCAGGCACGCCATCGTCTGCGGATTGCCGTCAAAAAAATGCGTTACACGATTGAATTTTTTGAGTCGCTCTACCCGGCAAAAAAAATGCGCCGCTATGCCGACGGATTGGCGATGTTGCAGGAGCAGCTGGGTCGCAGTAACGATGCCGCGGTGGCGGATCGCTTGCTCAGGCAGTTGCAGGACGGCTCGCTCGAACTGGCCGGCAGCGCAGGATTCGTACGCGGATTTCTTAGCGCCGGGGTCGCGCTGGATGACCGGCTCATGCGTGAGCAATGCCGGCGTTTCGGTACAAAAAAACTTCCCGGTTAATGACGCGCGGCAGGGTGCTCCCGCCTGTTTTTCCTGCCGCGATCACTTTGGCGATTGCGCCACTGGCGCACGATGGCAATGCGCCATCCTGCATGGATCAGGCCGAATAGCGACAGGCTCAGCAGGCTAGCGAGCAGCGGCATCCCGAGTAACAGCGGCTTGCCGGCGTGCCTGATCCAGTCGAGCCATTGCGCACCGCTGGCACCGAGGGATTGCTCCGGCCAGGCCAGCGGCAGGCCGAGGCATAGCGCGCCCAGCATCCAGGCCAGGCACAGCAGCGGCAATGCGGTGAGCGGATTGCTCAGGAAGGTCAGCACCACCGCCGTCGGCAGGTGGGCCTTCAAGCGAACCGCCAGCAGCGCGGCGATGATGGTTTGTGCCGGTAACGGCACGATACTGATCGCGCCGCCGATGGCCGCACCGAGCGCCACCGAGCGCCGGCGCGGTATCCATATTTGTGGCTGCGCCTTGCCCAGGAAGCGTGCGATATGCGGATGCTTCTTGATCATGTCGGCGCGACGCAGCCATTCCCGAAATGATTTGGCCATGCCTTTATTCCTTGTGGCTAGGGAGTTGCAATGTGCGCAGCATCGGTGGTGCCGATGCGGGTCTGCGCCATTTCAGGGCCACGATGACGGCCAGTCCAATCAGCAGACTGACCACTGCCAACAGCAGCAGTGGCGGAATTTTCAGCAGAGTCAGCCCCAGTTTCCTGAGGCCTGCAATGTTAATCACGATCATTGGTCTCCATGTTGATTGCAGAAGTATCCGGGCTGGGTCCGGCTTTTTCGTAGCGGGGAGTGCTGCGCCGGTGGGTGATCAGGCGGGTACGATAGGCGGCGCGTTTGACCGCTGCGTTAATCGCCTTGTACATGTCGGTTTGCACTTCACGGATGACTACTTCCGGCTGGCCGGGAATCGTCACGCTGATCTGGCAGACCATGTCGCAGCCGCCGCGTGGACCATTGATATCGCGCAAGCGAACGACGATTCGCATCACGCGACTGCTGGCCCTTGCAAACGCCGCACCGAGTCGGCGTTGCAGGTAATTCTGTAGCGAGGGAGTAAGGGAGAAATCCTGGGCAACCATTTGCAGGTTCATGGAACGTTCCTTTCATTGAGTAATGAGTCATTGATAGTACGCACTTCAGCGCTGGTAAACGCCTGCGTAAATCTGTCGATAAGTTCGGAAAACATATTGTTTAGATGATTTTTAGTGCCGGCGATAAAGTTAGTGGCCGGTGATTTGACCCTCGTTGGGGTTGGGCGGTAACAATTAAATTTAATACGCTTCGTGTCAGGCAGAAGGCGATATAAAGGGTTTCCTGATATGCGAAACCAAGCAGAAACCAACCAGAAACCAAACAATATTGCCTGCGGTTACCGCCGCTTCGACTTGGGGAACGAAAAGTCAATGCTGTGAACTAATTCACTTTTCATTGCGCCCGTCGCCGCGGTTAATGTTCCCGCCGGCCGCGTATCAA
>CAILRJ010000439.1 GCA_903836575.1 uncultured Burkholderiales bacterium
CCCTCGACGCGGTCAGCACCTGCCATTATGCCGAGCTCGGCGGCGGCGACGGCGGTGCCACGGTCGTTGTGCGGATGCAGGCTGAGGATGACCGAGTCACGGCGCGCCAGATTGCGGCTCATCCATTCAACCTGATCGGCATACACGTTGGGTGAGGCCAGTTCGACGGTGGCGGGCAAGTTGATGATGACCTTGCGTTGTGGCGTGGCTTCCCAGACATCGATGACGGCGTCGCAGACTTCCTTGGCAAAATCAAGTTCGGTGCCGGTAAAGGTTTCGGGACTGTACTGGAACACCCATTCGGTGTCGGGCTGGGCCGCCGCGAGGCGCTTGATGGTGTTTGCACCCTTGATGGCGATGGCTTTGACGCCGGCCTGGTCGAGTCCGAAGACGATCTGGCGGAAGTTCGGCGAGGTGGCGTTGTACAAGTGAATGATCGCGCGGCGTGCGCCACGCAAGGCTTCCATCGAGCGTTCGATGAGTTCGTCACGGGCCGGTGTGAGGACTTCGATGGTGACATCGTGCGGGATCAAATTTTGTTCGATCAGTGTGCGCACGAAGCCGAAATCGGTTTCGGAGGCGGCCGGGAAGGCGACTTCGATTTCCTTGAAACCGATCTCGACCAGGGTCTGGAACATGCGCAATTTGCGCTCGACATTCATCGGCTCGAACAAGGCCTGGTTGCCGTCGCGCAGGTCGGTCGACATCCAGATTGGCGGTGCAGTGATGGTCTTGGATGGCCAGGTGCGGTCGGCGAGGGCGATCGGGGCGAACGGACGGTAGCGGGTGGCGGGGTTGTTCAACATGGCAGAGTGCTCCGGAAAAAGTCAATGAGGGTTCCCGCCTGGTCTTTGCCGGACGGAAGGAATTGCTAACAGGGAGAGGGGTGTTTTATGTGCGCTTGACGCGCAGCAGAGCTGGCGACGGGATCGTCAGCAGGAGAAGTTGGTGCGGAAGTAAGAATTCAGACATGAGGTTGAAAGTAATCCATCGATCGAACTTGTGTCAAGGAATATTCGGCGACTAGCCGGCACCCGCTGAATAAAAATAAAATTCCGGTGCGGTGCTATCCTCCGGCACCATTACGCAATCTTGCTTCCCTTGATGCAATCTCATTCCCCTCCTCACGTCGACGACACAGCCGTCAAGCGCTTCCTGCCATGGGTCGTCGCCACTGCACTGTTCATGGAACAGCTCGATTCCACGATCATCAATACCGCCGTGCCCTCGATGGCGCTCAGTCTTGGCGTGACGCCACTGAGCCTGAAGGCGGTTGTCACCAGTTATATCCTGAGCCTGGCGGTATGCATTCCTGTTAGTGGATGGATGGCTGACCGGTTTGGCACGCGTCGGGTTTTTAGCGCAGCGGTGGCTATTTTTACGTTTGCGTCGGTGCTGTGCGGCTTGTCGCAAAGCGTGCCGATGCTAGTGGCGGCGCGCATCCTGCAGGGCATGGGTGCGGCGATGATGATGCCGGTCGGACGCCTGACCATCGTGCGCACCTTTCCAAAATCCGAACTGCTCAGGGCGATGAATTTTGTCATCATCCCGGCGCTGATCGGGCCGCTGCTCGGGCCGACCATCGGCGGTCTGATCGTGCATGTGACGTCGTGGCGGGCGATTTTTTTTGTCAATGTTCCTGTCGGACTGGCGGCACAATGGCTGATTCACCGGCACATGCCGGATTACCGTGGGGACACGCAGCGGCCGCTCGATGTGGTCGGGATGGTGCTATTTGGAACCGGTACCGCGCTGCTGTCGTGGTTGCTGGAAATTTTTGGTGAACACAAGCTGGATGCGACCTCGAGCGGCGTGCTGTTACTGCTGACGCTGTGTTTGCTGGCGACGTACATCTGGCATGCCGGCCGGACCGAATCTCCGTTGTTACGGCTGACGCTGTTCCGGGTACGCACCTTCCGCGTGTCGGTGGTGGGCGGCTTTGTGACACGCTTGGGTCTGGGTGGCTTGCCGTTCCTGTTGCCCTTGCTGTATCAACTCGGATTGGGTCTGCCGGCCTGGCAATCCGGTCTGTTGATGATGCCGGCCGCGGCGGGGGCGATGGGCATGAAGCTGATGGCAGCACGCCTGCTGCGGCGTTTCGGTTATCGCCAGGTGCTGATCGTCAATACCTTGCTGATCGGTATGACGATCAGCCTGTTCGCAACCGTCTCGGCATCAACACCGCTGGCGTTGATCGTGCTGCTCGGGTTGACGCAGGGCTTGTTCAATTCACTGCAATTTTCCAGTATGAACTCGATGGCCTACGCCGATATCAGCCATGCTGACACCAGCATGGCCAGCACGCTGGCCAGTTCGCTGCAGCAAATGTCGATGAGCTTCGGGCTGGCCTGTGGTTCTCTGGTCACCGGCTGGTACCTTGGCGGGTTGCCGGAGTCGAATCGATTGGCCGTCACCGGTGCACTGCATCATGCATTCCTGACACTAGGCGTGATGACGGTCCTGTCCTCGCTGTCGTTCTGGACGCTCAAAGCAACGGATGGCGAAAGCGTCAGTAAGGGTCGCATTTCAGCGCCCTGAGACACCTCGTCGACAATGTGATCAATGGTTGCTTCAATTTAACTAATGGTATTTACAGTGATCAAGGACGCGTAATAAGCTGTAAGTAAGAAATCTTTCTAACGAATAATTTTTTACTTCCATGACTATTGCCCCAACTTCGCACTCCTTGTCCTCTGCCGCGGCCTTCACCTTGGTGGAATTACTGATTGCGATAGCGATTATCGCCATTCTGCTTGGTCTGGCCGCCCCTTCATTTCAATCTTTCATCCTCGAAACACGCATCACCGCTGAAGCCCGAAAATTTTTGCTGGCGTTACAGACGGCGCGCAGTGAGGCATCGCGTATCAATGCCAGCGTGCTGCTGTGTGCCAGTGCCGACGACAGTGTTTGCGGGTCCGACTGGACAACTAACAAGTTGGTATTTGCGGACGCCGACCATAACAAGACGCGTAGCTTGACTGAAAAACTAGTATTTTCCGGCCCGCCGTTAGCCGCGCGGATGACTGTGACGGGGCCCGTCGCTGGCTGGATTGAGTTCAACTCTGTTGGTCAGGCCACTACCTCGGCCACCTTCAAACTTTGTGACACGCGCACTGGCAAGATCGGTCGCCTGGTGTCGGTCGAATTGACCGGACGCTCGTCGCTGACTACGACTATTTGTCCCTGAGGTGCCAGCGATGAGGGTGCGCTCCTTCTCTCCCGTCGGGTTGGCTGCCGCGTCGCCCGCACGGCGTCACGCTGATTGAAATGATGATCGCCATTGTCATGCTTGCGTTCGGACTATTTGCTGTGGTCGGCTTGCAACTGCAGATGTTGCGTTTTTCGCAAAGCGCCAACGTGCCGGGTCGCTTGGTGCTGGTCAAGCAAATCATACTTGCCGGGGTCATAGCGAAGACCACCGATTTCACAGCGTTCTGCCTGACGTCGAACCGTCTGGTCAGTTACTCAGCTCAGAAAGGCTGGTACCTTGATTTGCCGACCTCAACCTTAGCGTTGCTGCAAGGCGAGCGGGTCATTTTTAATCCGGTTACTCGGGCGGGTCGGTAATGCCGTTCAGTTAAGCCCTGGGTTGTACAAGGCCGCGAACGGCTTGGGCCCGCTCCGCTCGAATGGCTCTTTCACGCGTCGGCACAGGCAGGGGGCGCCCGGGACAAAGAGGCTTACCTGTTCCACGGATTGCGGTTGCCGGCCATGGACGGCGCCACGTTACGTACCGCCGCAAGTTACCCGCAAGTGCAGGGTATAACGGTGATATCCATTCCGACCCACCTGGTGGTTGATGCCGTATTCGGTCCCTATGAAATCCATGAAATGCGGTATGCAAAAGCGCTCGTGCCCGCCATTCCTGATACCTCGCTGACGGTCTTTGATCGCGGTTTCCTGTCCGCGGAAATTCTCTGCGGACTCACCGCCGGTGGCCAGAACAGGCACTTCCTGATTCCGGCCAAATGCAACACCAAATGGGAGCACATCGATGGGGATGCCGACGATGGTCTTGTTGCGATGCGCGTGTCGCCGCAAGCACGTAAAAAAGCACCGGACTTGCCCGGGTTCTGGCGTGCACGCGCCATCGCTGTGATCGATCCACAAGG
>CAILRJ010000440.1 GCA_903836575.1 uncultured Burkholderiales bacterium
GACTGTCAGGAGAAAGCGGCTGCATCACGAGAGGTCACTTTCTGGCCCCACACGCTCAAATTTTCGTACTGTGAATCGACCACCCAGCTCTAGCTTAGGGCCTTTGTCGTCCACAATCTCCTTCAGTTTTTTTTTCCAGTAACTGGACGACAGCCGTATTGCTTCTACTCGTATTTTTCGTATGTGTCCGCTCGGAGACGAACTGGAAAAGGCCCAGACCCGATTCCAGACCGGCAACCAGGAAATCCATGCAGGTCTCTTTGGGTGGCGACTGACCAATTCTGTAGGTTGAGCTTTTTCTTATTTCGTCTGTTGTCGTGCTCTTCGGTACCGTGCGCTCGATCTTGAAATGACTCGCGTGAATTGGCTTACCAGGCCCGCCTGAAGAGGAAGTCGCGTTGATCCAGATTGTTGCCTCATTGTTCGGGCAGCAGATCCTCGTATCGTTGGGCTGGACGACTTTTGCGTCAAAATATGTTGCGAGAGATCGAGGTGTGCGCAAGTTGTTCCACCAAAGCCTCAGTCGCTCAAAACGCATGACCGATGGGCTTGGATTACTTAACGGACTTGCGGACCGCGATGTGCTGATGTCCGGAGAGCCTAATGGATGCACGGGCATGGTTCTTGGGACAGATGCTGATCTAGGGGACATTATTTGATCCAGAAAATGACATGTAGCGATGTCAACGAAACGTTATTGGCCGATGGCAACAGCATCTCCTCATTGCTGAAGAAGCGGGTTATCGATCGGGTTAAATCTGGTCTGTCATGGGCACTGGCGCGGACTCCTTTTGCCGAGTCCGGACAAGAATCCCCCATGTATGTCATGGGCGGAGGGTTAGTTCCAAAGCAATTGATCGGAGGAGGGAAATCGATTTGCCAGCGCTTCGGTGTGAGGCGGTGTCATGTCCAGTTTCTTTGACAAAAATTTTAGAATGCTCCAACACCCGCGGGCGGTTACAAAGTGGGGTTGACGACAGAATTCGGAAAAAATAGCACTCTGAAATTTTCCGTAAAAAAACTTTGCACACAACTACAATAATTGTCCGCTCACAGGACTACTAAGCATGGATTGGCAACCCTAACAGCTTTGTGCTGCGGGTCAGGTCGGTCCCGACCTGCCACTGTCGGGGGTTCCATCAAGGCGTCTTTCTGTGTCAGTCATGGCGCCGGTGGCGCGCTTGATGATCATTGCAACCATTTACGCTTGCGCGCAGACCTTAGCGTTCTATTTTTTCCGAATTCTGTTTTCTCCCCCCAAAGTAGCTTTTCCACTTCTTCATTTTCCCAAATTGCGAAAGTGCACCAATACTGGCGTACGAGAAAAAAATTGGAACCGTCTTCTTGCGGGCGACACAAACAGAAGTTTTCGCTATTCGCTTGAACCGAGCGATCGCTTAAGTCTTCAATCGACGCAACTTCTTAGATTGGTTGGCACATGGACGATGGCATTTATCTGGGTTGCTATCGGCTATCACCACCCGCACAACTTAAGCACTGTCGCAATTCAAGCAGTTGCGGATTCCAGGAAACCGAGACATGAATCATGATCCAATTACTCCATGTACATCACCCTCAACTTTGACGGCGGCGCAACCGGGACTGCCAAGCGTCGCCCGACAGAACAGTCAGAATTTGTGGCAACGTTTGTGGCAACGCCTAGGTGCAACGACCTATGCCTGCGAGCGGGAACCCCTTGCCAATGAAGGAGAAATTGGCAACCATGTCGCTGGCGTAATTTGCCCGCAGCGCACTGCCGTTCGAGTAAAGCACATGACAGGAACACGTCTTGGCGACGCCTGTATTCACGCAAATCGCATCCCATTCCAGCAGCCCCGCGTCAGTAATGCAGAAATGCAGTCTGTGAAAGGACCGGTCAGGATCGCCATTGCGGCCCAGTCACCACAACAACTAGGCTTATGTGAAAAGTTTTTGGTGCAAGGGCTGGATTCGGGTCAGGGTTTGTTTCAGTTCGTCTCGCGAAAAGCGCACCGCACGCCTGACCAGTCGGTACAAAAAACCATCCTTGCACAACTGCGTGGGCAATGGGAGGGGAGGTCGGAAAACGCCGGACCGCTCGTTCTGGCTGGTCGATACGAGGTTACGGTGCTGAAGGAATTGTCGGCGGACGAGCACCAATGCCGCTATGCGCTGACGGCAGTCGATGTGCTGGATCGAACAAAAATCAGGACCGTGGTGCTGACACAAGCAGGTTTGCGGTTCACCGACAAGCTACTGCGCAGTGCGCAAATCAAAGAGGCGGATGTCTTGATGAATGCCCATCTGGCGCAGTGTGGTCCGGCAAGCACGGACGCCGCCAGCAATCAGCCGGAACCGATGGTCATCAGCCATGCCGGCATTGGGCGCAATGCGACCCTGATCGCCTACCGGGAAGTTCTGACACGCTTTGACGCAACGCCAACGGACCATGCTCTCGACATCGCCTTGGAAGACGTCATTCGTCAGGGACGCGAAAGCCGCGGGCCCCGGTTCGTGCATTCGGAAGCGCAATTGGATGAACTCAAAAAGGCCTTGAAAGAGGAATTCGCGCGGCGCAGTTGCAACTCGGTGCCGCGTCCGGCGGTCTGCAGCAACGCCTCGCTTCTGAGGAGCTTGACGCCACCCGCCTCGGCTCAAGTACCAATCCCGACGCCAATCAACATCGACGCATCAATTCAAGAAATCATGCAAGGAACGATCGACCGGCTGGAACGCGACAAACCGCTGTCTGACGATCCTTTGCGATATCCTCCGGTTTGGAATGCGATAAAGGATGGTTTGCCTAAAGGTTACCTGTCTGACCAACAAAACTGGATTGCAGCCGAATATTTGTATGACCGCCTCCGGCAACAAAATCCCGGGATTAAAGAAGTGAATCTGCTGTCGCTGTGCAGCGGCAATGGCCGATCTGAAGCCTATATCGCCGCACATCTGAAGCACAAAGGGATCGGTGTCAAAAAACTGCTTGCTGTCGATATTGCCTATCCAAACGACGCGAAGCCCGACTTTTTACAAACTTTGCGAGAAAACGAATTAATTCACCGAGGAGAATGGTTTTCTAGTGCAGGAGATTGTCTTACCCGGTGCAAAGAATCGCGATTTAAGCCAGATGCGATTATCTCGATTCATTGGGATGCTTACTTCCCTATTTATGGCCCTCATGAGTTCCGAGCCCTCAGCCATCAGAGGGCGCTGGAGATGTATAACCTTTGTGGAATAGCAACTGATTCGACGCCGTTCGTAAAATTTCGTAGCGAATCGCAGCTTCCCGCAACGCCGCATTCCCTAACGATAAGGGACCAGACAGCGTTTATGTTTAAACAAACCGAATTGCGGCAGCGAATCATGCGTATTCAGGGGTTGCTTAGCTCACGTTTAACACTCCCCGCCTAAACTGGGCCTGAGGTGTAGTGAAACGGTTATGGAAAGCTTTGCATAAAGGTTTTTGGGGTTTTAGCCGCAACCGGCGGAATTTGTCCATCTCCCAAAGGTGGTGACTGAAATCCTGATTTGCACTGTTTCCGCATACATCAACGAGCTGGCAGTGCTTTTCGTGCAAGTTTTTAGCTGTAAACTGGCCCAAAATCAGCCTCTCTGCATCGGTCCGACGAACAAATTTTTCCCGCTACCCCGTTGGACAACTTCCGCCGGTTTGGACACAGAGCTACAGGTACGGACGAGTTTTCCGATGCCAATATCCTTCAGCCGGAAAATCTTGTATTTGAATTCGATCGTTGTTTGAGGAACGCGTGCACCGGTGCGCTGTTCCCCGTTATAAGAAGCATCACCTTGTCGTGTCAAACAGCGGTTTCTGTCATCAAGTCGCTCGTGTCACGGCGCTGGTGCACTTCAAAGTCGAAGGCGACAGTTCTCCAACCCCTGCCCAATAATGCAGCCATTTTTTGGCTGCTAACGGACCTTGGGCATCCGGCGGCCAGCATGCGGTTTAACACAACGATCCTGATGGCAGCCTCGGCTTGTTGCGCCGCAAACCCTCTTGAACGCAGCCGAGGACCAATCAAGGATTTGTAGCGGCCCATGGTTGTCTCGTCCAAGACACGCTGTCCGAAGCCCGTGGCTTTTTGCCAGGCTAACCGGCCTTCTGTGTTGAGTTTCTCAATATGACGATCACGCTGATTGGTTGCACACGACGCCGTGCCAGGAACAGCGTTTTGCGTGCTGAAATTACTACCTCGATATTGCCACCATGTTGCGCGATCGTTTGATAGTTGGGCGCGCCATCGTTGGCACCATCGGCGATGACTTTTTCTATCTCTTGGTCGATCTGCCCCAGCAGTGGCCCCACCTGCGATCGGTGAGCGCTTGCGCGACGATCATGCCACTGTCGGAGTCGACCGCTAAATGGGGCTTGCGCTATGTCCGGCGGGATTTCGCGCCATGTTTTGCAACCAGCCATTGGCCCGCGCCGAAGACCCCCAGGCCGATATTGTCGACTAACACATGCAACGGTCCGTTTGGTGCCGCCGCCGATTTCATGATCGCCAACCCGGCTGATCGGCGACTGACCGTCGTGTGATCCGAGCCAGACACCGTCAGATTCATCAACGTCAGTACCGACGCCAACAAGCCTTCTGTTTGCCGTCGCGCCATCTTGATGGCGGCGCGCAGCATCGAGCACGTCTCAATGGTGATACCCTGATAACGCGCCTGCCCGCCCGGTCCAACGCTTTGCCACTGACCCAGTGCAGTATCTTCAATCCACAAGGTCTGGCTGCTACTCCGCCGCAGTCCCACGTCATATTCCAGCCAGTTCTGCATCTTGAATTTCATCTTCGGAATGTGATGGCGGCGGTCGGTGTTGTGCTTGTTTGGCATCAGAAGAGCTCGGCAAAAATCAACGCACACCGTAACATCTACCATTCTCGGATTTGAAGTGCACCAACGCCCTTGCAATGGTCAATCCCCCGAAAGCGGCACCCCGAAACCACTTTTTCGTATGGCCGTAGTCCGCGACATCAATGACGCTGTTCGGAATTCATTCTTCGATGCCGAAATGTCTTCCTTTCCATTTTTTAAGTCGCGACGCGAAACGCCTCCACCAGGCTTGTCAGCGGGCACCGCCACGCCTGATACGACGATTCCCAATGAAAATCCACCTGCAGCTATACCCACCACCACCGATCCTTTGACGGTTTCGGGCATGACGTCCACACCGCTCGAAACACTGTTACTAGCCAACACCGACCTGCTGCGCCGAATCAAACTCGCCTACGGCACCGACGAATCCACTTACCAGCGCGACATCCTTACCGTCGTCCGCCGCTTCGCTGCTTATGTCCACCTGCTACCAGCCACTGCCAATAATTACTTCTCCAGTCAAGGCGGCCTGCTGCGCATGAGCCTGGAAATCGGCTTCTACGCGCTGCAAGCCACTGACAGCCACATCTTTTCCGGGCGTACGACCATCACGAAGCGCCGTCATCTGGAGCCACGCTGGCGGCACGCCACTTTCATTGCCGGACTGTGTAGCGAACTTCATCGCACGCTCAGCCACCTTATCGTCATTGATGAAGCCGGTAAGCAATGGCACCCGTATCTCCAACCGCTCGACGTCTGGCTCTCAGCAGGACAGCGCAAGCGGTATTTCCTGCGCTGGTTACCAGAAGCACAGGAAGTACGTGCACTCGGCGTCTTCGCGCTGCCGCACATCGTACCGGCAGACATGCTTGCTAATCTTGCGAACGACAACGGCGTGATCGTGCCGCACCTGATTGCGTGTGTGAGCGGCACGCCGTTTCATCGCGAAGTGAACGTGCTGGAACAGCTAGTGCGTCGCGCCACCGCGCTTGTCATCGATCGCGATCTGTCGGCTAGTGCGGACC
>CAILRJ010000441.1 GCA_903836575.1 uncultured Burkholderiales bacterium
GCACGCTCGACGGCATCGTCGAGAACGCGGCCAGCATCGGCGGCGCGGTCGGCGAGAATTTGCGCAACGCGCTGGACTGGCTGCCGCAAGCCAAAGTGCTGATCACCGTGAAGACCGATTGCGACCTCGACGGCCACATGGTGTCGATCCCGGAATCGCTGGCGGCGAAGGAGCAGGATCCGGCGAAGATGATCGATCTGTATGCGCGCTTCGGCTTCAAGACCTGGTTGCGCGAGGCCACCGCAGCCACGGCGGCCAGTGCGGAGGAGGTCGCGGCGACTGCGCCACCGGCTGATGCACAAAGCGGATTATTCGATGCACCTGCTGCACCGGCAGAACAGCATTACGAAACCATCCTGACCGAAGCCGATCTGGATCGCTGGCTGACCATCATCGATGCCGCCGCACTGACCTCGCTCGATACCGAAACCACGTCGCTGGTGCCGCTGCAGGCGCAACTGGTTGGCATCTCGCTGTGTTGCGAGCCGGGTGTGGCGGCGTATATTCCAGTCGCGCATCGTTATCCGGATGCGCCGGCACAGTTGTCGCGTGAATTCGTACTTGGCAAAATGCAGGCCTGGCTGGAAGATCCGGGCAAGCCCAAGGTCGGCCAGAACCTGAAGTACGACAGCCATATTTTTGCCAACCACGGCATCGCGTTGCGCGGTATTGCGCATGACACGATGCTGCAATCGTATGTCTTCGAATCCCACCGCAGCCATGACATGGACAGCCTCGCGCTGCGTCATCTGGGTCGCACCACGATCACGTTCCAGGAAGTCTGCGGCAAGGGCGCTGCGCAAATCTGTTTCGATCAGGTCGGGATTGCCCGCGCTACCGAGTACGCCGCCGAAGACGCCGACATCACGCTGCAACTGCATCAGGCGATGTTGCCGCAAGTCGCCGACGATGCCTCGCTGCTGTTCGTCTACGAAAAAATCGAAGTGCCCACGGCGGTCGTGCTGCAAAAGATCGAGCGCAACGGCGTGCTGATCGATACCGGCATTTTGCAAATCCAGTCGCACGAACTGGGCAAACGCATGCTGGAGATCGAGACCTCGGCTTACGAGCTGGCGGGCCAGCCGTTCAACCTGAATTCGCCGAAGCAGATCGGTGAAATTTTCTTTGAAAAATTGCAGCTGCCGGTGGTCAAGAAGACGCCGTCCGGCGCGCCGTCGACCGATGAAGAAGTGCTGGCCAAACTGGCCGAAGATTATCCGCTGCCGAAAGTGCTGCTCGAATACCGCGGCCTGGCGAAACTGAAATCGACCTACACCGACAAGCTGCCGAAGATGATCGATCCGACCACCGGCCGGGTCCACACCAACTATGCGCAAACGGTGGCGGTGACCGGCCGGCTGGCCTCGAACGAACCGAACCTGCAGAACATCCCGATCCGTACCGCCGAAGGCCGGCGCATCCGCGAAGCCTTTGTCGCACCGGCCGGCAGCGTGATTGTCTCGGCCGATTATTCGCAGATCGAATTGCGCATCATGGCGCACCTGTCGGGCGATACCAACATGTTGCGCGCCTTTGCCGACGGCATCGATATCCATCGCGCCACCGCCGCCGAAATTTTTTCGACCAGTGCCGCCGACGTGACGACCGAACAGCGCCGCTATGCCAAGGTCATCAACTTCGGTCTGATTTACGGCATGAGCGCATTCGGACTGGCCGGCAATCTCGGCATCGAGCGTGGCGCCGCGCAGAGCTACATCGACAAATACTTCGCCCGGTTTTCCGGGGTCAAGCAATTCATGGATGAGACGCGTCTGAAAGCCAAGGCGCATGGCTATGTCGAAACCGTGTTCGGGCGTCGTTTGTGGTTGCCCGAAATCAATTCGCCGAATGGTCCGCGCCGGCAAGGTGCCGAGCGCGCCGCGATCAACGCGCCGATGCAGGGTACGGCGGCTGATCTGATCAAGCTGTCGATGGTGGCGGTGCAGGGTTGGCTGGAGACCGATGGCTTGAAGTCGCTGATGGTGATGCAGGTGCACGATGAACTGGTACTCGAAGTGCCGCAGGAGGAGCTGGAACTGGTGCGGGTGAAATTGCCGGCGCTGATGGCGGGAGTGGCTGACCTGAAGGTGCCGCTGACGGCGGAAGTCGGTATCGGCAAGAACTGGGATGAGGCGCACTGATGCGCAATCGTGCCTGATTGGCTATGATTGCCACTGCAGTTTTCGTTGACCGTTTGACCACCTCGACTAAGGATAGCCATGGATGATCACCAGAAGCAGGACGCCGCATCGTTGATCGGCGCAAGCGCATTCCCTGACGGCTTTGACCGTCGCACCTTCATGAAGGTCTCGATCGGCACCGGCTTTGCTGCTGCCGTCATGCCGGTGGCGGCGCAGACCATGATCATGACCGACACCGACGGCCTGACCGCCGGCACCATCAGCGTGACTGTCAATGGTCAGGACGTGCCGGTCTATCGCGCGCAACCTGCCGGCAAGAGCAACCTGCCAGTGATTCTGGTGATCTCCGAAATTTTTGGCGTGCACGAACACATCGCCGATGTGGCGCGGCGCTTTGCCAAGCTCGGCTATCTGGCGCTGGCACCGGACCTGTTTCTGCGTCAGGGCGATGCCAAAGCGGCGATCTCGATCCCGGAGCTGATCAAGAACGTTGTTGCGAAAGTCCCCGATGCGCAAGTGATGACCGACCTCGATGCGGTCGTCGCCTATGCGAAGGCCAACGGCGGCGATGTCACGCGGATGGGTATCACCGGATTCTGCTGGGGCGGACGGATTACCTGGCTGTACGCGGCTCACAATCCGAAGGTACGCGCTGGCGTGTCGTGGTACGGCCAGCTGCAGGGCAACAAGTCGGCACTCAACCCGATGTCGGCGACGGAACTGGCACCGACGCTGACCGTGCCCGTGCTGGGCCTGTACGGCGGCAAGGACACCGGTATTTCGCAGGAAAGCATCGCGACGATGAAGCAAGCGCTGGCCAAAGGAAAGAGCCAATCCGAATTTGTCGTGTTTCCGAGTTCAGGTCATGCGTTTCATGCCGACTATCGGGCCAGCTATGTGGAGGCCGATGCGAAGGAGGGCTGGAAAAAATGTCTGGCGTGGTTCACCGCGCATGGGGTTGCCTGACCGATAAATGCAGGCGCAAAAAAAAACCACCGTCCGGCAAGCGCCATGCGGTGGTTTTTTTTGTGATGCAGAGCTTAGACGCGGTATTTAAAAATGGTATTCAAGCCGGATCATCGGTGTGCTGGCCTTGGTGCCGGCGATCGATGCCGAACCACCGAACTTGTTTTTCCAGTACTGATATTCGACCCCCAGGCGGAAGGTATTCTTGCCCATGCCGGATAGCGAACCGACGTCGAACATGACCTGCATGTCGATATTGGTTTCCGGTGAGGTGCCAGCACCGACTTCATCTTTGCCCTTGGCGGCGATGAAATTGGCATAGCCCTCGAACGAGGTCGGTACGGCGCTGACCGGCAGCGGGATACCCCAGGCGGCGCTGAGCATCGGATGCAGCTTGTAGGTATAGCGGTCGTTGATGAAATACGGCTGATTACTTTCTTTGAGCATCAGTACGCTGAGATTCAGGAAGCCGGGGACATCCATCATCAGCGTCGGGCCGAGTACCAGCATGCGTTTTTTCGAACCGTAGCCGGCATCGTTCTTGGAATTGACATCAAAGCCGCCGGTAATGCCGACGCCGCGTACCGGGCCGAAAGCGATCGGTGATCCGGTCATCTTGCCGATGTCCAGTGTGTGGCGATACACCACGTAAATTTCCTGCGCACCGCTGGAGGTACTTGCTTTGGCCGGATCCTTGCTGTCCGACAGCAGCACGTCGACGTTGAGGAAGTTGGTACCGTATTTGTAGCCACTGGCATGGGTCAGCGAAAAAATATTCTTGCTGATGTCTTTCTGGTTGTACGGCTCGGCGAACTGGCTGCCGTAGCGGTAACCCAGATAGGTGTCGCTCCAGTCGGCGGCCTGGGCGGCACCACCGGCAAGCAACAGCGTA
>CAILRJ010000442.1 GCA_903836575.1 uncultured Burkholderiales bacterium
ATCTCCGCCACGATTTGTTCGATCTGCGGTTGCCGTGCCTTCGTATCGACACCGGCGGCGCTGACAGGCAAGGCGAGCAATAGCATCAGCAGGGCAGTCGTCTGGTGCAAGGTCGGTCGCGGTATCGGTGAGTACTTAGTGAGCGTCATCGGTCAGTTCTTTCGCAGTAAGGTTGGCCGCAAGCGCGGTGGTGTCGTATTTTTAAAAGCAAATTGCATACCGAAAATTCAACCCGGTTTGGTGTTTTCCGATAACTGTTGCACCAGTGCAGAGGTCTTTCCGCACCAAGTGCATGCGCCTGGTGCTTCTGTCACATCACACAGTCAGCTGCAGCCAGGCGCAGATGGTGCCAGCTATCGGCAGCCATCATAGACTGGCGGGCTACTTTTCATACCAGTCAGTCACTTTAACTTCCCTTGGGCACGGTACTTGCTGGATTGTCGACAAACTAGCAGTTATTTAAGGTGACTGCGGAGCGTATGCGGGTCGTCTATGCGGCCAGTACCCGGCATCAATCACCACAAGGCAACCGTACCGGAGGCCATCAACGAGTCCATCACCGAGACCACCAGCGAGACCACCCGCGTCAATAATTTTTACCCGCATTCACCGTCGCACCGATCCCTTCCAGGAGTTCACCCGCATGTCTGCATACCAGTTGAAATTAAAAAAATCTGCCTTGGCCGTCGCCGCTACTTTAGTGCCGTGTCTAGTACTGCCGACCGTTGCTTTCGGCCAGGCCGCCGACAGTGCGCCTGCCAGGACAGAACGGGTTGAAATTACGGGGTCGTCGATCAAGCGCATCGATGCAGAAACCGCGCTGCCGGTGCAAATTATCAAGCGTGAGGATATCGAACGCAGTGGTGCCACCTCGACCGAAGAGTTGATCCGTCAGATCAGTGCGTTCAGCAGCGCCGGTCTGGTGTCGACGGCGGCGGCGGCCGGCACCTCGACCGGGTCGATTTCTGCGGTGTCGTTGCGCGGGCTGGGCAGCGCCCGCACGCTGGTACTGGTGAATGGCCGTCGCATTTCGGTCTACGGTGGTGGCTCGGGTGGTCTGGCCGGTGCTGCCGTCGACGTCAACAGCATTCCGCTGTCGGCCATCGAGCGGGTCGAAATTCTCAAGGACGGTGCTTCCGCGGTGTATGGCAGTGACGCCATTGCCGGTGTCGTCAACTTCATCTTGCGCAAGGACTTCACCGGCACCGAAGTCACCGGCTCGTATGGCGCACCGACGTCAGGCGGCAACGGCAGCGAAAAGAAAGCCTCGCTCTTCGGTGGCATCGGCAACTTCAGCGAGCAGGGCTTTAACCTGACCTACGGCGCGAACGTGCAACGAATCGGTCCCATCTTCGGTGCCGACCGGGCCTATGCCCGCCGCATCAATACCGATCAGGGTAATGACAACCTGTCTTCGATTACCTTCCCGGCCAACGTGCTGATTCCGAAAACCGGCGCGCTGCGTAACCCGAATCTGGCCAATTGCGGACCGGTCTCGCAGCGGTCTCCGTACACCCCGACCCGCTGCAGCTTCGATAACAGCCCGTACGTGTCGCTGCAACCCGGCTCCGAAAAAATCAACCTGCTGCTCAACGGTCGGCTGGCACTGGGCAATAATGCCGAAGCCTATTTCGAAAGCGGGTACAGCCAGAACAAGACCACCACCACGATCCAGCCGGTGCCGCTGACTTACAACAACAACCTGCCCGCCAGCAATCCCTACAACGCGTTTTTCAGAAACCTTATCGCCACCCAGTACCCGGCATTGGGCACGGTGCCGTTTGCCAAAACCTTCGGTGTGCCGTATCCGGGCGCCTTTCTGCTGCCACCTTCCTCGCCCTATTATCCGCAAGCCTTTGCGGCGGCCAATGGCTTGAGCGGCCAGCCCCTGATCCTGAATTATCGCGACGAAGCCAATGGCACGCGCCGCCAGACCGACCAGTCCGATGCCAGCCGCTTCGTTACCGGCGTGCGTGGCAGCTTTGCCGGCTGGGACTACGATACCGGCTTTCTGTACAGCCAGAGTCTGGTCAAGGAAAACCTCTGGAGCGGCTATCCGCAGTACTCGAAAATCCTGCCGCTGCTCGATAGCGGTGTGATCAATCCGTTCGGTGTCACCGCCGACCCGGCGGCGCTGGCGGCCGCCCGTGCTGCTGAATTCGTCGGCACTGTGTACCGCTCCAAAACCTCGGTGATGAGTATCGATGCCAAGGCCTCGCGTGAAGTCATGACCTTGCCTGCCGGGCCGCTCAGCGTGGCGATAGGAACCGAGTTCCGCAAGGAGCGCTTCCAGTACGATCCGTCGCTGGCGATCCAGAACGGTGATATCGCCGGTCAAGGTGGTAACCAGTTGCCGGAAACTGCACAACGCAATGTCGGCTCCGGCTATGTCGAACTCAGTGTTCCGCTGATCAAGAAACTCGATGCGGATTTTGCGGTGCGTTATGACAATTACCAGAACGTCGGCAGCACCATTAATCCGAAAGTGTCGCTGCGCTGGCAGCCTGTCAGCACCTTGCTGTTGCGCAGTGCCGTTGGCACCGGCTTCCGTGCGCCTTCCCTGACGGATCTGTATGCATCACAAGCCTCGAGCGTGACGGCCAACGGTACCCGTGATCCGCTGCGTTGCCCGGTGATCGCGACCGGCCTGCCGTCGGACTGCAACAACCAGTTCGCTACCGTCACCGGCGGCAATCCGAACCTCAAGCCTGAGAAATCGATCTCCTTTACCTTTGGCGTGCTGTTCGAGCCAGTCAAGGAGTTGACGATCGAGCTCGACGCGTTTCGTGTCAACCTCAAGAACGCGATTGTCGGTGGCGGCCTGAGTTCGGCCTACATCCTCAGCAATGCCGCCCGCGCCACACAATATGCGGCCTACGTGCAACGCGCTGCCGCCGACCCGTCCAACGTCAGCGGTTTGGGTGCCATCACGTCGATCCAGCAGACCAACTCCAATCTGTTCAAGACCCAGTTGACCGGCGTGGATGTCGATGTGAAGTACGGACTGCGCTTGCAGGAAGGTAAAAAAGTCACCCTGCGTCTGAGCGGCACCTACATGCAGAAGTACGATGTGCAGGGTCCCGATGGCGGTTACACCAGCTCGCTAAATCAGGCACTGACGGCAGGTGGCGGCGTGATCCTGCGCTGGAAGCACAATGCCAGCGCCACCTTCGAGCAGGGACCATGGATGGCCAACCTGGCCCAGAATTACCAGCAGGCCTACAACGATGTGCAGGGTAACCGTGCGAGCTCCGGTCACACGGTCGATGCCTATCAGACCTTCGATGCCCAGGTGACCTTCGCCGGTCTGAAAGCAACCCGGTTCACACTGGGCATGAAGAACCTGTTCGACCGCAATCCGCCGACTGCCAACTATGCCGCCAGCACCGGCCAGTTCGTCGGTGGCTATGACATCAGTTACAGCGATGTACGCGGGCGCTTCCTGTACGCGACGGCGACGCATACGTTCTAATCGCTGTCGTCACGAAGTAAGACCCTGCGCGACGATGTTGGCACGCAGGGTTGGCGGAAAGTGAAAAACCATGGTGGAAGTTTTCAAGCACCACGCTCGAGCGAGCGTGGTTTTTTTGCGCAGCGCCGGCGCTAGTCCGGCAACTGCAGCGCCGTCACATCGCGCGCCGCCATCGCTGCACCAATCATCATCAGCACCGGTCCGCTGCAGTTAGCCAGTCCTTCTTCGAGCTGGCTCAGTGGCAGCCGGTAGATGTGTTCGTCGGCACGACTGCAGTTTTCGACCACGATCACAGGGGTAGCTGGCGCATGACCGAGTGCCAGCAGGTTGCGGGCGGTCTTCACCGCTTCGCGCCCGCCCATGTACTGAACCAGCGTGTCACAGGCCGGTAGCGTCGATTGCTCCGGCATGTCCGGCGCGGTGCTGGAGGTAAAAAACGCGACGCTGCGGGCCACGCCGCGGCGGGTCAGCGGTTGCTTGCTTGATGCGGCCGCTGCCAGTGCCGCAGTGATACCGGGCACGACTGCGCAGTCGATGCCGTGCGATTCAATGGCACGCAATTCTTCGTCGGCCCGACCGAACAGCATCGGGTCGCCACCTTTGAGTCGCACGACGCGACGGTACTTGGCGGCAGCGTCGATGATTTGCTGGTTGATGATCGGCTGGGCCATCGAACGCAGGCCACAGCGCTTGCCGACCGGGATCAGCACCGCTTGCGGACACAATGCCAGCATGTCCTCGGTGACGAGGGCGTCATACAGCACGACCTCGGCCTCGGCCAGCAAGCGCGCACCGCGCACCGTGATCAGATCAGCGGCACCGGGGCCGGCACCGACCAGCCAGACTTTGCCGTAGGACGTCACGACCTCAGGCCAGGCGGATCATGCCGGCCGCAACCGTCTGGTGCGTGACTTCATCGATCAGGATGAAGGCACCGGTGGCGCGGATGTCGTCATAGGCATCGGCTGCCAGCGGTTGCTGCACGGTCAGGCTGATGCGGGCGATGTCGTTGAGTTTCAGGCCGGTGGCAGGACGCTTTTCCTGCGTGTTGATATCGAGCAGCGTATCGACGCCGGTGACCTTGGCCGCGACCTGACGCGTGGTGTGCTTGAGCCAGTACTTGCGACGCATGTCGAGCGGCTCTTCTGAGAGCCAGCAGACATCGGCAATGACGTTCTTGAGCAGCGTGGCCGGCCGGTCCGCCGTGACAATCATGTCGCCGCGCGAGATGTCGACATGCTCGTTGAGCAGCAGCGTGATCGATTGACCAACCACCGCCGTCGTCAGTGAACCGTCTAGCGTAACGATGTCTTTCACGGTCGCGCTCTGGCCACCCGGTTGCACCGTCAGCTTGTCGCCGACGCTGACCGTGCCGGCTTCGATGCGGCCCATGTAGCCACGGAAGTCATTGGCTTCATGGCCGGCATGACGCGCCACCAGTTGCACCGGAAAGCGCAATGGCTCGTCGTGCGATTCATCGTAGACACTCAGCGATTCGAGCAGGTCGATCAGCGTCGGACCCTGATACCACGACAGCTTGTCGCTGGCAGTGACGACATTGTCGCCGGCCAGTGCCGACAACGGAATCGGCTTGATGTCTTTCAGGCCCAGCGTGGCCGCGAACTCCATGTACGCAGCGACGATGCGGTCATAGACGGTCTGGTCGTAATTGACCAGGTCCATCTTGTTGACGGCAACAACGATGTGTTCGATGCGCAGCAGATGGGCGATGGTCGAATGGCGCTTGGTCTGGATCAGCAGTTCAACACTGCCGTCGTCCCCGAGCTTCACTTTCGAGACATCGATCAGGATGATGACCGCATCCGCCGTCGAGGCACCGGTGACCATGTTGCGGGTGTACTGCTC
Organism: uncultured Burkholderiales bacterium; assembly: GCA_903836575.1. Classification (GTDB taxonomy): domain Bacteria; phylum Pseudomonadota; class Gammaproteobacteria; order Burkholderiales; family Burkholderiaceae_D; genus Actimicrobium. Next base: position 5,339 of record CAILRJ010000442.1, read on the forward strand.
GTGACCCGGCGTGTCGGCGATGATGAACTTGCGCTTCGGGGTTGCAAAATAACGGTAGGCGACATCAATCGTGATGCCTTGTTCGCGTTCGGCTTCGAGGCCATCGGTCAGCAGTGACAGGTCGATGGTGTCGCCGACGGTGCGCTTGTGCTTGGCGCGTGACATTGCATCGAGCTGGTCGGCGAAGATGCCCTTGCTGTCAAACAGCAGGCGGCCGATCAGCGTGCTCTTGCCATCGTCGACCGAGCCGGCGGTAATGAAGCGCAGCAGGCCGCGTTCGGCGGAATGTTTGGTTGTTGGGGTGGCTGGAGCGACTGCGGCATTCATCAGAAATATCCTTCTTTTTTACGTTTTTCCATCGAGGCTTCCGAGGTCTGGTCGTCCATCCGGGTCGCACCGCGTTCGGTGATTTGCGTGACGGCGGTTTCGGCGATGATCGCATCGACCGTGTCGGCGTCCGAGGCAACCGGGCAGGTGCACGAAATGTCGCCAACAGTACGGAAGCGCACCATCATGGTTTCGACTTTTTCGCCGGGCAGCGGCGGGGTCAGGTCGGTCAGCGGCACCAGCAAGCCGTTGCGCGGAATGACTTCGCGCTCGTGCGCAAAATAGATCGGCGGCAGTTCCAGCTGTTCGCGGGCGATGTATTGCCA
>CAILRJ010000443.1 GCA_903836575.1 uncultured Burkholderiales bacterium
ACCATAGCGCGTCGGTACCACCCCTTCCCATCCCGAACAGGACCGTGAAACGACGTTGCGCCGATGATAGTGCGTCAACACGTGTGAAAGTAGGTCATCGTCAGGCTAAGTTACAAGCAGCAAACAAGAGGGCCCTTCGAACGAAGGGCCTTGTTGCGTTCGGAAATGCCAAAAATCTTTAAGGTAACTTCACTAGTAACTTAGCTGGTTCTTAAGCGTCCAGACAACCAATCTTCCATATTTATTCGACCTAACCACGCTGAACAAAGCGATCGCACAGAGAGCAATACCGGGATGTCGGTAAAGCATCCAACCTGATGTCATCGAAACCAGCCTGGCTGCTGATGGACCTCGAGGCATGGCTACATGCGTGTTTGGGACCTCGGTCGGCTACGGTCGACACGAACAGGGCTATCAATTACGCACTCAACTAGTGGCAAGCGTTGTTGCTGTAATGCGATCACGGCATTGCAAAGATATCTATCAATGCCGCTGAACGCGCTCTGCGCGGAGCGGCCTTGGGCAGGAAAAATTTCCTGTTCGTGAGGAAGGCGCCGGCAGCGGATCGGGTATGCGCTGATTGGCACTGCGAAGCTCAGCGGCATCGATCCCGAAGCGTACTTGCGCCATGCGCTTACACACATCGCTGACGATCCTAACAATCAAATCAATGATTTGCCGCATTGCTATGTGATCGAACAGCTTGTTGATGCTTCGCACTAAATCTCGCGCCCGCTAAAAAGAAAAACTGATTAATAGGTTGTTCGTGAGTCACTTTCGAATTACTCGGGTTCAATAGACACTTTGATTAATCAATTGACTCGGGCAGATGTAGTTATACAGAGCTGGTAAAAATATTTTCAATTCACAATCCGGACACAAGATGAAGTCGTCGCTGATATCTAATAAAGATCACCGAATTAACTGTAGCGAAGTTCCTAGCCATCTACATCATGAAAATATGCCACCCGCCCAAGATACCTAGCCAACGCGCGAGTCAGTTTCAGGCGGCCAGAAAACGTATTGTGTGGGCCGTTATGGCGAGCAACTTACGCGTCGTAAAACGCGCAATGGACATTTTCGTGGTGTTTCCGGGTTTGCTCTTATTGTTACCTCTGTTTTTGATAGTGGCGCTCAGCATCACTTTGCATGACGGTGGGCCTGTGCTTTATTGGCAGAAACGTGTGGGTCGACGCGGGCGCGAGTTTGCGTTTCCAAAATTTCGCTCCATGTGCGTGGACTCTGACATGGCGTTGGATAAAATTGCCGCGAGGAATCAACACGGCGTCGACGGTGTCACCTTTAAAATGAAGTGTGATCCCCGCATAACCCCATGCGGTCGTTTGATTCGTCGCTTCAGCATTGATGAGTTGCCACAGTTGTGGTGCGTGCTGACTGGCGAAATGACCTTGGTAGGTCCACGTCCCCCCTTAGTGTCCGAAGTTGCCAAGTACAGCTTGAGAGATCGGGCGCGCTTAAGCGTCGTACCGGGGCTGACTTGTATCTGGCAGGTCAGTGGTCGATCTGAGATTCCATTCGATCAGCAGGTTGAAATGGATATTGATTACATCCATCAGAACTCCCTGTGGACTGATATTAAAGTTCTATTCAAAACTATCCCGGCGGTGCTTTTTGGCCGCGGGGCCTATTAAACCCAGTCAGTTCAATTTTCGACAAATTTTGTTATGCAGAACGTACTCTGTTCCCCGGCCAACAACGTCCGCGTAGTGCTTTTCCTGACGCACCCTTGTCCAGATGATGTGCCTGGCGCGGATCACCAACTGGCGTGTCTTCTCCCATTGGGTACTGCAAGCTTTGTTGAGCGTGTCATGGATAGTTGCACGTTGTCCGGTGTGCAACAGATTGATGTGGTGGTCAGTGAGCACCCAGAAGCGCTGCGACTCGTTTTGCAGGATGGCGCGCCTTGGGGCATTCAGATTAATTGGCATCATGCCAAAATGACGGCCCATCCTTACAGTGCGTTGCGAGGAATGTCCGTGGGCTTAACTGACCGCATTGTCATTGGCCATGCACACCATTGGGTGAGTAGCCGCGTCGTACGCGAACTGTTGCACACCAATGGTGTGGCCCTGCACGTGGATGACGATTTGGCTTGGACAGGTTGGTTTAGTACGGACTTTTCCAAGGTCTGTGCACTTGGTCCTCACGCGGATTACGATTCGCTAGACGTACAGTTCCGTTGTATTGAACGTACCCGGGATGTGCTTGTCATGTCAGTTGAATATGGGAAATGCCTATGTGCTTTAGATTTGCTAGCGGCCCAGCGGTTCGCGCTAGATGGTAGCCAAGAAGCCGCTATCCCAGCCTACTGGCGGCGTATGCCATGGGGCGCAGCTAGCCCGGATGCGGTAATTCATGCAGGTGCCCGGATTACTGGCCCAGTATTAATAGGGCCAGGTAGTGTAATAGAGGCCGATACCGAATTAGGACCAAGAGCAGTCCTGGCGCGCGATATTTTTTTTGCCCGTGGTGCATGCGTACGGCACTCGCTTGTGATGGCAAATACTTACGTGGGGGGCCAGGTCACACTAGAAAATGCACTTGCTCAAGGCAACTCCATTCAGAGTTTGAAATGGTCTTTGCGCACGGTACTGAGCCTGGATGACGTCATCATGGTGCCGTTGTATAGCCATGCCGGTTGTAAAACGCCCTGGATCTCGCGTGCAATGGCTACCGTAGTGGCTGTAGCGATCAGCCCCCTGATGTTGCCAGCTCTTTTGTTACAACACGCCCATAAAGGGCATGCACTTTGGCGCAAGGTGGCAGTGGTGCAGTCATGTTTTCGAGATCAAGAAAAGCTAATTTTGGTGCAGGTTCGCATTGCACACAGCGAATTGGCAATTGACCGAGCACTGGCCTACTTTGGCTCCCTATTGGATATTGTGCAAGGCCGGCGTTGCTGGTTCGGTCTGCGCCCACGGCAGCAAGCTGAGTGGAATGCATTGGGGCGTGATTGGCAGGAACTGTTTAGCCGGACGGCTATTGGACTGTTCCATGCACCAGCGCTGAGAGAAACCGGCGCCAATTTTCGTAGCGAGGCGAACGCCGTAGCGGACGCTTTCATGGCGACACAGTCCACCATTGCGGGACGTATCAAAATTTTATTTGCCTATAGATGGCGCGTTCTATGAGATTGCCAGCATCGCTAACGGAATTCAATTGAGCGGACGTCGTTTAGAAACCGGCAGTACAAATGTTCTTTTTTATGGACGTACCTGGTGATGCGAAATGCGCAGCGACAGCACTAAGCGCGAGGGATTGATAGTCAACGCAATTTGATCGGTGACACGGTATTTAACCGCATGCACCACTACCAGTGGTGCAGCCGATGTTGCCGCAACGTGGAGGAGTTTTGGTGGCGATTCAAGATGGTGTCGATTTACAGCCCGGTGCGTGTATTACTCCGCAATCCACACCACAACAGATGGCGAAGCCTGAAGACGCGCCAGAGCAGGTTACGCATCTAATCCACGCATACTGGATTCGTACAACACAATTTCAGTCCTCCCCCGTTGACACCACTTTACTCAAGCAGGGCGTGTTTCTACAGGTGTTGACCTCGATCGAAGCACTGGTTTTCTTGCTTGAAACCGACACCCGGGCGGGCTTACTTGTAATGGATCAGGCCACTGCCACCAGCGCGCCGATGCGCGATTTAGACACTGGCACCCTCGGTGTCCGTCTGAAAGCCATGACGATGATTGTGCTCGCTGACGATCCCACCGAAGAAGAGATGCGGGCCTGCTTGCGCGCGGGGGTGATCGATATGTTTCCGACGCAGTTCGCCATGCGTTACCTGGAGTTGATCTGCAAAAGATACTTCAATGACCAAGGTGAACCTATCGGAGACGATATACAAAAAGTTTCTGCAATTGACAGCGAACGCTCCATGGCTCGTGCGGAAATAGACGTTCAATTTTACGGAACCTTGTTACGTGATTTTTTTGATGAGTTACCCGCAAGAAAAAAGAACATAGAGGAGGATTGGGACCCGAATCCACAGCAGATAAAGCAGCATATTCATTCGCTCAAAGGCCTCGCGATGACCTTTGAAATCCACCAATTAGCAAAAATAGCCGTGCGAATCGAAGCTGCGACAAGGGAGAATTCGCTGGATGCGGTATTGCTGTTGCAATTGGAGGCTGAAATACAGTCTGCCGGTTTCCAGATTCTGCGTTGGCTGCAGTTGCACAACTTCGTCGCGAAGGTGTCTGTATGAATACATTGGTAACCGATCCGTTGGTCGAAGGTATCCTTCGTATCTTGCTGATAGACGATGAACCTATAGCCCGGCGAATATTGAGCCAGCCATTGGCAGAGATGGGCTATCACATCACGATGGCTGTGAGCGGGAACGACGCTGTTCAACTCCTGGAAAATCATGATTTTGATCTGGTTCTTCTAGATATTGGCATGCAGGATGGCGATGGCTATGTCGTTCTGGAGGCGCTGCGCCGCGGCGAAGCGGTGCGTTGGGTGCCTGTCATCATGACCTCAGGTTACAAATCCGAGACGCAAATCATGCGTGCGTTGGAGTTAGGCGCAGATGACTACATGATTAAGCCGATCAACCTCGGGTTTTTGCGTTTTAAGATACGCAATTTTCAACGTGTGATTTCGCTACAGAGCATGAATCGCACACTGCTAGATCGCGTTCGGCAGAAGCGACAGTTGCTGGAGGACCAAATTGCCATAGAGTTTGAGTACAGCACACGTATCCAGAAAACCCTATTGTTCGGCACGATTCCAGTGGTGCCAGGAGGTGTGTTCACCTCGGCGCGAGCGCAGGCGGCACAGGGCATCAATGGTGATTTCATAGAGGTCATTTCAGTGTACCCAGACTCCGTAGACATTCTCATTGGTGATGTCATGGGAAAGGGTCCTTTGGCCGCGATTCTGGGTGCTGATGTAAAGCTACAGGTGCAGCGACAGATTTCAACTCGCCTGACTACCAGCAATGCGAAGCGTTTTTCGGTTGGTGAGATCGTCAATGCCATTCACGGTACGCTCACGCCCAAGCTCATCGAACTGGAGAGTTTCGTCACTTTTCTCTATGCCCGAGTGGACAAGGCTGCCGGCAAGCTCACGGTTGTCTGTTGCGGACACCCGCCCCTGATTATTCTCAGTGACGGCCACACCCGGCTATTCGGCTCTCCCAACCTGCCGCTGGGCTTACTGGCAGACGAGGTATATGTCGAGCAGCAATGTGACATTTTTGCTGGCGCCTCTGTGATCTGCTATTCCGATGGCCTGTCAGAGGCTAAAAATTCACAGGGCGAGGCCTACGGTGAAGATCGACTGATGCAGGAATTGGCGCCTTACCACCAGTCCCCATGGGGTGCCAACGCGTTGGTAGAAACGGTGTACGCCTCGGTACTCAGATTTATTGGAGGCCAAGATCTGGCCGATGATCTAACGTTGGTAGTGGCCACTGTGCCGAACGCGGGTGCCGTGCCGCATCGCTTGCGTTTGGCTCGCGAGCTCTGTCACATAACCGAGTTGCGTAGTTTTATAGGTAACTTTGCGAGAGAGCAAAAGTTGACTGACGACCTCGCCGACAAAATCACGCTGGTGGCGGTGGAAGTGTTTACGAACACGGTATTCCACTCTAGCAGCGAGATCACAAACTCGATGATCGAAGTACAGATCAGGCACCATGATGGCTCTGTTTGGTTGCTGTTGGAAATGTTGGGGCCGTACTTCAATCCGATGCGTGAAACTCTGCCACTGGAGGAGCCTGTTGATCTCAACCGTGAGGGCGGGTTTGGCTTGCACATCATTAACTCACTGGCAGATACCTTCGACTATTCGTACGCTGCCGGGGTCAGTTGCATGAAATTAAGCTTTCTTGATTTGCCGAGATGACAGCCTATGTGGTTTTCCTGGCCTTGTTCGTGGCGGCTTACTATGTTGATCGCCATGGACTTGAGACAGTATTCCTGACGGTGTGGATTCCCATTTTTTTGTGTATTCCGTTTACCTTCACGGCGCATATTCCTATGGTGCCAATCCGCACTTTCTCGCAGGCCGCCATCGTTCCCATTTTGTATGTACTGTTTAAGGAAAAGTGGCATCTCATACGGTTAGGTCGTCTGGAACTGCTGTTAGCCATCTATGTGGTGGTGCGCGTGGGAGCCGACTTCAACAGTCGCGGCTACAAGGATGCGCAGAATTACGCTTTTTACATGTTGAGTTGCCTGATCGGGCCTTATTTAATGGGTTCTTACATTATTAATAGTCGACGCATGGACATCAAGACATGCAAGGCGTTTGTTCTGATTTTTCTGATTTTTTTTCCGTTGTTCCTGTACGAGGCAAAATTCTGGGTCAGCCCGATCTTCAGGCTGATGTCCCCGCTGTTTCCAGATGCCTCGAGTGGCCTGTCAATACGCTTCGGTCTGGCCCGCACAGCGGGGACCTTTGAACACCCGATACTGGCCTGCATCATGGTTGTTGCGGTTTACCGGCTACATCGGTGGCTCGTCTGGACGGGTGCGTGGAAAAAAGAACAAGAGGGATGGCTGGGAAAAATTCAAAGGTGGTGTAAACCGTTGTCGTTCACGTTTGATGTACAGATAGCCATCGTGCTGACCATCATGGCGCTAATGACCATTTCGCGCGGGCCTTGGATCGGTGGAATTGCCGCAGCCATTCTGGTGGGAGCGGGAAATCTGAAAAACCGCAAGCGTGCTCTGGTTATTGTGTTTCTGATGTTTGTCGTCGGTGGCATCGGCGGCAAGCTCGCGCTGGACGCTTACATCACTCCCGGTGAGGGGAGGGTTATTGCCGAGGAAGCCCAGACCATGCTGTATCGCAAAGTCATGGTGGAGCGCTATACCGAATATCTGGTCGAAAAAATGTGGACCGGTTGGGGACTGACTACGGTACCGACGATCAAGGGCATGGAGTCAATTGATAACGCTTTTTTCCTGATGGCGTTACAGCACGGGATCATTGCACCGCTGATTTTTGTCATCATGTTCGTCTATGCCATTGTGTCTCAGATCAGTTTTGGCTTGAAGTCGCCCCCGGGTGAGGCTCCCTTGGGGTTCACCTTTGCCGGCATCTATTTGATGTGCTTCGTCGCCTTTGCCTCGGTCTATATGGGTGCACAAACGGAACCCCTGCTATTTTTACTGCTGGGCTGGGGTGAAGGTATCAAGGCGCGCAAGCCCGTGTCCCATAGCCCGAGCAGCACTGATGTTGCAGCGCCCGCCCGCGCTTTCCGGCGGGTGCTGGCCTAAGTCGTGGCAACGTCCATGAACCGGCTGTTGGCAGTGCGCCGTCGTACTTAGCGTTTCTCTGTGTGCTGCGGATGGGCCGCTTGCTGACCCGGCTGGTTTTTTGGGTACTATCCTCGCAGACCCTGGCGCCACTGCTGCAACCTGAGCCGCAGCAAACTCCAGCGCAGCGCCCATGGCGAACTACCCATAAAGTGGCTGAAACGACCTCCCGTAATGGTCTCCACGAGCTGCGTACGGATGGAGTTGCCTCCGCTTTCAACTGGTACCCGGTTGACGATCAGCCCTACTGCCTCGGGGTCCATACGTTCGAGTTGTACCCGCGCGCGCACCACGTCTGCCTTGGTCAGCACCTCGGCTTCCACCATCAGGAACACCTGGCCGATGGCGTCTATCAGCAATTCGGCATCGGCCGAGGGCAGCAGCGGCGGCAAATCGATCAGCACCATGTCGAATTGTGCGCGCCAGGTCTCTAACGCAGTCTTGAATACATCCAGACGTTTGATGCCGCTGTCAGTCGAAAGTCCATAAGGCACCACATTGAATTTCCTGCCGAAATGTCGTTGCGGCGTGATGGCGGCCTGCGCTGTAATTTTCCCGATCATCACATCCGTCAGACCCTGGGCGTCGGACCCGAGTGCAGAGGTGCTGGTCAGCGAGTCAGCGTCAATGATCAGCGTGCGGGAGCCCAGTTCCACCAGAGTGCGAGCCAAGTCCAGAATTGTCGAGGTGGTGCCACCGCCAACCTTGACGGAGGTAAAGCTGTAGACATTGCGCGCGCCGCGTGCCTGGTTACGGCGCAGCGTAGAGGCAAAACGTCGCAGTTGCTCTTTTATCAGAATGCCGGTGGCGGTATCGCGATGATCCACCAGCCAGGCCGCAGAAGGAATCAGCATCGCTTTCTCGGCATCGCCGACGGTGATGACACGCTTGTCCAGAAAGTCCATGGCCATAGGAACGAGCAGCATTAGCGCCATACTAGCAGCGAGCAGGCCCAGGAGGACCCGGGTCTTGCCAATACCTTGCGGTGTGATTGCCGGTAGTGCCGGTGTAATCAGGCGCGTAAAGCCGAAGGCGCTGCTTTCCGTGTCCAGATAGTTGGTGCGCGTGCGCATGTCGGTAAGTTCCAGTTCGCGGATCTTGATCTCGCTGGTGTAGCGCATGGCTTCGCGAAAGCTGCTGGCGAATTGCGATGCCTGCTCCTGGAGTTGTTTGACGCGCTCGCTGAGCTCCTTCTCGACTTGCTGGGCTTGTTCTAAGGTGGCAACAAAGCGTGAGTGGGTATTACCCAGAGTTGACTGATCAAAGTCGGACTCGGAGAGTTGCAGGCGACGCTTGAGATCAGCCATTTCATCGAGTGCTGGCTTCTTAGCTGGATGACCATCCTGCAAACCACGGACGATGTGCATCAGCTCTTCGTTGCGCTTGATGACTTCGTTGCGCATGGCCTGCAGGCCGTTGTCCTGTAGCCGCATTTCCATCACCGAACGTCCGGATGCTGCAGGAACTTCTTTTCTGCGCTCAAACGCAGCCAAGATGGCTTGCGCGCGGCTCCGCTCCAGAGATGCTTGCGCTAGCCTTTCGCGTTCCTGGGCCAGGATGACGTCAAACGGATTGGTCGTTGCGTCACCAAAAGTGGTCAGGCTCAAGAAAGATGCCAGCGCCGCCCGGCGTGACTCGAGTGTTGTAATTTCTCGCCGCACCTCGGAGGCTCTCTGGGTCAGCACCTGGCCGCGTTGGTCGGACCCGTAGATTTGTTCGATGCGTGTGGTTTCCAGAAAAGAATCCATTACCTCGTTGACAATTTCGTGCAGATTTTCTTTGTTGTCGGAACGCATCCCGGCGCGCACCATATAAGTGTCTGGAATCGCGAGAACGAAGATGGTGCGCTGCAGCCGCTCGATGCACTTGCGCGAGTTCTCGGCTGGCAGCATGGGATTGATCCCCTTGACTGACAGCGCAGTCAGCGCTCGTTCCAGCACGTCATAACGAAGCAGCGAGCGCGAGAGATGGTTGACGAATTCACGGTACTGGGAGTTTGACTGCAGCTCCAGATCCTTGTCAGCCGACATGGTCTTCTGGTACGACGGAGAGACCTGGAACACGGCCTCGGCGCTGTAGCTGCTCTTGACCATGAGCAGGGAAAGCGGAATGCCGACGAGCAGTAGTACAAGGGCCACGATGATGCCAACTTTCCGGTGGCGCTGCCAGGCGATGGCCGGGCGTAGACTGCGCGCGGGAGACGCGTTGAATTCGCCGCTTTGCATGGTGTGTGTCAGACCTGTATCAGACCTTGCGGGCAGTCCGGGTCCAGCCTGATTTGCGGCTCAGAAAAAAGGCGACGTACACCGGCAGCTTCCAGGCTGCGTACAGGGGAACGGTCAGTAACTCAGACCAGCTCAACAGGTGTCTGGCGTGACGCAGCCAGGCCAGCGCGATGGCCATTGCCAGTGCGACTGCCGAGGACAGGGAAACCAGTGCGGCTGGTCCAAGAGCGGCGCTGAAGTAGCAGCCCAAGGCAAGCAGCGGCAGGCTGATGGCCACGCACAGAAAGTACAGTGCCAGCGGCGGGATCACCAGGTCCATCGCCAGCACCAGGGTGGCAGCGCTCGGGCGGCGCACGAAGGCGGCCAGCAGGCGGGGTAGTTCCTGCACCAGTGTCTGCAGGTGACCGTGTTCCCAGCGTGTTTTTTGGGTACGTGCAATGGCCGTATCGATCGGGAATTCACTGGTGATTTGCGCTTGCGCCAGGAACTGCGTGGGCCGCCCGGCAATGGCCATGTCCACGCCTAACTTCATGTCTTCAGCAACATGGCCAGTGGCTAACTGCGCTGTCGCTGCCAGGTCCCAGGGCAAGGCCATGCCGGTGCCCATCAGATGACACGCGCGGCCGAGGCGAAAGCTGCCCAGTGGGCGCACTTGGTTCTTCACCAGCCAGGCGAATGCCAGCATGCGTATGCGCAAGCCCGCGCCAGGCGGTGCCACCATCAGGTCTAGCATCTGCACAGGGCATTGTGTTTGCATGCATTTCTGTGCAATGGCATGGATGCCGCCGACGCTGACACAGCAGTCTGCATCCACCACCACCACGACATCCGGTGCATCGGCGCGCAAGGCGTCGATGCCGAAAGCCAGGGCATATCCTTTGCCGCGCAGGCTGGTGTGCTGGCGTTCCAGCACCTCGACACCGCAGGCGTGTGCCACGTTGGCCGTGTCGTCCTGGCAGTTATCGGCAATCACCAGCAGACGGTCGTTCGGTCCGAGTTGGGCCTGCAAGCAGCGCAGGGTGGGTACGATATGGACTGATTCATCGTGGGCCGGTACCAGTATTGCAACGCGCACCGCCACGCTGGCGTCAACCGTTGTCGCAGGCATGAGCACGCGCTTGCCAGCAGCTAGCGTCAGCAGCAGCAGGCTCCAGGCCGGAATCGCCAGCACGATAGCCAGAGTGCACGCAAGGATGCTGGTGAACACAAAGACGGTGGTGCCGAAGAATTCCATGGTCTTGCCTTGTGGTGGTTAGCGCCCGACGGGACGCAGCGAAACGATGAGAAAAATGGTACGTGGGCGGGCCATCCCAAGTGTGTTCGAAATGTAAATTCAGATCTTGCGGACGATGTGCCGCGATATCAGTGACCTGCTTTACGGGGCTTTACGGGGCTTTATGACCGCCGGAACGCCTACGGCGAGGCTATTGGCGGGCACATCGGTAATGACCACGGCATTAGCACCGATGAGCACGTTGTCACCGATGCGGATGTTGCCCAGTATCTTGGCGCCTGCACCAATGTCCACGTTGTCGCCAAATTGGGGGGCACACGGTTCGTTGACCCGGGACAGACCAATGACGACACCGTTGCGGATGCGGCAGTTCTCCCCAAAGCGGGCAAAGCCGCTGACTACAATGCCGCCTGAGTGCTCAATGATAAAGCCCTTACCCAAAGGAACTTCGCAAGGCAGTTCTATGCCGGTGATGATCTGGATGAATTTGAAAAGTAGCTTGTATAGCAGCGACAGAGGTTTGCGTAGCAGGGCAGGGCGTACGCCATAGCGCCAGCGCCCGAAACGGTAGACAAACAGTGCCCAGAAGCCCTGCGCACCCCAATCACCGCCGTGCGCCGCCAGATCGGCGCGGATGTGTTCAAACATGGCCGTAACTCCGAAGCAATTGCAGACCAGTGCCCAGAGCAGCCAGTCCCAGGGACGCGTACTCGACCCAGGACGCCACGCTGTGGCCTAACAGGATCGCGTTGAGCGCCAGATCGGTGTGGTGAAACGACACATAGCGCAGCAGATATAGCGACAGGGTGCCGCCGGCACCAGTGAGAATCATGTTGCGCAGGACTGAAACGTGGCAGGTCGTGTGAGACTGCATGCGCAGACATTGCTGCCACGCGGCCCATGCCAGCAAGACCAGAGTCAGCAGAGCCGCCAACTGAAACAGGCGGCGTTGCTCGTATAAATGCTGTTCACGAAAAAGCTTGCGAGCCCATTGCACCCACAGCACGTCGCCTCGCACCAGCGAGCTCGCTGCGATCAGAAGGTAAAGTGGACAAAGTCCGAGCCATAGCTGGTGTATGCGGGGGGAAGTGCGCAGGGCCAGGTTTCGGGATGTGCCGAGCAAGGCACACACCATCGCTGCAAGCGCATAGGCCAGGGGTCTGGGCCAATCGCTCAGGTCGTCCCAACCTTCGGCAGAAAAAAAAACCTGCAGCGTGTCGTTCAAGTGGCACCCTTTTGCAGTTGCGTGCCACCCATCAGATAGTTACTGCAGGTACGCGAGCGGGCAAGCAGATGTTGCAGGCCGATCGATGCCATCACACCGACCGGCACGCTGACAAGCAATACGAGCAAGGGCATCCGCAGTTCGATCGCATGCAAGACCATCCGTGTAGCTGAGGTAAAAAAAACGTGAAACAAATAAATGGCAAAGGAATAGTTACCGATGCTTGCCAGCAGGCGGTTGCGCCAGCCCAGCGACCAAAATCCCGAGGCAAGCAGTAAGCCGGCCACCAGCATCGGGGCCGAAAAGCGTTCCAGTTCCGACTCTTGCGCCATCAGCCAGGCTACGACAGAGGCGCCCAGGGCGATACGCAGCAGACCAAACCAGGGCTGTTGCTGGCTCGCGTCCCATTGAAGCCGGGTTATACCCAGGCCGAGTAAAAAGTAGGGCAGTAAATAGGTGGCTCCGAGCACGCTGAACCAGATGAAACCCGGGTGTGCCAGATACACCAGCAAGCTCGGAAAAAAATAGTCGCACCAACGGCGCATGCTGGTGATTGGTGACACCGATTCTGCCAGCGCCACGAAGCAAAAAATCAAAAACAGCGATTCGAGAAACCAGAAATGCGCCACCGGTACGATGTGCATCAGATGCAGGTCGTCAATGCGTTGGTTGCTCCCCGGCGTGAGGTGCTGCACAAGCCCGAATATCGTGCCTACGGTCAGCATCGGCCATAGCAAGCGCGCAGCCTTGTTGCGCACCAGGTTCCAGCCACGCTTCTTGCTAAAGCCGTACATGGCACCAGCAAGCAGGCCGAACATCGGCATGCGCAGTGCCGTCAATGCCTCAGTCAGCTGGCGCAACCACCCGTCGTGAATATGCAGGCCCTGGTCCTCGGAGATCCCGACCACATGAAAGACCACTAGCAGCAAGCAGGCCAGGCCGCGCAGGGTCTGCACCTCCGGCTTATTCAATCGATCACCAGATGCAGCACGCAGGACAGCTGCAGGTAACGGCGAATCAAAGGGGGCGTTTCGGTCAGGCGCAGGCTCAGTTGACGCGTAGTCAATGACTGTTCGAGAAGCAGAAGCAGGCCGACAAAAGCACTATCAATGCTGCGCACCTGCGCCATGTTCAGTACGGCACTGTCGTGGCTCTGCTCGACTCTGGTGAAGATATCGCGCACCGGTTGCAGGTTGCTCGCAGTCCAGGCACCTTGAAAATGGATCAGGCTCTGACTTCCCTGGCGCGTGTACGCTGTCGACGCGTTGCGCAAATCCTCTATCTGGGGCTTCTGGTGTGTCTGGTGCAGGGCCAGTGGCAGCACGCGTGTGGCCAGCACACGCAGAAAGGATATGCCGTCATTCACATAGCGTCGTATCAGAGTACGTTCTTCCTTGGCGCGCCATAGCCATTCCAGGCCTGTGCGCTGCATCCAGCGTGGTGCTCGCTGGACGCTACCAGCAACAAAATTGATCACCGCACCTAAATGTCCTATGACCGGTGCAGTTATGTATTGGCGATTACGACAAATCCAGTCCTGACCCTTGGCTGCGCCGAGTGACACCACCACCATATCTGATTCACTTTGGTTGATGCATTGCAGCAGATCGTCACGACTCATTTCGTTGGTATTGACAAAGCCGGGGTAAATATAGCCGGTGGGCAGGATGCCGGCGCCCCGATCTCCGATGGCAAGGCAAGCGCTTTGTCCTACACCTTTTGGGCCACCGAAGAAAAACACCCTCCACAGGCTCTCGGTCTGTTGACGCAGGCAATCGAACAAGTCGGCGCCACTGACGCGTTCACGGATCGGGATATTCAGAAGTCTGGACACCCATATCAGGGGCATGCCGTCAGCCAGACTGATGTCGCTCATGCAAACCGATTCCCTTAATCCCGATTGCTTCTGGCTCGCCATCATGAAATTCAGGTTGGGCGTAGAAAAGAAGCATTTCGTCCTGCTAGCGCGTGCTTGCTGCAAGTGGCATACCGCTTCATCCATGGACATGGCATCAACGGGCAAACCCATCACGCAGTGCACATTTCTGTAAAAGTCGGTCATTGGGCTTCTCTCGTTTGCTACCAGCACGACATCGTTATGGAAGGTTTTCATTGGACGAGAGATTAGCCAAAAGTGTATTGCCAGATTGTGACTTCGCATCGATGTGGAGCTCGGAGGTAACCTGGAATTTTGTCCTCAGCCAACCAGCGGTGGTGCGTGACAGCCGGATCGTCAACCCAAACCAACTTTTCTGCGTATTCCGTTGGACTGCAATCATTCAGACACATTTGGTTCTGAAATCAACGTCTAATCTCAATAAAGGCCGCTGGAAAAAAACCGGACTCAAGAATGAGTAGTGCTCATTGAGTATTCAACAGGAACACATACGCCGTATTTTTTGGCGATACTTTCTAGCTGTTCTTGCGATGACGAGAGAGGTTTTTGATTGCATGAAACGGATGCCCGAACTTCGGCCGAATGCTCGCTTTGGCGTGTTCCCGTTCATCGAGTACGGCGCGCACTTTTTCGTGCCCGGCTACGCCGGTGGTGCCCGCATCGGTAAATGCCGCCTCAATGATGTCAGCGACATTGGCCCGCGTGGAGGTCGGGCTGTTGATCAAATCTGGTTTGCTTCAGAACGACTGCAGTCTTTTTGAAGTTGAACGACATCCGAATTTCAGCGCCAGAAGTCAGGCGATTAAATCAGCGTTTACTTAAGCAATTTTGCAATTTCATTCAACGATTTCAGGAGCCCGGCATGAACCTGCTTAACCAGATTCAAGGGGATGACATTATGGTCATTCAAATCCACGAAGACAATCTCGATGCCAGCAACGTGCGCGACTTTCGCGAAGCCATGCAGAAGCTGATAAAGGAAAAAAATCGCGTTGTACTGGATATGTCCAGTCTTAAATTTGTGGACAGTTCGGGGCTGGGTGCGTTGATCGCCTGCCTGCGCGACACCAATAGTCGCAAGGGGGACTTCCATTTGAGTAATCTGTCGCGCCCGGTGCTGGCTTTGTTTGAATTAATGCGTATGCACCGCGTCTTCAGCATCCATGAATCTGTCGAAGGCGCGGTGGCTTCATTTCGCTAAAGATCCACGCGCTCGAGTCGGTAGCCGTGGCCGTAGACCGGCAACATTTTCCAACCCATCTTGCCGTCTAGCCTGAGCTTCTTGCGGATGCGACTGATATGGGTATCGACCGTGCGTGAATCCACTTCGCTACTGATGCCCCATATCCTGTCGAGCAAGTGGTCGCGAGACATCAGCTTGGCCGGGTTCTGAAACAGATAGACTGACAAATCGAATTCTTTTTGCGTTAGCGTGACGGCAGTGCCGTCCAACAGCAGACGATGCCTGGGCACATCGATTTCGTAAGCACCCATGCGTATGACAGGCAAGCCGTCCGGCATGGCGCGGCGCGAGGCAGACAACAGGCGAGCATTGAGTTCGTGCTGTTTGGCCGGCTTGACCATGAAGTCATCAGCGCCCGTCTGCAAGGCATCGACGACGATCTGCTCGTCGTCGTGCGACGTCAGCACCACAATCGGAAGTTTCCATCCCAAGCTTTGACGTACCCAACGCAAAACATCGCCGGCATTGCCATCAGGTAGCGTCCAATCCAGCAACAGTATGTCGAAACTACCTCCCTTGAGTGCCGTCAGCATGTCACCGACGGCGCTGAAAGTCTCCACACTATGCAGCGACTTGCGCAGCCACAACTCCAACAGTACTTGCTGAATCGGATCATCTTCGAGTAGGCCAATATGCATCTGAGTGTTCCTCGGTGTTTTTTCAGGTTTGTTGTGTTGATAAGTTTCTATTTTCAGAGCGCGTGGTGATGTGTTTCGTTATGTAAACTTTCCATAAAGATATTTTGACGAGGCTACCATAAGTGCAACAACTATTAAGTAATGGTTGTGGTTAAATTGCCTCATAAGCAAGGTACGAAAACCAAGCATCGGAGGGTGCTAACCGGGAGTCCCTCTGCGAAACGATGCCGGTGTTTTCAAGGTCAAAGTGACACTGGTCGAGGTACTGACCTCTGGTCGGAACGCGACTTTGGTGCGAGTGACCGGTGTTTGACTGTCACTGTGTCGTGTCGAATTCCCCCTGCGAGAGTTCACATATCGACCATACATTTCGGTGGTGAATTTTTAGAATGGTCGCCTCATCCCCCGAAGGAATCAGCGCCATGAGAATGACCGTGCTGTACGCTGGTCAGCGTTCACCCCACGCCGGTTGGGCTGCCATCGATGAACTGGCGTTGATTCTGGCACGCCTGTTCGAGGCCGAACTGCTGTCGCCCGCAACAAAGCCCAGTTCGCCATTGCGGCGCCTCGCCCGGCGACAGAAGCTGCAGTTTTTTCCTTTGGAGTGCGCGGGAGGGGATGTGCTTTTCGTCGTGGCGCGGGGGCCGGAAGACTTGGCGATGATCAGTGCCATCCGCGATGTACGCGGTAAATTCAACACCATTCATGCTTTTGTTACTGACAGCTACTTTCAGGCCGGCTTCTGCGCCGAGACCGCGTTGTTTGACAGCATTACCGTGACTGCTCACGATGACATTGATTTCCCGGCGCGAAAATTTGGTATCCAGGTCCATCAGCTCTATCAGGGTACTGATGCCTTGCAGTGGGCACCACGCCAGGCTTTTGCGCGAGAGATCGATGTCATGTCTTTTGGCCGCACGCCGCCTGGCTATCAAAGCGCGATGACCCAGGCTTTCCACCGCATGGATTCACCCTATCTTTACTTGCATTCGCCTTTGGGCAATTTGTCCGGTCCCACGGTGCAAGTAGAACGAGCCATGCTGTTCAAGCTGCTGCACCGTACGCGTATCTCATTGGCGTTCCATCTGTTGATCGAGCCTCAGGGCGAGCGCCCGCGATCGATGATGGTCACCAGTCGCTGGCTGGAATCGTTGCTGTCGGGCTGTCTGGTGGCCGGGCGCCGACCGGTTTCACGGATGGCTGACGAGATGCTCGATTGGGCCGGCAGCACCACGGAACTTTCTGCCGTACCTGAGGAGGCTGTGCATGAACTGCAATTGCTACTGGCGGATGAGGAGACGCACCAACAGCAGCGCCGCAGAAACGTGCGCAACATCATAGAACGACATGATTGGCGTCAGCGTATCCAGTGTCTGTGCGTGTTGCATGGGTGGCCGGTTCCGCGCGCACTTCAAGATGAACTGCAGCAGCTCGAAGCCCTGGCACAGGTATGGCAAGACTAGGAGCCTGTCGGACTTGGGGATAATCGGCTGCAAAAATACCTGGATGGTCCATTTTTCACCAATTTCTTGGCCAATAGCTCGCTATTGGCACTGCGAAATCGGAAAAATCTGTCCTCGCCCAGCTATTTTTTCGCTTCGATTCCCCAAGTCCGACAGACTCCAAAGCTTGAAAAAGTTCACATTTCGGCCACGATAGACGACCACCGGCCGGACAAACTTTGCCGCATGACAATCCTCCTTCGCTGCAAACGCTCTTCGACACGGCCAATCCTGATTGCTTTTGCAATGATGGTTTTGCTGGCTGCTTGTGCCAGCAAAACGCCTATTCGCCCTGAATTTTTTCTGCCGATCGAGAAGCCGCTCACGACGGTACTCATGTCCAAAGAGGACTTGGCATTGATCGAAGAATCGAACAATCCGGTCTACCGCATGGGCAGTGGCGATGTCGTGCGAGTGGAGGTGTTCGGGCGACCTGAAGTGAGCGGCAAGCACATCGTCGGACCTGACGGCAAGATCAGCGTGCCACTGGTCGGTGTTATCGGTTTGGGTGAACTTACCCGCGAAGAAGGTCGTGACTTGGTGGCGCAACGTCTGCTTCCTTTTTTTACTCGACCCGTTGTCAGCCTGATCGTGGATGAATACGTATCCAATCAGGTCACGGTGCTGGGCCGTGTCGAGCGTGCCGGTGTGCAGAAATTTGCGCAGTCGCCGACCTTGGCTGAGGTATTGGCCGGTGCTGGTGCCATGCCAATACTGGACAAGCAGGCAACGCTGACTCGTTGCGCCATCATGCGCGGACGCGACAAGCTGATCTGGGTCGATCTCAAGGCCATGCTCAATGGCGACATGGCGTTCAACTTGCGCATGAAAAAAGGCGACATTGTTTTCATTCCCGATTCGTCAGACACCTCGGTCTACATATTGGGTTCGGTAATCAAGCCCGGATCCTATCGCCTGACGCCACGCATGACCTTGCTTGACGTTCTGGCGCAAGCAGGCGGTCCGAATGAAGATGCGGCTCCTGAAAAAATCGGCCTTTACCGGGCAAGCGCCAAGCAGGTGGAAATCATTGCCTTTGCCGATCTGGTCGACGTCTCGCGCCGGGTCAATTACGCCCTGGAAGATGGTGATGTCATTTTCATACCCAAAAGTAGTCTTGCCGAAATGGGGTATGTCATGCGCCAGTTATCACCGGCGATTTCAGCACTGACATTCTTCGGGCTCAGTACCCCAGCCAAACCTTAAGGATCCTGCTCATGTCGCCACTTATTTTCGGAGCGTGTACTACGAACACGCATGCAAACAATGTCGATGTCTCGGTGGTCGTGATCGGTCGCAATGAAGGTCCGCGTTTGCAGCGCTGCTTCGCTTCGATTCGGCAGGCTCAGTGGGGGGTACTGCGCCACGACATCTGGTACGTCGATTCTCGCTCTACCGACGATAGCCTGGCGCTCGCGCAAGCGCAGGGTGTACAGACGCTGGTTCTTTCTGAAGGCTTCATGTGCGCTGCCAAGGCACGTAATCTAGGCTGGCAAACGGCGTCCGGGGAATTCATTCTATTTCTGGATGGGGACACTGAATTGCATCCGGGATTTATCAACTGCGCAATGAAAGCGATGGATAACACGAGTCTGTGTGCGGTCTGGGGCCACAGGCGTGAATCCAATCCGGGACAGTCACTGTACACACGGGTGCTCGATCTGGACTGGATTTACCCTCCCGGAATGACGCCGTACTTCGGTGGCGACGTGCTGGTGCGGCGCAGCGCATTGGTACAAGTTGGTGGTTTCGATCCCACGCTCAATGCCGGTGAAGAACCGGAGCTATGCGCCCGGCTGCGTGCCAGAAGCTGGAAAATTTTGCATATCGATGAACCCATGACCCGTCACGATCTCGCCGTGCGCAGTTTCAAGGCCTATGCCCGGCGCTGTTACCGGTCGGGCATTGCTTATGCAGAGGTGAGCCATCGCATGCGGTCTGTGGGCGACTCGCTGTGGCAGCACGAAGCTCGCCGCGACATGATTCATGGCCTGTTGTATGTCACTGCCCCCCTGTTATTGCTGCTAGCTTTTCTCAGCCATGTCATGGCTGGCCTGTTGTTCTGTTGTCTTGGTGCTGCCGTGCTGCTGCGCAGCGCCTGGCGTTGCCGGGATCGGGCTGACGGCAATATGGGTCTGGCGCTTCAGTACGCTCTGCATTCACATGTACAAAAGATCCCGGCATTTTTCGGTCAGCTGGCCTGGAAGCGTGCCCATGCGCGGGCTCAGCGCCTGGCGCTGGTGGACTACAAGGAATAAGCCAATGAAAAAAAATATTCTGTCCTGGATGCTGTGGCCCTTTGCCTTTTGCCAGCATGTCCTGGGTCCGAAACTCATTGGCTTATGGAGCTTTGCTTGCCTGCGCGCGAGTCTGCGTGGTCCGTTGCATGTATCGAATGTGATTATCGGGCCTGTCAGCGTCGAGGGTACGGCCAACATCAGTATCGGTCGCCATGCGCGCATTTACCCCGGGGTGGTGCTGGAAACGCAAGGAGCAGGGCGCATCGTGATTGGCGATAACGTGGTTCTCTCACGCGGTGTGCACATCGTGGCTTTTGCAGTCATCACGCTGGGCGACGGTTGCATGCTTGGCGAGTACGCCAGCCTGCGTGATGCCGACCATAAAAAATCCGCGCGCTCGATGCGTTACAGCGGCCATGATATTGCCGCCATCGAGCTGTCCCGCAATGTCTGGGTCGGGCGCTGCGCTTGTGTGCTCAAGGGCGTGCGCATCGGTGCCAACACCATCATCGGTGCCAATGCGGTAGTTACCCGCGATGTTGCTGCATCTTCCAGTGCCGTGGGTGTGCCAGCGCGTGCGCGTGCACTTTCATTTCCTGCCTGAGGACATTCCATGTCAAATCTCTGTGTCCCCCTTGGCTATCTGGTGAGCCGCTATCCGGCCATTTCGCACACCTTCATCCTGCGCGAAATTGCGCACCTGCGCACGTTGGGCTATCAGATTCACACAGCGTCCATCAATGTGCCGGATCGCCCGTTGGCGGTCATGGATGCCGCCGAACGCGCCGAGGCCGAGCAGACTTATTGCATCAAGCAGCATGGTGTTGCCGGTGCCCTGGCTGCGATCGGATTCTGGCTCCTGCACGCACCGTTAGCTCTGCTCGGGACACTGTGGGTATCGCGCCGATTCGGCCTGATCAAGGGACTTTTTTACACCATGGAGGCGGCCATGGTGGCGCGCTGGATGCGTGGCCACTCTCTGGCGCATTTGCACGTGCATTTCGGTAATGCTGGTGCCAGCGTGGGTGTGCTGGTCAAGCAACTGACGGGTTATCACCTTTCGTACACAATCCACGGCCCCGACGAGTTTGACGACGTGCCTGGCCAGCGACTGGCGTTCAAGATGCATGCTGCCGATGTCGTCGTCTGCATCAGTCAGTTTGCCTACAGCCAGCTCATGCGCATTAGCTCCCCGAGTAATTGGTCCAAGTTCACGGTCTGCCGCCTTGGCGTGGAGGCTGGTACATTTCAAGCCACATCGCGCAAGGGTGCGGTCGCTGTTCCGCAACTCGTCAGCGTCGGACGCCTGACTCCAGCCAAGGGCCAGGTACTGTTGATACAGGCCTGTGCCCGACTGCGAAACAATGGGATTCCCTTTCATCTGACCATCGTTGGTGAAGGACCTGACCGTGTTCGTGTGGAGGCCGAGATAGCAAAACTGTGTCTGCAACCATATGTCAGCCTGACTGGCTCGCTGACACAGGACGGTGTGCGAGCAGTTCTTGCGTGCTCTGACATATTTGTCCTGCCTAGTCTGGCCGAGGGGATTCCCGTTGTGCTGATGGAAGCTATGGCGTCGTATGTACCCTGCATCTCCACACCGGTCAACGGCATACCCGAATTGATAGAGCATGGTCACACTGGTCTGCTGGCCTTACCCGGTGATGTCGACAGTCTGGTTACCCAGCTCACGTTGCTGTGTACACGCGCCGATGTTCGCCAGAGCATGGCACTGGCCGGCTACGCCAAGGTCACCAGTCAGTTCGACTTGCTCTCCAATGTGCGCGACCTGGGTTGCGTGTTTTGCCGGTTCGCCAGGGCCTGACAATGGACCTCTCCATACTGATCATTACCTACAACTCTGCGCCACTGATTGGCGGATTGTTGCGTCATCTCCAGGTCGAAATCAGCAACCCGACTTTCCCGTGGAAGGCTGAAGTAGTGCTGCTGGATAACGGTTCCGGCGACGGTACCGCCGACCTGGTTGCCACACAGTACTCCTGGGTCAAGCTGGTACCCAACACAGTCAACCTCGGTTTTGCCGCTGGTAACAATCTGGCCGCACAAAGTGCCAGTGGTCGTTATCTCTTGTTACTGAATCCGGATGCCGTTCCCGCTGCGGGTGCGTTGGCTCATGGCATTGCATTGATGTATTCCCATCCCAAGGCTGGCATGGCAGGTGGCGAGTTGCGTAACACCAGGGGCGAGCGCGAACCATCGGCCCGCATGTTTCCGACGTTGCGTGATGAAATTTTTACCATGTCTGGTCTGGCTGCCAAATATCCGCACAGTCGCACCTTTGCCCGTATGGACCGACGCTGGGCAGACCCTGACGCAGATGCTGCGGTGGATTGGATTCCGGGTGCTTTTGTATTTCTGCCGCGCAAAGTATTCCACGCGCTGGGTGGCTTCGATGAACGCTTTTTCATGTATTACGAAGAGGTAGACCTGTGTCGGCGCCTGCAGTGCAATGGCTACGCCGTGTTGTACTGGCCCTGCCTGAAGGCGGTGCATATTGGCGGCGCATCAGCCAGGACGGTGAAAAATACGCGCGTCTCGCGCACGGGATCGCAACTGGAAAGCTGGCGCATGCGCAGTGCCATGCTGTACTACCGCAAGCACCACGGCTTGACCGGTGCCATCGGCTGGATGGCCATCGAGTGGGGTTGGCACCGACTGCGTGGTCTGCGTGCCGCTTTGCGTCATCAGGCCGATAAGGCTTCTGACATGCAAGCGCACTGCGCACAACTGAGTCAGGCATGGGCCGAGACCCGCGCAGGCAGTGAGAGCCCGGTCAAGCCATGGTAGCCGCTGACATGTTGGGCGGGGGCACCGTTCTGGAGCGACGCATGTTGCGTGCTGCAGCCTGGCTGGTGGGCAGCAACGTGGCTTCTCAGGCCCTGCGCCTGCTCAGCAGTCTGGTACTCACCCGATTGTTGCTGCCCCAGGCCTTCGGTCTGATGGCGGCGGTACAAACGCTGTATTTCGTGCTGGTCATGTTTTCCGATCTGGGTGTCTGGCAAAGCGTCGTGACCCATCCGCAAGGGGCACAGCCCAAATTCCTCGGTACGGCATTCTCGGTACAGCTCGCACGTGGTGTGCTATTGGCCGCCATCGTGACGCTGTTGGCTCTGGGCCTCAAACTGCGCGCGCTCCATGCGTCCTTCAATGCGGACACGGTGTATGCCGATGCACAATTGCCCGCAATGATGCTGGTATTTGCACTTTGCGCTCTATTACAGGGCGCAGAGTCGATGCACGTAGCCACGGCTCAGCGCGCTTTGCAAACCAGCTTGTTGACGCGACTGGAATTGCTGACTCAGTTGGCGGGCATGGTGGTAACGATCAGTTGTGCGCTATGGACGCAGTCGGTCTGGAGCCTGTTAGCGGGGGCGGTTACAGCGACCTTGTCGCGCACCGTGCTCAGTCATACGCTGTTTCAGGGCCCGGCTTACAAGCCTTGCTGGGATCAAGCCAGCCTGCGTGAAATTATCCGCTTCGGGAAATGGATTTTTCTTTCGTCTGTCGTCGGCTTTGCTGCATCCAATGGCGAGAAACTGATCCTGGGCGGGTTGCTGGCGGCGCAGGCCTTTGGCGTTTTCTCTATTGCCTCGTTATTGCTGACCGCCATCGTCGGAGTGGTAGGCAACTTGAATGCCCATTTGGTGTTCCCGGGCTTGAGCGAAGCACTGCGCAGTGGCGACGCGACAGCATACAAAATGTACGCTCGTGTACAACAAATCGCAGATGCAATTTTGGGTGGTATTGCCGGCTTGACTCTGGTGCTGGGTAACTGGGTGGTGCAGTTCCTCTATGACGCACGCTATGCCGAAGCCGGCTGGATATTACAGATACTGGCGTTGGGGCTGGTGGCCATGCGCTACCAGGTGCTGGAACAGATGATGTTTGCCAGCAATCGGCCCGGCTGGGTGACCCTCAGTAATAGTTTTCGCGCGCTGTCACTGGTGTTATTGGTACCTCTTGGTTATGCCTTCGATGGCGTACAGGGCGCGGTCCTGGCGGTGGTGGCGAGTCAGTTTTCCGGATGGCCGGTGGCGATTGTTTTCAAACTACGTCAGGGCCTGATGTCCTGGAAATCCGAGTTCGTCTGGCCGCTGAGTCTCCTGATCGGATCGGCGACGGGTTGGCTCATTCACAGGCTGTTGCACCTTTTTTTCCACTGACTCGGGCCAGCGACTGTTTTATGCGATTCACCTTTCTATTGCCGAGCGATAATTTCACCGGTGGTGCCCGTGTCATTGCGGTCTATGCCGGTGAATTGCAAAAGCTGGGTCACGATGTACTCGTCGTTACTTGCGCGCAAGACCCGCCATCCTGGCGTCAACGTGTGCGCGCACTGGTCGCGTCACCACTGCACATGGAGCCGCTGGGTCATGTTGCCCTTTCTGGAGTGCCGCACAAGGTAATGCCGCGTCTGGGTCCGATTGATGAAACAGATGTGCCTGATGCGGACGTGCTGGTAGCTACCTGGTGGGAGACGGCGGTCTGGATGCATGGCTTTTGCGCAGCCAAGGGACACAAGGTTCACCTTATTCAGGGCTATGAAGCATGGTTTGGCCCGCAGATACTGCCGCAACTGCATGCCGCCCTGCGTCTGCCCAACACCAAGGTAGCGATTTCGCGCGGCTTGGCCCAAACCATAGAAGAGGCGATAGGTCCACTGCGTATTGTCGTGGTGGCTAATGCGGTCGACCTGAAACAGTTCAATGCCCCGCCGCGAGTACGCAACCATTCGCCGCGTGTAGGATTTATCTACGCACGTGCGGCCATCAAAGGCAGCGATATTTGCATTGCCGCTTGTGCACTGGCCCGTGAGCAGATTCCTGGCCTTCAGGTACTGGCCTTTGGCACTGAGCCTATATCCGCGGAATTATTGCTTCCTGTTGGCTCGAAGTATTATTGCCGCCCGGAGCAGCGGGACTTACGCGTGCATTACGCGGCCTGTGACTACTGGCTGTTTGGTTCGCGCCTGGACAGCTTTGGGCTGCCGATCTTGGAGGCCATGGCCTGTCGCACCCCGGTTATCGGCGTGCCAATTGGTGCCGCGCCTGATTTGATCGGTCAGGGCGGCGGTGTACTGGTCGCACAGGAGTCTGCGCAAAGCATGGCCAATGCCATTATTGCGCTGTGTCGTGACTCGGACGCGCACTGGCAAAGCCTTTCGGATGCAGCTCATGCCACAGCGCACTCCTATTCGTGGACCGATGCCACCCATAAATTATTACAAGTGCTGAAACCGTGTCCGTAACTGCAGGACACGTTGTATTTGTTCGGCAAGGTATATGACCACCGTCCCTTAATTTGATCGGCATGCCGTGCAAGGATTGGAAAACTTCACTGTGCTGATAATAATTTACGCTCAGCTTCACATTAAATAGTTCAGTACGAATGATTTGATATAACTTGATTCTGGTTGACATAAAAAATCAGGAGGGTATAGTGAGTTGCATGGAAACGAAGTTGCTTAATGAAATGCAACATTCCGAAGCGGTTAGTTGATTGAAAATTCATAAAGAAAATGGATGTGTGCAATGGGTGATGCCTCAAGGTTTGTCGCTAAAAGTGACTCTCTTCGTGTCCTGCAAAGCATGCGGCGCATTGCGCAGCGAGTGGAGCAGCATTCCAAGCATCTCAATGCGGCCTATGACATTACATCGCCGCAATTGATTGCATTGCTCGCCGTCGCACAACTTGGACCGAGCACCCTGAAGTCGATCGGTTTGGCAATCCATCTGAGCCCGAGCACCGTAGTGGGCATCGTTGACCGGTTGGAAGAGAAAAAGTTAGTTGCCCGGACACGGGACGCGCAAGACCGGCGAAACGTTTTCGTTGCATTGACTGCCGATGGTCAGTTACTCGCCGATGATGCGCCGTCGGCGATGCCGCCCGGTTTCGTCAGCGCACTCAATGCCCTGCCAGAAAATGACAGGTCGGCACTGGTTGCGATGCTGGAGCGTTTTGCGGGACTACTTGAAGTCTGATCACAGAGCAATTGATCTGTATCTTGTTTTTCTGGTTGAAATCCTCCGGATAAATGAGCTTTCAAAAAAAGGAGACTGCATGAATAAGTTAGTGGCTGAAAAGCCAATAAATAGCCACCAGGCAGTCATCCGCCTGATGCAAAAACAAGATGGCGCAGCACTGCATGGTTTGATCGCTGCTTGCCCACCACTGGATTTGAATTCCCGCTACGCGTATTTGTTGCTTTGTCATCATCACGCTCACACTAGCGTCGTAGCCGAAATCGAAGGCGTACTAGTCGGAGCCGTAACGGCGTACATTCCGCCGACACAGCCTGATACATTATTCGTCTGGCAGGTCGCCGTTGCGGCAGCAAGTCGTGGCCAGCGGTTAGGCAAACGACTGCTCGAGTACCTGCTCCAAGAAACGCGTACCCAGCAATTGCGCTGGATAGAAACCACCATCAGCCCGGATAACGCGGCTTCACACAACCTGTTCACAAGCTTTGCGTTGCAACACAACGCCGGCTGTTCAATTACCACTTTATTTACTGCCGAAGATTTCGGCGAAAGTGGCCACGAAGAAGAGCGCCTCTACAAAATCGGTCCGATGGACCAAAGAGACTAACTCAACGACGTTCTTCACCATCCATCCCATCCGTAAGGAGAAGCATGATGCGTATATTTAA
>CAILRJ010000444.1 GCA_903836575.1 uncultured Burkholderiales bacterium
CCCACCGCGCTGCCAATGACCAGCATCGATAGCGCCAGGCCGAGTAACAGGACCGTTGCTTTGTCTGCTTCTTCAGACGCGGTTTTCGCCAGAGTGGTTGCGTAAGCTTGCTGCAAGTCCATTGAGTCGTCGATTGTCTTGAACAATTGTTCTTGCAAAATATACCCTTTACCCTCCAGTCGGTAACTGCCTAGAAGCGCTTCACCACGGTTTGCCAGGTCGATGATGTCAGTGATTTCGCGGTGATAGCGAGACCCGCTGTCTTTGAGAACCTTGAGCAGGGCAATACTTTTAGGCGTGGCAAGCGTTGCTTCCAACCGCCCCAGAAGCCTGTCATCGTCGGCTTGTAGCGCGTCAATTTTTTTCTTTTCAGCATCGCGGACAACAGCCTCCCCGGCCATCAGAAGTGAGTGAGTTGTACGGGCAATCGCGCTGATGTTTTGCCGGTAATCAGCAAGCTGGTTGGTTTTGACGATACGGTCGTTCGCCACTTCATTCAGATACTGGTTCAACGTATGAATTTTGATGGTGCCAAAAAGGGCAATCACGATACCAAGCAGCGTTAGCGCGCCAAAGCCTAGAGCAAGGCGCGTTGCTACGCGCATGGAGCGGTAGAAGGTCATT
The DNA here is from genome assembly GCA_903836575.1 of uncultured Burkholderiales bacterium. GTDB lineage: Bacteria > Pseudomonadota > Gammaproteobacteria > Burkholderiales > Burkholderiaceae_D > Actimicrobium. The sequence goes on from CAILRJ010000444.1 coordinate 625, forward strand.
GGAATTTCCTGAATGCAAAAAATAAATGGGGTCAACACGCCATCGACGGGCTGCGCAATTGAAAGTGTTTTCAAGCCAGTCAGCTACCGTGTGAGGTGTTGAACCGCATAAAGTGCTGAAGCAACGAATGAAAGGAGGCAATGGCTTCCTGGCGACAATAAGAGCGGTTGCCACTACCCGGAACGAAGGGGCTATCGATCCGGGCGCAGCCCGATCGTGTTGGCAACCCCGCTACCACAACGCAGTGACACGTCAGGCCGGAGGTTTTGCGACCCCGACTTTCGTACGGGTGTGCGGTTAATATTAGTTATATTAACTTATTTAATTAAATATGTAATTTAATTTTAAATTTAATATTTTATTTAAAAAATGCTTTCAAGGTGATCTTTGAACTATGGCGGGATCGATAGTTATGTTTGGCAGCAGAAATGCAGCAGCTGCCGTGGATGTTTAGGACGGCGCCGCGCAATGCCTTGTTGCGGTTCATTTGTGTAATGCTCAGCGGTGTTTGTACCCAATACGACTCGGCAGCATGCGTGTGGCGTAGCCATCAGTAAAAAAAGCCGTCGAGTTTGGATGCAAGATGCGTTCAAAGAACTACTTTGAAGGTGTCCGGCAAATCATCCTGGCCATTTTCATTCTTATATGGTTGCCGGAGTTCATCAACTAATCGACGCATTTCAACTGGAAATATCAGCTGGGACGCATTGTCGAATGGAAGATGCGTGAGCCGTTTTTCAATCAGTTCAGTCACAGCAAATGCTTGTCGCCTGTCTCTATCCTTTTTTGTTGGATCTCTATCTGCCTGACGGCTCAAAAAAAGTTTGTAGATGGCAAATGCTCTGGGATCAGGGGCAACGATTGGTACAGGAAATCCATCCTCTCCAATCGCGGTGGCTTCGAATTTTGGACTAGCTAACATCCATTTCAAATTGACTATTTCAGAGGCGATCATTGCATCTTGCTCGGATAGCTTTGCCAACTCTTTTTTCCATGGCGGGTTAGGGGTTGCTTTCACCAAATCGATCATGAAGCCGCTACTGTTGACAGCGCAAAAAGCGCTTGAGTTACATGTCTGAAAACTTTTATCAACCGACTGCAGCACAGCAAGTAGCCCACCGTGGCGCACCTCTGGTCCGGCCAGTCTCAACGTTGATCTCGCGTCCCACATGAAATCGCAATCAGTCGTTGCTGTCAGGCCGGTGTCGAGAAGGCATCCAGCTGCCGCTTCGTAAGCGTAAGCAGCATTTGTTCCGATCACAATGAGATTACGCCCAAGAACGTTTTGTTCGTCGAGCTTACGAAGAATGTTTGCAGTGATACGAGGTACTCTGGCGATTTTCCCAGCCCGCGCACCGCCGGCAAAGATCGCCAGTGAAGCGCTCAAGTCTTTTAACCTGATCTTGGCCTTTACTTTCCCGGAGTGAAATTTTTCATAAATTTCTTCATTCGCCATTGATCTGGGACCTAAACTTCGGCCGCCACCCGTTCTATTGGTTACCCGATACAAGTAATCTTTTCCACCGATGGTCTTCCATCCCATCCCTCCGGCGTAGGACGCGCGGTAGTGCTCGTTGAGTTGACGCCAACTTTGGTAGGTCTGGCTGATATCGATTTGTTGCCTGGATTGCAGATTTGAGAGCTCTGAAGAATATTCCATGCTTATCTTTCAAAAGTCATTTTTCATCATTTTGAAAGATAAAGCCCTATAGAGCAAGGGTTTCAGGTTTGTTAGGATGGATACTCCCTGTCGCGCCGGCGCGCGCAAGCCGAAAGCGACCGTTAATTCCGGTCATGCAGACTATTTTCAGAATTACTTTATTAGATAAATCTAAAACATTTAATAATGAATTTTTTAAAAATATAAACAATACTTATACGGCCTGACTTTTGGGACAATATCCGCCCTTAAACCGACTTGGAGTCACGCGGCACATGGAACATACCAACAAGCAATCCGGTCCGGTTGTCCGGCCTCAAGTCATTGCTACTGTGCGAACAATGAAGGCGGTGGTGACGCTCGGCAATGGCGGCTATGACAAACTGCATTACGGTGATGTCCCGATACCCACCCTTGGTCCGGGCGAAGTCCTGCTGCAGGTACTGGCCGCCGGCGTGAACAATACCGAGATCAACACGCGGCTGGGCTGGTATTCGGCGTCGGTCACGACCGATACGGCTGGCAGCGCAACGGCTCAGGAAGCAACGGCAGAAAACAAGGCGGATGGTGGCTGGAATGCGGCGACGCCGTTTCCGCTCATTCAAGGTACCGATTGCTGCGGCCGTGTGGTCGCGGTGGCTTCTGAACGTGACCGGCATTTGATCGGTGCGCGGGTGCTGGTGCGTCCGTGCATGCGCCCCGATGGTTTCGGGTCAATGACCAATATCTGGATGGCCTCGGACTTTGATGGCGCATTCGCGCAGTTCGTCAAGGTGCCGGCTGGTGAAGTATTTGTCGTGCGGTCCGACTGGAGCGATGCCGAACTCGGCTCGATGCCATGTGCTTATGGCACCGCAGAAAACATGCTGCATCGTGCCGGTGTGCGCGAAGGCGAGCATGTCCTCATTACCGGTGCATCAGGCGGTGTCGGCTCGGCGGCAGTACAACTGGCCAAACGTCGGGGCGCGCGGGTAACGGCTATCGCCGGACAATCGAAGATGGCACAGGTAAGCCGGATCGGTGCGGATCAGGTGCTTGAGCGTCACGACGATCTTGTTGCATGCCTTGGCCACGAAAGCGTGGATGTCGTTATTGACAACGTCGCCGGTCCCGCTTTTGGCGACCTGCTCAAGGTACTCAGACGCGCTGGCCGCTATGCGTCCTCGGGAGCGATAGGCGGGCCGCTGGTGAGCCTGGATATGCGGCCTTTTTATCTGAAAGGCCTGACCCTGTTGGGTTGTACCGCCTGGGATGAACCGGTTTTTGCCAACCTGATTGGTTATATCGAGCGCGGCGAACTGCGCCCGCTGGTAGCCAAGTGCTTCCCGCTGGCCCAGATCGTGCAGGCGCAGCAGGAATTTCTGGAGAAATCGCATGTCGGAAAATTTGTGCTAATTCCGCCAGCGCCGGAGGCCTGAATCGACGAGGCAAGCCTCGTCGCGCCACTCATGCCGCTACGGAATTACCCAGTTCCAGCATCTCCACCGGCACCGGCCGCCCGAACAGGTATCCCTGAAAACGCCGGCAACCATGCTGGATTAAAAAGTCGCGCTGCGCGACGGTTTCGACGCCCTCGGCGATGACCGACAAATGAAAGCTATGTCCCATCGCAAGAATGGCACTCACGATGACGGCATCATTAGCTTGCCCGAGCAGATCGCGCACGAATGAACGGTCGATCTTGACCTCGTGCAGCGGCAGACGCTTGAGATAAGACAGTGACGAATACCCGGTACCAAAATCATCGAGCGAAAAGCGTAGTCCGGCTTCGCGCAAGATGGTCATTTTATCGATCGTCAATTCGATCTCGTCGAGCAGCAGGCTCTCGGTCAGCTCCAGCAATAACAGCGACGGATCGATGCCGGTCGCCGACACCAGCGCCAGCACGCGCGCTACAAAATCGTCGTCACCGAACTGGCGCGCACTCAGGTTGACCGATAGCGTCAGCCCTGCAGTGGTGCGGTCCTGCGCCCACGCTTTCAATTGCTGGCAGGCGGTATCGAGGGCCCAATAACCGAGATCGACAATCAGTCCGGTTTCTTCTGCCAGCGTGATGAAACTGTTCGGCATCATCAGTCCCTTGACGGGATGTGCCAGCCGCATCAAAGCCTCGACTCCGGTCAACAGACCTTCGCTGTCAACCTGCGGCTGGTAGTACAGCGCAAACCAGTTTTTTGCCAGGCCTTCGCGCAAGTCGGCTTCCAGCGTGTTGCGCAGCGTGATTCTGGCCTGCATCGCCGGATCAAAAAACAGCTGGTTATTGCGTCCGGCAGTCTTGACATTACCCAGTGCCAGATCGGCCCGCTTGATCAGTTCGTCCGGACTGTGCTGCTGATCGTGGAAGAAAGCAATCCCGATACTGGCAGTCAGGTTGTGCGACGTGACATCGAGCACGAAGGGCTGCGCGATGGCTCCCAGAATTTCACGGCCGATCGCATCGACATCGACCGCGACCTCAACGGCGATCCTGCCAAGGCCTTCGAGGATGACGACGAATTCATCTCCGCCTATGCGTGCCACCGTATCCTGCTCACGCACGCAATCGCTGATGCGTCGACCGGTCTGCTGCACCACCAGGTCACCGGCAATATGACCGTGCTCGTCATTGAGCAATTTGAAGTTATCAAGATTGATCAGCAACAGTGCGCCGTAAATTCCGCGTCGTGCACAACTGGCCATCGCATGGGTCAGGCGGTCAATCATCAGACGCCGGTTCGGCAAGCCGGTCAAGGCATCGAGGTAGGCCAGCTTGCGGATGGTTTCTTCCGATTGCTTGAGCGTCGTGATATCGGTCGAGAATTCCCCGATCAATGGCTGACCCGCGGCGCCGACAAACGGGAAGCAGATATTTTTCCAGTAGGTCGGTGCGGTGCCGGGCAGATGGATTTCCTCGACACTCTCGGTCGTCAGACCGCTGGCGAGCACGACCTGATCGCTGGCCATGCGTGCGACCGGGATATCGACTGCATGGCCGACGGTGTCGTTCCAGACCCGATTGCCGTAGACGGTGCAACCACTGCCGTCACGGATCGAGGCAATGATAGGACTGGCATCCATGAAGGCATGAAA
>CAILRJ010000445.1 GCA_903836575.1 uncultured Burkholderiales bacterium
ACGCTGATCTTGCGCGGCGCGTACTCGGGATTTGGGTCGAGCGGATGGGGTGCGCTGGACAAGGCAATCAGGGTGTCCATTTCAAAACGCAGTTCGACCAGACCGCCTGCCTTGCTGTTGCCGGGCACGAAGACAAAGCGACCGTCGGCATCGACCACGACTTTCGAAAACAGGTTGATGTTGGGCACCAGATCGCGCAAGCCCAAACCCCATTTACCGATCTCGACCAGCAGGCTGTCCTGGCCGTTGCGATGCATCGCGTTGCGGTGTTCCTGATAACGCTGCGCGCCGAACCTGGCCAGTACCGAAGCCGCCGTCGAGACACCGCACAGCGGGTCGTGCCAGCCGACGGTGTCGCGCGGGATCGACGCGAGGATATTGCCCATGTCCGAATACAGCACGTGGCCGGCCGTCAGATGCGCGGTGTGCTGGGCTTTGAGCGTATCGGGTACGTTCAGGCGTTCGAGGCGTTCATCGGCGCGATACAGCAGCACCGCCATGTTGGCACCGCCGTCAAGATCAGTAAAACGCAGCGTGGTGCCGCGCTTGACCTTGTACGACCAGTGGCCGCCGCCGGGAAAAGTTTCGCTCCAGAGGATGCTGGCAGGTTGCAGGTCGTGGGTCATGTTGGTTCTCCGGTGGTCTCGGCAATACGGGTGAGTTTTTCGAGCTGACCGAAATCGGTCTTGATGCCCGAGGTCTCGCGGATACGCGCCAGAATCTGGCGCTTGAGCGCCACAAATTCAGGGGCCAGCTTCAGGTCTTGTTCGCGATCGAGGCCGAACGGCACGTCGATGATCGAATCGATACGACCCGGTCGCGGTGCCATCACGACCACGCGTTGGCCGAGATACAGCGCTTCCTCGGCATCGTGGGTGACAAAAATGACGGTGGTTTTTTCGAGCAGATACACATGGCGGATCAGGTCGTGCATCACTTCGCGGGTCTGGGCATCAAGCGCGCCGAACGGCTCATCCATCAACAGCACATCGGGCCGCACCATCAACGCGCGGGCAATCGCGACGCGCTGCTGCATGCCGCCCGACAGTTCGGCCGGATAGGCGCCGGCGACATGGCCTAGTCCCATCAGAGCGATCAGGGCGTCGGCGCGGCCGCTGGCGACTTCGACATCACTCGAACTGGCATCCTTGCAATGGAATTTCAGGCGACGACAGAACTTGATGTTTTCGAGCACGGTCAGCCACGGATACAGGCTGTAACTCTGGAATACCATCGCGCGGTCGGGGCCGGCCCCGTCGACGTCATGGCCGTTGCAGAGGATGTCGCCCTCGGCATATTCTTCGAGGCCGCCGATAGTGCGCAGCAGCGTCGACTTGCCGCAACCGGAGGCACCGACCAGTGTGACGAATTCGCCCGGTGCGATATCGAGGTCGATATTCTGCAACGCGTGGGTCAGGCGGTCGCCCGCGCCATAAAATTTATTCAGACCGCGGATGCGGATTTTGGGGGGTGTCATGGTCATGGTGTCATTTCCCGATGTGGTGCCAGCCGAAGCAGCGGCGATGTAACCAGCGGAA
>CAILRJ010000446.1 GCA_903836575.1 uncultured Burkholderiales bacterium
ATGATGCCGCCTGCATTGATAGCCTGGCCGCCGTAAACCTTGACGCCTAAGCGCTTTGATTCCGAATCACGACCATTGCGCGTAGTGCCGCCGCCTTTTTTATGTGCCATTTGAAGCTCCTTGGATTCTGGTTATCTGATCAACGTGGCTGAATCAGCCGTTGATCGAGACGATTTGCAACTCGGTATAGTTCTGACGATGGCCTTGGTGCTTCTGGTAGTGCTTACGACGGCGCATCTTGAAAATCTTTACCTTGTCGTGTCGACCATGCGACAAAACCGTCACCAGGACCGTAGCACCTTCAACCAAGGGCGCACCAAATTTAATGGTTTCGCCAGAGCCCACTGCGAGCACTTGATCAATGGTGATTTCGGAACCTATGTCTGCCGGTATCTGTTCTACTTTAAATTTTTCACCAGCGACAACTTTGTATTGCTTGCCACCGGTTTTTATGACCGCGTACATATGAAACCTCATCAATTATTAAGGGACTTTTTCTCGTTGAACTCGCTGCACGAAACGCAAAATGCTACACGCGGATTCGGGAAAACCGCAAATCATACATGATGTTTCTGGCCGGGTCAAAATTCAATCCAAAATGCTTCTCGCTGACGCGGCTGACGCCGGCAGCACACCAAGAGTGCCAACCCCATGTCATCGTATAATCGCTGCAATTTCCGATACCTATCAGGCCTACCTTGTTCGCTGCCCAAGCTTCCGCAACACGACCTCCCGCCACGCATACCGTTGCCAGCGACATGGATGCCGTCAATCTGGTCATTCGCCAGCAACTTCACTCCGAGGTTGCGCTGGTCAATCAGATAGCAGAATACATCATCAGCGCCGGTGGAAAACGCATCCGGCCCGCATTGGTATTGATGATGGCTCGCGCCTTTGGTTATACCGGCACCAGCCACCATGACCTCGCGGCGGTCGTCGAATTCATCCATACCGCGACCCTGCTGCACGATGACGTTGTCGATGAATCATCGTTGCGGCGCGGCCGCCAGACGGCCAACGCCCTGTTCGGCAATGCGGCGTCGGTACTGGTAGGTGACTTTGTTTATTCACGGGCTTTCCAGATGATGGTGTCGGTCGACGACATGCGGGTTATGCGCATCCTGTCGGATGCGACCAATGTGATCGCCGAAGGTGAGGTATTACAACTACTGAACATGCATGACCCCGACGTCACCGAAGCGCGTTATCTGCAAGTGATCCGCTCGAAGACAGCCAAACTATTCGAAGCCGCCGCCCAGCTCGGCGCGCTGATTGCCGGCGCATCGGAACAGGATGTGGAAGCGGCCGCCGAATACGGCCGCTCGCTCGGTACCGCGTTCCAGCTGATTGACGACGTGCTCGACTATTCAGGCAATGCGGACGATATTGGCAAAAATGTGGGGGACGACCTGCGCGAAGGCAAGCCGACGCTGCCGCTGATTCATTTGATGCACAACGGCAGCACCGAGCAGCGCGCGCTGGTCCGAAGCTGTATCGAACAGGGTGACGAGCAGCATTTCGATGTGATCCTGGCGGCCATCAGCAGTTCCGGCGCGCTCGATTACACACGCAATGAAGCAGAAAAAGCAGCCACCCGCGCCAGCCAGTCGATTGCCGGATTACCCGATAGCCAGTACAAAACTTCGCTGCTAGACTTGTGTACATTCGCCGTCGACCGCAACCATTGAGCTTAGTCAGTCGCACGCGCGCAAGCTGCGTTACCTTACTGGCCATGACCGGTTGATGAACGCCAACATCACGCCGGCCCTGTTCTTCATGCTGTTCACTTCTTTGCGATGACTCTTTGGATACCGTTCCGTTCTGGGCGCAACTATTAACGCTCGCCTGCCTGATCGTACTTTCCGCTTTTTTCGCCATGGCCGAAACAGCTCTAATGTCGGCCAACCGTCATCGTCTGCGCCATCTGGCCAAGCGCGGCAGTCATGCCGCCATGACTACGCTGTGGCTGCTTGACCGCACCGATCAGGTCCTGTCGCTGGTGCTCATTGCCAATACGCTGATCAACGCGCTGGCAACTGCACTCGTCACCACCATCGCGATTGCCAGTTTCGGTCGCGAAGAAGGGGTCATTGCCATCACCACCGGTGCAGTGGCGTTCATGCTGATCGTGTTTGCGGAAATCTCGCCAAAGATCATCGGCGCTACCTTCCCGGAAAGAATTGCGCTGCCTGCCTCTCTGATCCTCAAACCGCTGATGGCATTCAGCAAGCCGGTGATCTGGTTCGTCAACCTGTTCGTCACTGCGCTGCTGCGCCTGCTGCGCATCCGCAAAGAGACCAAGCGCGACCACAAGCTGTCACCGGAGGAACTGCGCTCGATGGTGCTGGAAGGCGGCAATTTCATTCCAAAAAAACACCAGAGCATCTTGCTCAACCTGTTCGATCTGGAACATATGTCGGTCGAAGACGTGATGACGCCGCGGGCCCAGATCGAATCATTGAACCTGGCACAGAGCATCGACGAGATCAAGCGCCAGCTCACCACCTGCTATCACAACAAACTGCCGGTCCATGATGGCGAGATCAACCGGATCATCGGCATCCTGCATGTGCGCAAGGCGATCGGTCTGCTCAATGAAGACGAAGAGCTGGCCGCCGATCATTTCCGCGCCTTGCTGACGCCACCGTATTTCATCCCTGAAGACACCGACGTGCTCACGCAACTGCAGTATTTTCAGGAGAACCACGAACGACTTGCCATCATCGTCGACGAATACGGCGAAGTGCAGGGACTGGTCACGCTGGAAGACATCATTGAGGAAATGATCGGTGAATTCACGACGTCGACGCCGGCGGCGGCACGTGCCGACAATGTCAGCTGGGACGAGTACGGCACCTGCCTGCTCGAAGGCTCGACCACCTTACGCGACATCAACAAGCAACTGGATTTGCGGTTCGCGGTTGACGGCCCGAAAACCATCAACGGATTGCTGCTGGAGTACCTGCAGGATATTCCCGAAGCCAGCGTGAGTCTGAAGATCAACGGCTGCGTGATCGAAATCGTCCAGGTAAAAAACCAGTCGATCAAGGTCGTCAAGTTGATCCGGCCCGGGGCGGCTACCGGCAGCACGGGCCGGCGCGGGTGACTGTCGCGACACACCCACGACCCGTCTCGGTCAAAACTGGCAATACCTTTACATTAAGGGTGCCTGTAGGCATCATCGACACTCAACGTCAGCAATATCGGTACGTGAGATACATCACACCGGATTCCGATCCAACATTGAATTGAAAGACCTATGGCTGCAGTGTTGTCCAACCCGGCTTCCAACACGACCATGTCGGGGCTGGCGCGCGCGCTACTTCAGGCCGGTCGCTTGTCGGCATTGCAAGCCGACACCCTCAGCAAGCAAGCCAACGCCGACAAAATCCAGTTCATTGATGCACTGATCTCATCGGGCATCATCGATGCCAGGTCACTGGCCAATTTTTGTTCTGAAACCTTTGGCTATCCGCTACTCGACTTTTCGCTGTTTAACATGGCACTGCGGCCGGAAGGCGTCATTGATAATAAGCTGATGCAAAGTCAGCGTGTCATTGCGCTAGCCAAGCGTGGCAACAAAATTTCGATCGCCATCTCGGACCCAACCAATACAGCAGTACTCGACCAGATCAAATTCCAGACCGAGCTGACGGTCGAACCGGTCATCGTC
>CAILRJ010000447.1 GCA_903836575.1 uncultured Burkholderiales bacterium
ACCCTCAGGTTCTGGAGGTCGTCGATATCACGGAAGACGTCTTTCTGAAGCAAGGCGGCGCGCCAACCACATTCACCAGCACGGCTGCTGCTGGCGGCCAGGTCCGGCTGGCCGGGACGCGCACCGGCGCAGGCGGAGCGACCAATCTGGCCGGCTTCGCTACCGTCAATTTCAGGGCGCTGGCAGCCGCTGAAGCGTCCAAAGTGCAAGTGACTGCCATCAATCCGGTCGGACTGGCTGGCCGGGCGGTCGCCGCGACGCCAGGGGCGGCATTTTCGGTGAAGGTCGTGCCTTGAAATCCGTCTGCGTATGCTACTCAGGCAAGCGGCCTCCGACCTGTCAGGATCGCGCCTGCGTCCTTCCGAGGGTGCGACCGGGTGCGGGAAAAACAAGACCGACAGGTGGCTTCACGCTCATCGAGTTACTCGTGACGCTGGTAATTCTGGCAGTCCTCGCAACTGCCACGGTGCCACTGGCGCAGCTCGCCCTGCAACGCAACCAGGAGCAGGAACTTCGCTTGGCGCTGCATGAGATCCGGCGCGGCCTGGATGACTACAAACGCGCCAGCGATGAAGGTCGTATTGCGCGTCCGATCGGGGCTTCCGGCTACCCGGCCAGTCTCGACATACTCGTCGATGGCGTAATCGACCAACGCGATCCCGCACGCCGGAAACTATTTTTTTTACGCCGCATTCCACGCGATCCGACCTATCTGGATACATCAGTGGCAGCGGCGACGACCTGGGCAAAGCGCAGCTATGCGAGTGACGCCGCCGATCCACAAGAAGGCGACGATGTCTACGATGTCGTGTCGCGCTCGAGTCAGGCTGGCCTCAACGGCGTGCCGTACCGGCAATGGTGATCCGGTAATGCCCCTCCAACAAACCGGTCCGTTTCTTCGCACACGCTCTGTGCGCAGCAGGCATGTACCCCGGCGCGCACCCGGCTTCACCTTGATCGAACTGCTGATTGTGCTCGCCATCGTCGCGTTGCTGGCCACCCTGGCGGTACCCCGCTATTTTCAGACGATCGATACGGCCAAAGAGACACTGTTGATCAGTAATTTGCGCAGCATTCGGGAGACGATCGATAAATTTTACGGCGACACCGGCCGCTATCCGGAGACGCTGGACGAGTTGGTGATCAAGCGCTATCTGCGGTCGTTACCGGTGGATCCGGTAACCGACAGCACCACAACGTGGATCATCGTGCCGCCCGACGATCCCGCCAAGGGCGGCGTGTATGGCATTGCCAGTGGCGCCGCAGGGCAGACGCGCAGTGGCAAATCATTTGGTGAGCTGTAGCGATGACCCGACCGCAGAGCGCACGCATGACCATCTCCGGAGCACCGTGCAAGCGGCGCCTGCAGGGATTCACGTATCTCGGTTTGCTTCTCCTGATCGCCGTCCTGGGATTGGTATCCGGTGCGACCGTACAACTCGGGGCATTGCTGCAGCGGCGCGCTGACGAAGAAGCGCTACTCAATATCGGCGCGGAATACCGTGCGGCGCTGATCAGCTATGCCTCTGCTACGCCGGTTGGACAGCCGCGACGACCGGGCTCCCTTCAGGACCTGGTGCGCGATCCGCGCTATCCGATGGTGCGACGGCACCTTCGCAAGATTTATGCAGACCCGATTACCGGGAAAGCGGAGTGGGGAACGGTGTCATCGGTGGATGGCGTGGGGATTGCTGGGATTCACAGCCTGTCGGAGGCAGCGCCGATCAAGGTCGGTAACTTTGCTTCGCCGTTTGAGCAATTTGCTGGACAGGCTTCGTATCGGGGGTGGGTGTTTGCTGGCGG
>CAILRJ010000448.1 GCA_903836575.1 uncultured Burkholderiales bacterium
CCAGATCCTGCTGGCACCGGTCGACCTGTTCTACAACGGCGGTATCGGCACCTACATCAAGGCCTCGACCGAGAGCCATGAACAAGTCAAGGACCGTGCCAACGATGCCATCCGGGTCGATGGCAAGGCACTGCGCTGCAAAGTCGTGGCCGAAGGCGGCAACCTCGGCGCGACGCAAGCCGGCCGGATCGAATTTGCGATGGCCGGTGGCGCGATCTTCACCGACGCGATCGACAATTCGGCCGGGGTTGATTGCTCCGACCATGAAGTCAACGTCAAGATCTGGCTCGATACCGAAGTCAATGCCGGCACCCTCGATGCCACCCGCCGCAACACGATGCTCACCGAAATCACCGGCGACATCGAACGGCTGGTCTTGCGCGACAACACGCTGCAAACCCATTTGCTGACACGCGAAACCCAGGCCCAGCAAGACCGCACCGTGCAGGATGCGTATGCCGCGCTGATCACGGAACTCGATGCCGACGGCGTGCTGTCGCGCGAACTGGAACAACTGCCGGGCGCGGCCGAGCTGGCGCGCCGGCAAGCGCTCGGGCATGGCCTGAGCGCACCGGAACTGGCGGTGGTGATCGCCAACGTCAAGAATCATTTCAAGGCGCTGCTGGCAAAATCGCCGCTGATCGAGGAAAGCTGGGCACGCACGGTGCTGACACCGTACTTCCCGCCAGCACTGGTGGCCAGCCGCGATCCGCTGGCCCATCCGCTGGCCAACGCAATCCTGGCCACGGTGCTGGCCAATGAAGTCGTCAACCGGTGCGGGCCGTTGCAGGTCGGCGTGCTGGCGCGCCAGTTCCGGGTCGGCAGCACCGAAGTGGTGTGCGCCTGGGCCCGCGCCTGGTCGGCACTGAATCTGGCGCCGCTGTTCGCGACCCTCGACACGCATGCACTGACGGTGCCGGTGGCGGTCTCGAAAGAGATTGACCGTCGTACCCGCGTATTGCAGCAGGCCGTGATGGCCGGTGTACTGTCGGTGCCGGCCGGGCAGCGCCGCGCCGCGGGCAGCATGGATGAACTGACCCGCCTCTTTGCCGATACTTCTGCCGTGCGCACGCTGGTGGGTGATGCCGATCTGACGCCAGTCGAGCAGGCCGACAGTTTGCCCGCCGATTTCTTGGCAGCAGTGCGCAGCCTCGATGCGATCGCCGGCATGGCCGACTTCCTGTTTGCAGCATTGTCGGTGCCGCGTCCGGCCGGCATGAGCCTGACGGTGTTCCTGCAAGCTGGCATGCAGTTGCGCCGCCAGTCCGGTATCGATCTGCTCGAGCGCGCCCTGACGCAGCCATCGGCCAGTCCGGCTCAGGATGGTTTGCGCAGCCATGCGCTGCAGGCATTGCGGCGGGCCCAGCAACGCTTGCTCACGCAGGTGCTGCCGCGACTGGCGGCGGATCCGGCTGGCGTGATTGGCGCTGCGATTGCGGCGCTGAACCTGACGCTGCCCCCTGCAGATGCCGGTCTCGAGTCTGCCGTGCTGCAAGCCTGGTCACTGGCCGATGCGGTTGGCGATACCGTCGCAGGCATCGTGCCTGCTGCGGTGGCGCGCGCAGCGTGACCTTGTCACCCGCCGTCGCGGCGCTGGCCGCTGCCGATTTCAGCGGCATCGTGCCGCACTTTATCGCTGCCGGTTTTGCCGTCAGCGAACCGGCTGCCGGTGTCGTGCAGATCGTCGGCGATCCGTCCCGTACCAGCGTGCTGTTGTCGGTGGGCGTGCATGGCGACGAAACCGCCCCGATCGAATTACTGGCGCAGTTGCTTGATGTGCTGGCCCGCCAGCCGCAACAACTGGCGGTCAATTTGATGATCGTGGTCGGCAATATTGCTGCGATCCGGCAGGCCCGACGCTTCATCGACGTCGACCTGAATCGCCTGTTCTGTCGCGAGCGCGGGTTGCTGTCGGCGACGGCCGAAGCCGCACGTGCCGACGAACTGATGCTGTCCAGCCGCGTATTTTTTACGCGCGCTGCGGGGCTGCGCCTGCACCTTGATCTGCACACGGCGATCCGGGGCTCGCTCTATCCGACCTTTGCGATGATCCCGCACGGTATTGCCGCGACTGACCGGCAGGCGCTGATCGCGCTACTGGGACATGCCGGGATTGCCGCCGTCATCCTCAATCGCAGCGCCGCCAGCACCTTCAGTGCCTACACCGCTGCCCAGTTCGGGGCGACCAGTGCCACGGTCGAGCTGGGCCAGGTCAGTGCGCTAGGCGACAACGATCCCGCGCGTTTCGCCGCCGCCTCGGCGACGCTGGCGCGAACCCTGCGTGGTGAGGCCGCGCCGGCCATCCCGCAAGTGCCGCTGGTGTTCGAGGTCGTGCAGGAAATCATCAAGCGTAGCGATACGTTCCGGATGTCGTTTGATGGCACGACACCGAATTTCACGGCGCTATCGCGCGATGCCGTCATTGCTACGGATGGCATTCACGCGTATCGGGTCGGGCACGATGAAGAATATGTGGTGTTTCCGAACCCGGCGGTGCGCATTGGTTTTCGAGCAGCGTTGATGGTCGTGCGATGCGACGCTCCAGCAGTGTTTGGGGCTGCGCACTAACCCGTCTGCACGGATTGCCGTGGCCAATATGTGGCGCCGGTGCTAGTGTGCAAACTCCGGCGCTATTACGCCGCCAGTTCTGGCCCCGAAAATCACTGAGCTGAGGCGCCGCGTGCGCCATGTCTGACCCAGAATAAAAAACGCCGCACCGGTTTCCCGGTACGACGTTTTTTTTGACCGGGCAGGCCGGTCGTTTTCCGCTAGGACCTTATTGATCGCGCGTCAGTACACCGTCCGTGACACGGACTCGCTCGCCAATGGTCAGGCGCGGATCGGCGTCCATTGTGACGGTTTGCGATGCGCCATTTTGCAGGCGCACCAGAACTTCGTAATGGGTCGTCTTGCGGGAGTTGCCTTCGAGCTGGTTGCCGGCATAAGCACCGCCTAGTGCGCCGGCAATCTGCGCCGCCGTGCGGCCGTTACCGCCGCCGACCTGGCTGCCGAGCAGTGCACCGACCACGCCGCCACCAATGGTGCCGAGATAACCGCCTTCGCCTTTGACTTCTACAACATTGACGGCTTCAACGGTGCCGCAGTTTGTGCAGGCGCGTTGTTGGCGTACCGGGGCTGTGGCAGTCATTAATGGCTGGCCGAGCGTTGCGTTTGTGATGCGGTTTCCAACCAGCAGGCTGACAGTCACTGCGCTGTCCGACATCACGCGGTCACGACGTTTGATCAGGTAACTGCCCTGGTATTCGCCGCGCCGGATTTCCGGCAAAAAGAATTTTCCGTTGGTGCCAGCGATGGTGACTTCGGCCTTGCCGCCCGGGGTGCCGAGCAAGATGAATTTCAGATCATTACCACCGGTTAGTTCGGCACTCGGCTCGACGTCGAAACGTTCGATGCGTGGTAGCGGGCCGGGTTGCTCACCTTGCGCACGACGACCGGGCCCAGCTTGCAGCGATTCCGCGAGGACCGAACTGGCGACCAGGTTGCCCACGCGCAGATTGGCGGTGACGGCGCTGCGGGCGGTCAGCGCATCGCGCGAACTGATAGTGTAAGTGCCTTCGTACTGGCCGGGTTCGTCTTCGGACAAGGTCAGGTTACGCACAGCGCCGCCGATACGCAGCGTGGCCGTGCCGCCCGGTGTGCCATAGACCGTAAAATTGAGCTCGGTTCCCGGTGTCAGCGAGCGCACTTCGTCGACATTGAAACCGTCGATACGCGGTGTGCTGGTTCGGCTGCTGTATTGCTGTGCCTGTACGGGAGTGCTCATTAGAGTCAGTGAGACAAGTGGCGCCAGTGGCAACAAGGCTGCGCAACTCACCAAGCATTTCTGGATAAATTTCATGGTGATCTCCGAGGTATGTTCTGGTGAAGGAGCTGGGCCGGCGATGGCATGCTGCGCTGTCGACACGACGGCACAACTACTCCCATTGCTACAAGTAAGATTATCTGCGGCAACCATGGATCGCTCTGTGCGGTAGCACACGGTCGATCAGACGGGGTACCGGCATTCAGATTCGGGATGTGGACGGGGCGTGCTGGTGACGCCAACGTACAAGCTCTCCTTGGTGACCCGCTGGCGCTGGCTGGGGAAGATCATGGTCGCCTTGAGTGTGCCGAGGGGCGGTAGTCGCGTAAGGTGCAATTACCGCAGGCCATTGCACTGAATGCGCCGATCACCGTTGCCATTATCGATAACTGGCCGCGTTACTGCACCGTCAATCCCCGCCGCACCAGCAGCGGCTCGATCTTTGCATCGCGCCCGCGGAAATCACGGAACAGCTGCATCGCATCGACGCTGCCGCCGCGTGACAGCAAGCTCTGGCGGAACCAGTCGCCATTCTTGCGGGTCAGGCCACCGTGTTCCTTGAACCAGTCGACCGTGTCGGCATCGAGTACTTCACTCCAGATGTAGGCGTAATACCCGGCGGAATAACCACCTGCGAAGACGTGTGAAAAGTAGCTGCTGCGGTAACGCGGTGGTACCGGTGCGTAATCGACACCGGCTTTTTTAAGCGCTGCGGCTTCGAACGCAATCACATCGGCCGGCATGTGCGCCACATCCAGCTGATGCCATTGCTGGTCGATCAGTGCCGCTTTCAAATACTCGGTGGTACGAAATCCTTCGTTGAAGGTGCGTGTGGCCAGTACCTTGTCGAGCAGCGCTTCGGGCATCGGTGCGCCGGTCTGGTAATGCTTCGCGTAATTGGCCAGCACTTCCGGCCAGACCGACCACATCTCGTTGACCTGCGACGGAAATTCGACGAAGTCGCGTGGCACGCTGGTGCCGCTGAAAGTCGGGTAGCGCACATTCGACAGCATGCCATGCAGCGCGTGACCGAACTCATGGAAGGCGGTGGTGACTTCATCGAAGGTCAGCAGGGTCGGCTCGCCGGCCGGCGGTTGCGGGATGTTCAGATGGTTGCCGACGACCGGTTTGCTACCGAACAGGTCGGACTGGTCGACATAGCTGTTCATCCAGGCACCACCGCGCTTGCTGCTGCGGGCATACATGTCGGCCAGGAACAGCGCCAGCGGTTTGCCATCGGCATCGAAGACTTCGAAGACGCGCACACTCGGGTCGTACACCGGCAAGTCCTTGCGCTCCTTGAAGGTCAGGCCGTAGAGCTTGTTGGCAGCGAAGAACACGCCATTCTGCAGCACGCTCTCGAGTTCGAAGTAGGGCCGCAATTGGGTTTCGTCGAAATCGAAGCGGGCCTTGCGGACTTTTTCTGTGTAGAAGGTCCAGTCAGCAGCCGCCAGCTTGAAGCCGCCCGTTTCGGCATCGATGATCTGCTGGATTGCGTCGCCTTCGGCGCGCGCATTGGCGACGGCCGGTGGTGCCAGCCGGGCCAGCAACTGGTTCACGGCAGCGGGCGTCCTGGCGGTCTCTTCCTGCAGCACATAGGCGGCGTGGTTCGGATAGCCGAGCAGCGCTGCGCGTTCGGCGCGCAGGCTGGTCAGTTGCAGCACGATCGCCCGGTTATCGAATTCGCCGCCGTGGCTGCCGCGACTGGTCGAGATGTCGTACAGGCGCTGGCGTAACGCCCTGTTGGTCAGTGACGACGCCGGTGGCTGGCCGGTCGTGTTGACCAGTGCCAGCACATATTTTCCATCAAGCCCGCGCACCTTGGCCGCTTGTGCGGCGGCGGCGATGGCACCGTCGGACAAGCCGTCGAGTTCGGCGCGGCTATTGACCGTAATGGCCGAGGCATTGATTTCATTGAGCACGTTCTGGCTGAAGGTGGTTGCCAGCGAGGCCAGTTGGCTATTCATATCGCGCAGCTTTAGCTGGCTGGCAGCAGGCAGCGGTGCGCCGGCGCGCACGAAATCGGTGTGACGTCGTTCCAGCAGACGCAGCGATTGCGGGTCCAGTGCCAGCGTCGCGCGTTGTTCGTAGAGTTTGTCGATGCGGGCGTAGAGCGCGCCATCAAGCAGGATCGTATCGCGGTGGGCCGACAGCTTCGGTGCCAGGTCGCGTTCGAGCGCCTGCATCACCGGATTGGTGTTGGTGCCACTGAGATTGAAGAACACTTTCGAGACCCGGCTTAGCAAACGGCCCGAGCGCTCCATCGCGACGACGGTGTTATCGAAGGTCGGCACGGCCGGGTTGTCGGCAATGACGCGGATTTCAGCCAGTTGCTGGCGCATGCCATCGGCAAAGGCGGGCGCGTAATCGGCATCCTTGATTCGGTCGAACGGCGGCAGTTGATAGGGCAGGGTGCTGGCGGCGAAGAATGGATTGTCAGGAGTGATCGTCGGCAATGCTGGAGCGGCTTGGCTGGACATGGAGAGCAGGCTTGTGGCCATTATCAGGAACAGGTTTCTGGACATGGTGGAGTCTTCGGAGAGGGCTGGGCAGTCGGGTGAGTTGCTGCGGGGGATCATAGCATTGCGGTGGTTACGGGTCTTGGCTGACCAGTCGACGTGAGGATTGAACATGCCAGCCCTCACTCCCGCCGCTGATAAGACAACCGCAACAACACCAGCGCCAGCACCGAAAAAATCCAGTAATCCACCGGTGCACCCATGGCCCAGTGCTTGTGCCAGGTCACATTGACCGGATCGAAGCGGGCCAGGCCGAAGGCCGGGTTGAGGACGAACCAGAGGAAATCTTCGCTGATCCAGAACAGCATCACGCACGCCGCTACGCGTGCCTCTGCGCGCCACGACCAGTGGCCAACGAACAGCAGCGGGAAATGGAAGAACAGGATGATGAACGGGAAAACCCAGGCGTGATAACCCGTCATCGCACGGCCGCCCCAGAACAGATCAAGCAGCCAGTGATGTTCGATGCGCCAGGTGGGCAAGTTGATGCCCCAGCCGGCGCCACCTTCGATCTGGATTTCGGTTTGCGCAAAAAACAGCGCCAGCAGGAATACCCAGACAACGGTCAGCAGGATATGCAGCGGGCGGCTGGTCAAGTGGGTCAGGCGGGTGATGCGGGTCATTGGCAATGTTCCAGTACGGTGTGCAGGACCGCGCGAGCGGCGTCGGGACGACCGAGCGCACGTGCCTTGGTAGCCATGTCGGCCAGTTTGTCGGGATGTGTCATCAGAGTGCCGATACGGTAATCCAGCGTGACTGCATCGATGGCTTTTAATGCGACACCCTGTTCCAGCAGGAAGTCGGCATTGCGTTCTTCCTGTCCGGGAATTGGTGTATTGACGATCATCGGCAAGCCCATCGCCAGGCATTCCGAGGTCGTCAGTCCGCCCGGTTTGGTGATGGCCAGATCGGCGCAGGCCATCAATTGGTCGACCTGGTCGGTATAGCCCAGCGCCAGCAGGCGCTGCGGGTAGCGGATTGCCAATGCCTGCAACGCCTGCAAGGCAGGCAGGTTTTTGCCGGCCAGGACAATGAGCTGGAAGTCATATGGCAGCGCCAGCAAGCGCAGCGCAATGGCATCGAGCTTGCCCAGTCCGGCACCACCGCCCATGAGCAGGATGGTGCGGCGTTGCGGGTCGAGGCCGAAGCGGGCTGCACACGCGGCGCGTGTACCGGGTTGCCGGAAGGTCGGCATGACGGGAATCCCGGTGACATGAATACTGGCCCGATCGATGCCGAGCGCCGCCAGCCGAAAGGCCACTTCGTCGGTGGCGACAAAGTAGCCGGTGATGTGCTCGTGCACCCACATCCGGTGCAGATCAAAGTCGGTGACCTGAATCCACACGGGACAGGTCACGCTGCCATTGCGGCGCAAGCGCGCCAGCAGTTCAGCCGGCAGAAAGTGGGTGCAGATAATGGCATCCGGTTGCCAGGCCGCGATTTCCCGGCGCAAGCTATGGGTACTCATGCGCTCGATAGCGCGGCGGATTTTTTGCAGCGAGCCATCCGGCTGCGCGTCATTGGTGAGCTGGTAAAGATAGCCCCACAGCGCCGGGTGTCGATCGACCAGCTTGATGTAAAAATCCGTGTACACCTTGCGGAATGCCGTCGAGACAAACTGCATCGCATCAAGATGACGGGCGCTAACCGGCTCTTCCTCCAGCCCGGCCTGCGCACGCAGTGCCTCGGCAGCGCGCAGGTGACCGGAACCGGCCGAGACGCTGAGCAGCAAAATTCGTTTGGGCGCAACCATGCGCTACAGGATGTCGTCGTTGGAAGCGCTCAGATCGCCGAGGTCGCCAAACAGCGAGAGCCGGGTTTCTTTGCGGTCCAGTACCTTGCGCTGGGCTTTTTCAGGCAGGTCGGTGAGCATGATCACGTGCTTCTGGATCAGTACATCGACCAGATCCTCGACGACGCGGATCATTGCATTATCCAGCGTCGCCAAGGTGGCAAGTGCGTCGCGCGTGTCGCTGGCCACCGTCGTCGCACCGTCGATGGCCAGGAAGGCCAGTACATCGGGATGGTCGGAAAACAATCGTTCGGACTCGGCGGCAGGGGCATCGCGGAACAGCGCGATCACGCTGCCGTCGCTGTCGCGTTGAATATAAGGCATGGCAAGCCGTTCAGGTGGGTTGGTCGAAATGACAATGGCTATTCCAAAAGCAGTGTGTTAAAAAAGTCCATCGATGTTTTCAGAGATCGCTGTCCATGCTTTTGTTGCTCTCGAACTGCGCCGTCATCATAGCCAAGTTTCATGACATCCTCATGGAAAAAGGCCCGTTATTGCAATGCGATTGCGTACCGGCATTGTGGCCGTTACTGACCTGCGGTGAGCCGGCGCTGCTGCTGATCGATCTTGATTTGCCGGCGCTGGACGTGGCCGCTACGCTGGCCCAATTGCACCAGCGTGCGCCGGCCTGCAAAATCCTGGTGCTCCGTGAAGCGTTTTCGACGCAAGCCGAACTGGCGCTGCTCGGTGCCGGCGTGGCCGGTTGCTGCAGCGCCGGACTGGCGCGCGAAACCGTGCTGCGTATCGTTGATATGGCGCAGGATGGCGGCGTCTGGATTTCGCAGGCGGTGATGCCGCTGTTGTTGCGCCAGATGCAGTTGCGCGGCACCCTGTCGGCACCGGTCGCGGTCGCGCCGGATCTCGCATCGAGCGTGCGGTTGCAAGTCCTGACGCCGCGCGAACGGCAGATCGCCGGTCTGGTCGGCGGTGGTGCCAGCAACAAGCTCATTGCGCGTGAACTGAG
>CAILRJ010000449.1 GCA_903836575.1 uncultured Burkholderiales bacterium
ACGTTCACTTGCGCTAGCTGCGCCGATAACTGACTTTCATCAAGGCCATCGAGCTCAGCGCCGGTCAGCACGCCCGCCGATGCCTCCAGCCCGCTTTGCGCCGCAATACTCAGCGCGGTGGCCGGATAATCGCCGGTGATCATCACGACCCGGATACCGGCCGCCTGGCATTGCGCAATTGCCGGGCGCACTGTCGGACGCAACGGATCGGCCAGGGCCAGCAGGCCGAGGAATTCGAAATCGAAATCATGCTGTAACGGCGGCAGGTCGTGCCGGCTAAACGAGGCCCGCGCCACGGCCAGCAAACGCAAGCCGCCGGCAGCGGCACGGTTGACCTGAGCCGTGATGCGCTGTGCTGCCCCGGCGGATAAATGACATAGATCGATGATGGCTTCCGGCGCGCCCTTGGCGGCAATCACATAGTCTGTGCAGTCGGGTGATTGCCATACCCGCGACATCGCCAGCAACGCCGGTGACAGCGGATACTCGTCCACCAGGGTCCAGCCATCGTGTAAATGTCCGGTGCCATCGAGCGCTGCCAGCCCGATTTCGCGGATGGCCTTTTCCATCGGATCGAACGGCTCGCGATGACTGGCCAGTACCGCATGTTCGAGCGTGGCATGGAAGGCTTCCGGAAAGCCATCCTGTGTCGCCGTTGCCGCCTCGCCGAATACATGGATCGCCTCGGCCACAATAACCTGCACCACGGCCATCCGGTTTTGCGTCAGCGTACCGGTCTTGTCGACACACAGCACGGTTGCTGCCCCCAGCATCTCGATCGCTGAAATCCGCCTTGTCAGCACTTGCTGGCGCGCGATGCGCCAGGCACCGAGTCCGAGAAAAATTGTCAGGATCAGCGGCAGCTCCGCCGGTAACAACGCCATCGCCAGCGTCAGTCCGGCCAGGATGCCATTGAGCCAGTCACCTCGCGTGATGCCGTACCAGCTGGTCAGCAGCACTACCAGCACCAGACTGGACAGGGCCACCACGCGCACGGCTTGTGCGGTTTCGCGCTGCAGTTGGCTGCGCTCATCGTCCAGTGACAACAGCGCCTGACCGATGCGCCCGAGCGCCGTGGCGCTACCCGTAGCCAGCACGCAAGCCCGACCAGTGCCCTGCACCACCAGCGTTCCGGAATACAGAAAGGGCTGGCCATCGCCACCGGGCTGGCCCATCTGGGTGGCCAGTTCGGCACACGGCACTTTGCGCACGGCGACCGATTCGCCGCTGAGCAGTGATTCGTCAACGCCCAATCCTTGTCCGGCAAACAGCTGCGCATCGGCCGGTATCCGGTCTCCTTCGGCGAGCAGCAGGATGTCGCCGCACACCACGTCGCGCCCGGCAATACGCTGTTGCCGGCCCTCGCGCAGCACCAGCGCGCGCGGACTGGACAAGTCGCGCAATGCCTCGATGGCCCGTTCGCTTTTGCGCTCCTGCACGAAGCTCATCGTCATGATGATCAGAACCGCAGCCAGCAGAATGGCCGCGTCGTCGCGCTCGCCCAGCAGCAAGTAAATACTGCCGCACGCCACCAGCAACAAAAACATCGGTTCACGCAAAATCGTCCAGGCAATCGCCAGCACTGAGCGCGGTCGTGCGGTAGGTAGCTCGTTGTAGCCGTCATCGCGCAGGCGCTGCTGTGCAATTTCGCCGCTCAGTCCGGTGCCGGTGTCGGTCCCATCAGGCATGCCACTCCCCTTTCAGATAACGACAGAACAACATCGTGCTTATCGTGTGTAGCATCCGGCTGGTGGTGTCGACATGATGCAGATCAACATCGGCGGTATGGACTGCCCGTCAATCCTCCTCGGGCAGGATCGGGATGGTCATCCGCAGCGTCGTGCCGTGTCCGCGCGCGCTGTCTATCGTCAGTTCACCATTGAGGTGATGGATGCGCTCGGTAATGCCGACCAGACCGAACGAGTTGGACTTGCGCCGGCAACCGGGATGCATACCGATACCGTTGTCAGCAATCGATAATGACAGGCGATTGCCACTGCGCTTGAGTGCGATGCTGACCCGGCTGGCTTGTGAGTGCCGATTGATATTGGTCAGCGATTCTTGCAGGATGCGGAACAACGCCGTGGCGCGGTGATCTCCCAGTTTAAATTCGGCATGGTCAAAATGCAGGTCACAGACCACCAGACTGCGGCGCTGGAACTCCCTGACCTGCCATTCGATTGCTGCATGCAAGCCGAAATCGAGCACCCCCGGCCGCAGGTTGTTGATGATGGTGCGCACCGAGCTCATGATCGCGTCGATCTGGCCCAGTGCTGCCAGCGCTTTCTGGCCCAGGCGCGGATGGCGGCTGGCGCAACGCGCCATCAGCATCGACACATCAAGCCGCAAGGCCAGCAAGTTCTGACCCAGTTCGTCGTGGATTTCACGGGCGATGCGCTTGCGCTCGTCTTCCTTGATCTGATCCTGGTGCGCGGCCAGTTCACGCAGCAAGCTCTGCAACTGCAGTAGCTCATGCTCGATGCGGCGGCGCTCGGTCACTTCCGATTGCAGCATCGTGATCGCCTGTACCAGTTCACTGGTACTGCCGGCAGCGGCAATCTGCGCCGGGGGAGCGCTTGCGGCGCCGGCGTCGTCGCGCAGAATCAGGCCGTAACCCAGTACTTCGTGGCGGCTGTTGACCAGTCTGTGCAGCGTCATGCTGACGCATACCGGCGAACCGTTTTTGCCCATGCACCAGCCCTGATGGCAGATTTTTTTTCTGCAGCGGGCTTGCTTGAGATCAAATTCAGGAGCGCCGTCGGCGATATGGCGCGGTGGATACAGGCAACTGACATGGCGCCCCAGAATGTCGTCTTCGCAATAACCGGTCAGCAGTTCGGCTGCGCGGTTCCAGCTGACGATGCGGCCGCCGGCATCGAGGGTAATGAGCGCCTGTTCGTCCAGTGCGGCGACCAGCAAACCGACCAGATCCGTCGCCCCGGCACGGCAAGGGGAAAGCAATGATGAATCGAGATCTGTCATCCTGGGAGATCGCAGCAGAATTTTTCCGAGCAGAGAGTGTAGCCCAAGCCGGCCCGGCTGATGTCATTAACCGGTCATCCGCGCACCCTATACTTGCGTCCGCGTTTCCTAGGGTTTTGCCCGTACACCAATTGGTGTGCGGGCTTTTTTTTGCTGCTTCCGGGGCGGCAGCCAAAACCTGAGACACTGATTTCGGTTATTCTCTGCGACCACGGCGCGCCGGATCGGCAGCGCCTACGAT
>CAILRJ010000450.1 GCA_903836575.1 uncultured Burkholderiales bacterium
GATACGTATTCTGTTGTGCCTGCCGAATTGACATCACTGTTACGACAGTCAGCGCTCTTGCGGCCAAAATTCGTCAGACAACAGATCGGTTGGGTGACACGGAAAGCGTGGTCACTCGGCCTCCTGCTGAGTGTGGTCGGCCACGCATCCATCGCCGCAGCACCGTTGACCGAAGGCGAGGTCAAGGCCAAATATCAACAATGCTCCGACGGCTATTACAGCGGTCCGCGCCCCGGCAAGACCCGTTACACCAAGGATGATTACTTGTGGGTTGTTTCAGAAGAATTCGCTGCGCGTTATTGCATGCCGCCAGAATTTATCGACAAAAACCTGAAGGGTGCGGAAGCGGTGGCTTTTCATCTGTTGCAGGCCGGGTCGGAACAATGCGGTTTTGGTGATGACAAGGAAAACTGTTCGCGGCGGATTGCACCGGGGTTCGAGATTTATTACAAGAAGGAGCTAAAGCTTCCTGTCATCAGTGAAACCAAGTACACCGCGGGGGCGCTGTACATGTTCCCGCTCTCAAAACATGTCTTGACGAGCAACCTTCCTTACAGCGTTACCCGTAAAGACGTTGATTCATCGTGGTCGAAGGAGCGACCGGGCTTTCAAAACAAATTCAAGCCGTCGTCCTTTGGCTTAGTGGGCGTCAAGGGCGACCGGGTTGTGTGGCCAGTCATGCCGCTTAGAGAGTTCATGTATATCGAAGAACTGCTCCCGGGTTACAACTTTGTCAGCCTGGAGGGAAATATTGGCGGCTTCACGAATCCACGTATGGAAAAACTGGGCGTAAAGAAGTTTGTGTTGGTTCTACGTAAACCAGATTTGCCAGGCAGTGATGGGCGGTTGCTTTCAGAGTTTGCGCACGTTATCGAGTTGCCCGAGTGGTTCACCGACAAGGTCCGCGCTGCTGACAGGTTGAAT
Organism: uncultured Burkholderiales bacterium; assembly: GCA_903836575.1. Taxonomy (GTDB): domain Bacteria; phylum Pseudomonadota; class Gammaproteobacteria; order Burkholderiales; family Burkholderiaceae_D; genus Actimicrobium. Next base: position 925 of record CAILRJ010000450.1, read on the forward strand.
GCCGCTGAATGGCAGCATCTCATCCAGCGCACATTGCCTGGTGCAAAAACCAAATAACTTCACACATAAATTAACCAGGGAAACCAAATGGCAAACGCAACTTTTTCGATTTATAGCGACTTTTCGGAAGCCGCTGGCACCCGAAAAATTATCGGTTGGTCGACATGGAAAGCGTGGTCACTCGGCCTCCTGCTGAGTGTGATCGGCTACGCATCCATCGCCGCAGCGCCGATGACCGAAGGCGAGGTCAAGGCCAAATATCAACAATGCTCCGACGGCTATTACAGCGGTCCGCGCCCAGGCAAAACGCACTACACAAAGGATGAATACTTGTGGGTTGTCTCTGCGGAATTTGCCAGTCGGTACTGCATGCCACCTGAGTTCATCGACAAGAATCTGAAGGGAGCAGAAGCCGTGGCGTTTCATTTTCTGCAGGAAGGAGCAGAGCAATGCGGTTTTGGTGGAGACAAGGAAAACTGTTCGCGGCGCATTGCACCGGGGTTCGAGATTTATTACAAGAAGGTGCTAAAGCTTCCTGTCATCAGTGAAACAAAGTACAGCGCGCCGGCAATGTACATGTTCCCTTTGTCCAGGCATTTACTTGGCAATAATCTGCCGTATGAGCAAATCCGTTCTGACATGGGGCATCCATGGAGAAATGAGCGACCAGGATCTCAAAATAAATTCAAGCCTTCTTCCTTTGGCTTGGTGGGCGTCAAGGGCGACCGCGTTGTGTGGCCAGTCATGCCGTTGAGAGAGTTCATGTATATCGAAGAACTGCTCCCGGATTACAACTTTGTCAGTCTGGAAGGCAATATTGGCGGCTTCACGAATCCACGTATGGAAAAACTGGGCGTAAAGAAGTTTGTGTTGGTGCTACGTAAGCCAGATTTGCCAGGCAGTGATGGGCGGTTGCTTTCAGAGTTTGCGCACGTTATTGAGTTGCCCGAGTGGTTTACCGACAAGGTCCGCACTGCCGATAAGCTGAATGCCGCTGAATGGCAACATCTCATCCAGCGCACATTGCCTGCTGAAAAAACCAAATAAGTTTACATATAAATTAACCAGGGAAACCAAATGGCAAACGCAACTTTTTCGGTGTATGGCGTGTTTTCGGAAGCCGCTTACGATACCAACAATTTCTCAAACGGCCCGACCATATTTGGCTGGCAACCTGTGCTTGTCGAAGATTTTAAAGCGACGAATTCTAGTTTCGCTGCGCAGCTCTATACCGACGGCAACGGTCATTACCGGATTGCATTCCGCGGCTCGAATGAGACTGCCGATTTCGTTGGTGCTGATCGTAACTTTGCCGCCGGTACCTGGAATTCACAGATGACCGATGCGGTGAACTTTGTCGGCGCGGCTATGTTGCAGATCAAAGGAGACAATATCAACGTTTCCGTCGACGCTATCCGCGCCAGCCTCGATGTCACAGGTCACTCGCTGGGCGGTGGCTTGGCAGAAATCGCAGCGAAATTTTACGGCCTGAATGGCATGAGTATCGATGGACCCGGTGCGTTGGGACCGACCCAAAGTGCGGACTTCAGCGCTCTCAAAGAAGACTGGAGAAGCAAGGGACTTAACGAATTACAAAACACCTATGTATTGAGCGCCGATGCCTTTGAAGCACGCGAATATACAGTCGTTGGAACGGCCGGTAATCACTTAGACGAAACGACGGTATGGAAGGCACCTGGCTTACAAACCTATCTGGATAATCTGGCTACCATACCACCGTACGCCTATGCGTTTGACCTTGGTGGCATAAGTGCAATGGAATCAGGAAAAGGGATTTTTACCTTGCTGTCCCATCCGATGGGAAGCATATTTGCTGTTGAAGGCGTGACCTCGCTGGCACAATTAAAAATTGATCAAGCGCAAGACGCTTTCCGGCGCGGAGAGATTACCTTCATGACGACCCATGCACCCGATGGGGCGACGCTTAATGAAATCATGACAACCGTTTATGCAACGGCCACGGCGCAGCGCATCTGGGTCCGCGATTCCATTACTGGCCAATATCAGCGGGTAGACTCGGTGAAGATGACCGATACCGCCGGGGTTCTTGTCAATACGCTGACCGCGATTGCCAATTACGACAGTCAGGGTCGCATGCTTGATTTCAAAAATTATCTGTACGATGCGAGTGGGAAGCTCCTCCATAGTGGCGACGTACTGGAAAGTTTTATTGGCGACCTCCGAACCAGCCTGAACCAAGCCAGTACAGTGGTTTGCCCCATTATTCTAGATTTGGACGGGAACGGCACACCAATATCGGACTTAGCTAACGGTGTCTACTTCGACCACACGCGCGACGGATTTGCCGAACGGGTCGGATGGGTCAGTCCGAAAGATGGCCTTCTGGTTTGGGATCGAAACGGTGACGGTAAAATCACCAGCGGCGCGGAGCTCTTCGGCAACAATACGCCGCTGAAGAATGGCACGAAATCGCCACAAGGTTTCGCCGCACTGAGCGAATACGATACTAACGCCGACGGCAAAATCAACAGCAGCGATGCGCTATTCAAAGACTTGCAATTGTGGATCGACGCCAATAGCGACGGCGTGACCGATGCGGGCGAATTGCATTCCCTGAGCGAATTTCACGTAGCGTCGATCGACACAGCGTTCACTGTGCTACCAGGCGGACCAGCAGGCCACTACATGGCGAGCCACTATACGTCGGTGGATGGCAGCCGGCATGAAGCCAACGACATGCCTTTTCCGGCCGATATGATCGACACCCGGTTCCTCAACCCCGTGGCGATCCCAACTACTATTGCGGCTCTGCCTAACGTAGCTGGCTGCGGTCAGGTACGCAGTCTGCAGCAAGAAATGGCAGTCGACGCCACCCTCGTAACATTGGTTCAACAGTTTGCCTCTACAACGACAGCTGTTGCACGAAAAGATCTGACGCGTCAGATCGTGTTGCGGTGGGCCCAAGCCGATCAGGTAGATCCTAACAGTCGCGACAACGTCACCTACGGCACGCATTACGATGCACGTCAGCTCGTTGCTCTCGAACACTTCTGGGGGCAGGGGCTTGTCCAGCCCAATGCTGACTCCGGCAAAACAGAAACCAACCCGCTGCCGCAAGCCATTGCGTATCTTGATCAAGGCTGGGATGGATTGATGAGCATGGTTCAGAACAGCTTACTGAAGCAAACCATTTTCAAAAGTCTGTATGAAAGCATCGGCTTGACATGGAATGCGGCAACTTCTTCTTTTGATGTTGACATCACCGCCACGCTTACCGCGTTGCAGGCTAAATATGCTGCCGATCCGGTAAGCGGAGCTGCATGGATGGCAGAGTTTGGCCAGAGCATTGCAAGCACAGGCGGCTTTGAACAGCAAGTCTTGGACGCATTACATAGCAGAGGCAGTACGACAGGATCAGGCTTTATTTTCGCCCTGGCGACTATGGGATACAACACCGTTACCGGTACGATCGGTGACGACTCGCTTAACGGAGTCAGAGGGAAAAATAACTGGATGGCCGGGTATGACGGTAACGACACGATCACTGGCGGCAGCGGTAATGATCTGCTGATGGGTGGTGCCGGTAATGACGTGCTCAATGCTGGTGCAGGACTTGATATCTTTTTCTTCAACAAGGGCGATGGCCAGGACAAAATCAACGAGATCTACGTCACTTATTCCAAAACCGGCGGCAAAAACATGGACGTGCTCAACCTCGGTGCCGGGTTGCTGGCCTCGTCCACGCAAGTGGCGCGCGGCATCGGCGCGAGTGCTAACGATCTGACGCTTGTGTTCGGGGGCGGTGACCAGGTCGTGCTGACGAATTATTTTAACGCCAGCTATCGACTCCAAACTATCCAGTTTGCCGACGGCACGAAGTGGGATTACGCGACAGTGGCGAGCAAGCTGGGAGTCTACACCGGTACCAGCGGCGACGATACGCTGACTGGCTTGACGGATGCAGTCAACATCATCAATGGTGGTGCCGGCAAAGACACGATTACGGCGGGCAAACTGAACGACACGCTGGCGGGTGGTACCGGTAACGATGTGATCACTGCCGGCGCTGGCCTCGATACTTTTGTCTTCAATAAGGGTGATGGCCAGGACAGGATCACGGAATATTATTCCGCCTATAAAACCGGCGGTAAGAACCTGGACGTGCTCAAACTCGGTTCCGGCTTGCTGGCCTCGACCACGCAGGTGGTGCGTGGTCTCGGTGCGAGCGCGAATGACCTGACACTGGTGTTCGGGGGTGGCGACCAAGTCGTGCTGACGAATTATTTCAATGCCAGTTATCGTCTGCAAACCATCCTGTTTGCCGACGGCACGAAGTGGGATTACGCGGCAGTGTCGAGCAAGCTCGTCTACAACGGTACCAGTGGCGACGATATGCTGACTGGCTTGACAGATGTGGTCAACATCATCAACGGTGGCGCGGGCAACGACACGATCATGGCTGGTATCCTGAACGACACGCTGGCCGGTGGTGCCGGCAACGACGTGCTCAATGCCGGTGCCGGTATCGATACCTTTGTCTTCAACAAGGGCGATGGTCAGGACAGGTTCAATGAGGTCTATGCCACCTATTACAAAACCGGTGCCAAGAACCTGGACGTGCTCAAGCTCGGTACCGGCTTGCTGGCCTCGGCTACACAAGTGGTGCGCGGCGTCGGCGCGAACGCGAACGACCTGACACTGGTGTTTGGGGGTGGCGACCAGGTCGTGCTGACGAATTATTTCAATGCCAGTTATCGTCTGCAAACTATTCTGTTTGCCGACGGGACAAACTGGAATTACGCGACTGTGGCGAGCAAGCTCGTCTACACCGGCACCAGCGGCGACGATA
>CAILRJ010000451.1 GCA_903836575.1 uncultured Burkholderiales bacterium
CATGTGAAGGACAGGCATCTTGCGGCGGCCAAGTTGAAGGAAGCAGCGCTGCTGGCGAGCCTGGATGCGCCGGTGATTACTCTGTTGTCGAGGGCGGCTCAGAAGGCGTAATTAACGGCATTTGCGTGGGCACGTTACCCCTTGTGCTCACGCTATATCGGCAGCGCGAATGCGTCGCGCTGGTCCGGGTCCCGACGCATTTATGCCGCCGCATTCCTCTGTTGCCGGAAACCGGCATAGCCGTTGGCGCGCAGCGCACAGGCCGGACAGGTACCGCAACCATAACCCCAGTCGTGCAGGGTGCCGCGTTCGCCCAGATAACAGGTATGGGTGTCAGTACGGATCAGGTCGACCAGCGCTGCGCCGCCGAGCGACTCGGCCAGCGCCCACGTGTCGGCCTTGTCGATCCACATCAGCGGGGTTTCCAGTTTCAGGCGGGTTGCCATGCCAAGATTGAGCGTGACCTGCAAGGCCTTCATCGTATCGTCGCGGCAATCCGGGTAACCGGAAAAATCCGTTTCACACATGCCGCCGACCAGCACATTGAGGCCGCGTCGATACGCCAGCGTGGCCGCCACCATCATGAACAGCAAATTGCGACCGGGGACGAAGGTATTGGGTAAACCGTTTTCAAGCATCGCGATTTCGACGTTGCTGGTTAGCGCCGTGTCCGAAATTTTGCCAATCAGCGACAGGTCAATGACATGGTCTTCACCGAGCTTGCGATCCCAGTCGGGCGACTGCGTGCGCAGGCTGGCCAGCACGCCGGGTCGTACGGTCATCTCGATGGCATGGCGCTGACCGTAATCGAAGCCAACAGTCTCGACCCGGTCATAGCGTTGCAGTGCCCAGGCCACGCAGGTGGTGGAATCCTGGCCGCCGCTGAAGAGGACGAGGGCGCCTGTGGAAATAGTCATGTGGTGTCCTTGGTGCGGTTGAGAGGCAGTCGACAGGGATCGCCAAGGGGGCGATACAGCGGTGCAGATTATAAGTCGCGCGATTGTTTATTGTCGCCGCCAAAGGCAACGCCTCCGCGTGGTCTCTGCACAGAACGCCCTGCGCGCGCAAGGTGTTAAACGGGTTGCGTAGCATCGATGTCGTTACTTGCGGTGGTAATTAAGGGAGTTTTAGTTGCATTGCAAAAAAGCGCAGTTGCGATATATTTCACGCCTACAATCCATTTTGCGTTTAAGAAACATGTCGTGCCACTCACGATCGCAGGTGATGGTGACTTCATTTTTTCAACCAGATTTTCTGTTGCCTGAGGTTTCAAAAGCCGTCCCATGCTTACATTGCGTCGTGATGTTTCTGCCGGTTTCACGCTCATCGAAGTGATCGTGGTGATCGCCATTGCGGCGATCTTGCTGTCGATTGCCGTGCCATCGTTCGTATCGACGACGCAGCGTTTCCGCACTGCCAGCGAGATCAACAGTTTTGCCCATGATCTGCAATACGCGCGTACCGAAGCGATCAAGCAGGGCGTGTCGGTCTCGGTCTGCGCTTCGGCCGACGGCGCAACCTGCCTGAAAGCGAATACCTGGCACACGGGCTGGATCGTGTTTGCGGACGCAGCGGAGCTACTCAAGGTCACCAAACCCGCCGACCTGCTGCGTATCCAGCCGGGCTGGACCAACACCGATACGCTGGTCGCCGACAACGCCGTGTTTTCATTTACGTTCAGCCGTGATGGCTATACGGTCGGTTTGCCCGGCACCGGAACAGTCACCACCACGCTGCATACGACACCACTCAATAGCGCGGCCACACAATGTCTCGCGCTCATCAAAACCGGGCGGCAAGAGGTGTTGCCAGTGGGGCCGGGATGCGCATGAAAAAATTGACGGATGGCCTCGGATCACGTC
>CAILRJ010000452.1 GCA_903836575.1 uncultured Burkholderiales bacterium
AGTATCACCATCAGGAAAATCATCGTCATCACGACTTCGCACAGCGCCGCCGCCAGCAGCGAATAGCCGCCCGGCGATTGCGCGCCATACCCGTTCGAGGCAAATCCGGCCGTGACATCGAAGCCGGCCTTGCCGCTGGCGATCAGGTACAGCACGCCGGCACCGACCAGCGCGCCCAGTACCTGGGCCACGATGTAGGGTCCGACTTGATCTCCCGGGAAGCGGCCGCCGGCCCACAAGCCGATCGATACCGCCGGATTGAGATGGCAACCGGACAGGTGGCCGATGGCAAACGCCATCGTCAGGACGGTCAGGCCGAATGCCAGCGAGACGCCGAGCAGACCTATCCCCAGTCCGGGAAATGATGCTGCCAGCACCGCGCTGCCGCAGCCGCCAAGTACCAGCCAGAATGTTCCAAAAAATTCAGCTCCGTAGGCTTTCATAAGAATTCCTTTCTGTGGTTGGGAACTTACAGGAATGCGTGATGTGGCAAAATCTCGCGCATTGTCGGGACTATAGAAGGTGTCATTGCGGCTGGTTTGCGTTTGCTCATGAAGTCTTACTGACGTCGTCCAATATTAAAAAAAGGAAATTCATGTCATTTCACCGCTTGCGCTGCGTTATGTTGCTTGTCGTTTTGCTCGGGCTGGGCGGGTGCGCCAGTCTGCTCGGTCCGCGCGAGGTAGTCATCCCGCTGGAGCGTCTGCAAAGCGCCGCCGGGCGCAAGTTCCCGTTGAGCCAGCGGCCAATGGATCTGATCGACATCACCTTGAGCAATCCGCGTCTGGCGCTGTACCCCGAAGACAACCGGATCAGCGTCACGCTCGACGCCCGCGTGGCACCGGCGTTTACCCGGCGCGTCTGGCAAGGCAACTTTGTACTGTCGGGCAGGCTGCAACTCGATGCACAGCGCCGGGCGGTTGTGGTGGTGCAGCCGCGCATTGATCGCATCGTGCTCGATGGGATTGATCCGGTGCTGGCGCGCCAAGTAGCGCAGGCTGCCGGCGCACTGGCCGGGAATATCCTGCAAGACATGCCGCTGTATTCTTTTGCGGCAGAAGAATTGCGTTACGGCGGGTCAACGTTCGTACCGACCAGTATCACGACGCAGGCCACAGCCCTCGTGGTAATCTTTGCGCCGGCCAATTAAGCTGGCCTGACACTCTCCGACCCGCAGGAAACGGATTCCGCGGGGATTTTTCATCGCTGGCAAACCCCACCCCCCCTCCATGGATATTGTTCTCGCACTCAAAGCCCTGATCATGGGCATCGTCGAAGGTTTGACGGAATTCCTGCCAATCTCGTCGACCGGTCATCTGATCCTCGCTGGCAGCCTGCTCGATTTCACCGGCGAGAAGGTCAAGACTTTCGAGATCGTCATTCAGGCCGGTGCCATCCTGGCCATCGTCTGGGAATACCGGGCCCGCCTGCTGCATGTCTGTACCGGCCTGTTCAGCGACCGTGGTGCACAGAAATTTGCCATCAATCTGGTCATCGCCTTCATTCCGGCTGCCGTGCTTGGATTGATCTTCAGCAGCGCCATCAAGGCCAAACTGTTTGCGCCGGTACCGGTCGCACTGGCCTTCATCGCCGGCGGCCTGATCATTCTGTGGGTCGAGCGCCGCAACAAGCTCAGCCCGGTGCCGCCACGTATTGACTCGGTCGACCAGATGACGGCGCTTGATGCGCTCAAGGTCGGTCTGGCACAAGCCTTCGCGCTGATCCCCGGTACCAGCCGCTCGGGTGCCACCATCATTGGCGGCATGCTGTTCGGCCTGTCGCGCAAGGCGGCGACCGAATTCTCGTTTTTTCTGGCGATCCCGACACTGCTCGGCGCCACCGTGTATTCGCTCTACAAGGCGCGCGCATTGCTGTCCGTCGACGATGTGCCGCTGTTCGGTATCGGTACGCTGGCGGCGTTTGTTTCGGCTTTCTTTTGCGTGCGCTGGTTGCTGCGTTACATCAGCTCGCATGATTTCACCATTTTTGCGTGGTACCGCATCGTGTTTGGTTTCGTTATCCTCGCAACCGCCTACAGTGGGCTGGTTGTCTGGGCTGACTGAGCAAACCAAGCCGCACTGCACTCCACCGCACACCCACTCTTGAAGACGGAATGACCGACACCAGTACCCCCGAACGCGCATTGCACTTGCTGGAAACCGTTTTCGGTTATTCCTCTTTCCGCGGCCAGCAAGCCGAAATTGTTGAACTGATCGCGCAAGGCGGCGATGCGCTGGTGCTGATGCCGACCGGCGGCGGCAAGTCGCTGTGTTACCAGATTCCGTCGCTGCTGCGCGATGGCGTGGGTGTCGTCATTTCACCGTTGATTGCCTTGATGCAGGATCAGGTCGACGCGCTGGCCGAAGTCGGCGTGCGGGCCGCGTTCCTGAACTCGACCCAGACCTACGAAGAAGCCTCGCGCATTGAACGCATGGTGCGCACCGGCGAACTCGATCTGGTCTACGTCGCGCCGGAACGGCTGATGACGCCGCGCTGCCTCGACTTGCTGGCGGCCTCGAAGATCGCGTTGTTTGCCATCGACGAAGCGCATTGCGTGTCGCAATGGGGCCATGATTTCCGTCCCGAATACATCAAGCTGTCGATCCTGCACGAGCGCTTTCCGGACGTGCCGCGCATCGCGCTGACCGCCACCGCCGACCAGCAAACCCGCACCGAGATCGCCCATCGTCTGCAGCTCGATGACGCCAGGATGTTCATCTCGTCGTTCGATAGGCCGAACATCCGCTACCAGATCGTCGAGAAGGCCAACGGCCGCAAGCAGTTGCTCGACTTTATTCAGGCCGAACATATGGGCGACGCCGGCATCGTGTATTGCCTGTCGCGCAAAAAAGTCGAAGAGACTGCCGAATTTCTGAACGCCAGCGGCATCCGCGCGCTGCCGTATCACGCCGGCATGAAGTTCGAGGAACGCAGCAAGAATCAGGCGCGTTTTCTGCGTGAAGAAGGCATCGTGATGACGGCCACGATTGCGTTCGGCATGGGCATCGACAAGCCCGACGTGCGCTTTGTTGCGCATCTCGATCTGCCCAAA
>CAILRJ010000453.1 GCA_903836575.1 uncultured Burkholderiales bacterium
CCACGCCGGCTCCCAGCGCCGATTGGAGTCTAGGGTATTCGGACTATTCGTGCCGAGAAAGCGATGTAGACGCCGGCATGACTGCATGCACCCCACCCGAAACAGGCGAACATCTTGTCCATTGCATTGTGGGTATTCTGGCGCATCGTGACCGCTGATTCTGGTCTATCGTGACCGGCCATTCTGGTCTAACGTGACCGCCCATTCTGGTTCATCGTGACCGATTTCTGACCTTGCCAGAATCGGCGGTCACGATGCCAGAATCAGCGGTCACGATACCGGAATGGTGTCGTACAGCATCAGAATGGTGTTACGCATAAAACAACCGAACGGGTACGCTTCCAGCTTTTGTCTGGAGACAGCGTGCCCGTACCGAGGATCACTATGCGTAAGATAAAAGACGTACTACGTCTGAAGCTGACGGCCAAACTGTCGCATCGTCAGATCGGCGCAGCACTGGGTATTTCGAAGGGCGTCGTCACCAAGTATGTCGGGCTGGCCGCTTCTGCGGGTCTGGTATGGGGACAAGTCCAAGACTTGGATGAAACCGCGCTGGAGCGACTTCTGCTGGTCGGCCCGGAGCGACCGCGTGATCATGTGCAGCCAGACTACGGCCGCATCCACCACGAATTGCGACGCAAAGGCATGACGTTAATGCTGTTGTGGGAAGAGCACCGCGCCGATTATGCTGATCATCATACCTATGCGTACTCCCAGTTCTGCGTCAACTATCGACTCTTCGCCAGACAGCTCAAGCGCTCAATGCGCCAGATCCACCGTGCCGGCGAGAAGCTCTTCATCGACTATGCCGGTCCCACCATTGGCTTGACCGACGGCAGTCGCGCTCACATCTTCGTGGCCGCGCTGGGCGCTTCGAGCTATACCTACGCCTGCGCTACGCCGAGCGAGACGATGGCTGACTGGCTTGAATCGACGGCGCGGGCACTGGCTTTCTACGGTGGCGTACCGCAGTTGATCGTGCCCGACAATCCGAAAGCGATGATCAAGGATGCCAACCGCTACGAGCCGCGCAGCAACGACACTGTGCTGGACTTTGCGCGTCACTACGGCACATCAATCCTACCAGCGCGACCCTACCATCCTCAGGACAAGGCCAAAGCGGAATCAGCGGTGCAGATCGTCGAGCGCTGGATCATGGCGCGGCTGCGCCACCAACGGTTTGCCAGCGTGCATGAGGTGAACGTGGCCATCATGCCGCTGCTGACACGGCTCAACGACAAGCTATTCCAGAAGCTGCCCGGCAGTCGCGCCAGTACCTTTGCAGAGATTGATGCGCCAGCGCTGTTGCCTCTGCCGCTGCAGCGCTACGAGATGGCCCGCTTCAGGGCTGTCAAGGTGCACATCGACTATCACGTCGACGTCGAGCGCCATCGCTACAGCGTGCCGCACACCTTGGTCGGCCAAGTGCTGGAGGCGCGTATCACGACAGCGGCAGTGGAGTTGATGCATCGCGGCCAACGCGTGGCCAGCCATGCCCGCAACAGCAGGCAAGGCGGATTCAGCACCACCGCCGAGCACATGCCAGCGGCGCACCGCGCCCAGATGGAATGGACGCCAGAGCGTCTGATTCACTGGGGGAGAAGCATCGGGCCAGCCACGGCTGAGGCGGTGACGCGCTTGATGGCCGAGAACAAACATCCCGAACACGGTTACCGCGCCTGCCTCGGGCTCCTGTCGCTGGCCAAGCGCTACGGCAAATTACGTCTTGAAGCGGCCAGCATGCTGGCCCTGCAGATCGGCGCCTGCCAGTTTCGCCATGTGCGCGACATCCTGAAGAACAACCGAGACCAGAGCATGCCGGCTACAGCCGGCGACTGGGTCAGCCCGGATCACGCTCACTTGCGCGGCCCCGGCTACTACCAATAAGGACATAAACATGATGATGCATACCACCCTGGCGCAACTGCGCACCCTGAAACTGGACGGCCTGGCAACCGCACTAGAAGACCAGATGAGTCTGCCTGGCATGGCGGCGCTGAGTTTCGAAGAGCGTCTGGCCCTGCTGGTCGACCGGGAAGTTCATTGCCGCAATGACCGCAAACTGCTGCGTCTGATGAAGAATGCGCACTTGAAATATGGCCAGGCGGCCATCGAAGACATCGACAGCCGAGCCGGACGCGGCATCGACCGGCGCGAAGTGATGAGCCTGGCATTGGGCGACTGGGTCAGCGCCGGCCACAGCGTCCTGATCACAGGCCCGACCGGGGCCGGCAAATCCTGGCTGGCTTGCGCTCTGGCGCAATACGCCTGCCGGCGCGGTTACTCCGCCATCTACCAGCGCGTACCCCGCTTGCAGGAAGAACTGCGCATACGGCATGGCAGTGGTGTCTTTGGCAAATGGCTGCTTCAGCTCGCCAAGACGGACGTCCTGATCTTGGACGATTGGGGCATGGGTGCCATCGACAGCATGACCCGTTCCGATCTGCTGGAGATCATCGACGACCGCTCCGCCAACAAGGCGACCATCATCACCAGCCAATTACCGGTGGAACACTGGCATGCCTGGATCGGCGACGCCACCATCGCCGACGCAATTCTTGATCGCATCATGCAGCGCAATCACCGCTTCACTCTGACCGGCGATTCGCTGCGCGCCGAGCGACCAAAAACAAGTAAAAAGGAGAAAAATATCGAGCTATCGTGACCGCAGGCATTAGAATTTAACCGCGTAACACCACGCGATGCGCAGCGGTCACGATAGACCGGAATGAGCGGTCACGTTGACCAGAATACGCAACACTCAATGCTACTTGTGCTGATGGTAAGAAAAATCAGCAACTCAATGTCAACACGATTCAATGACCTTTTCCCACCAGACCACATTCGAACTGATCAAGCATCAAGCCCGATGGGTA
>CAILRJ010000454.1 GCA_903836575.1 uncultured Burkholderiales bacterium
GAAATACCGCCTGTTGCGTGAGCGCGCCGCCGGCGTTGCGCCTGACATTGATTTTGCCGAAGCGCCTGATATCGGGAATGGTGTGCTGGCACTGGCCCATCATCCGGACTATATCCGCCGCGTCAGCGAAGGCGAACTGTCAGCGGCAGAGCAGAAAAGCATTGGTTTTCCGTGGTCCCCCGGTATGGTTGAGCGCTCGCGACGCTCGACCGGTGCCACCATTGGTGCTTGCCGCGCGGCGTTTGATGACGGTGTTGCACTGAACCTCGCGGGTGGCACCCATCATGCGCATGCGGCCCACGGCGAAGGATTTTGCGTCTTCAATGATGCGGCGATTGCTGCGCGCCTGATGCAGGCCGAACGGCGAGTCAGCCGGGTTGCCGTGATCGACCTTGATGTACATCAGGGGAACGGGACGGCCGAGATCCTCGCACGCGACGACTCGGTTTTTACGCTGTCGTTGCATGGTGAACGCAATTATCCCTTCGTGAAGTCCGTCAGCGATCTTGATGTTGGCTTGCCTGACGACATCGCCGATGTCGCTTATCTGGCCGCGCTCGCTCTTGCATTGGAGACGCTGTTCGCTAGTTTTACTCCGCAATTGATTATTTTTCTGGCAGGTGCCGATCCGCATGAAGGCGACCGTCTCGGGCGCATGAAACTGACATTCGATGGCCTGGCACAACGCGACCGGATGGTGCTGGAAGCGGCCCATCAGCGTCGTATTCCCGTCGCTATTTCGATGGCGGGCGGTTATGGTCGGGATATTGAGGATACCATTCGGGTCCATTTACAAACCATCGCCATCGCCGCTGAGTATGCAGCACGCTGGACGATGCCACCTGCCATGCTGGCAACTACGACCCGATGAACCGAATGTCCACTCCTGCGCTGACGGCAAGCCATCCTTCTCCCTATCTGGTAGCGATGCCATGGGTGTTCGTGCTGCTCTGGAGTACCGGTTTTATTGTGGCCAAGTTCGGCTTGCCATATGCGCCACCGCTGACCTTTCTCATGTTGCGATTTGCCGGGGTGCTGTTGGTGCTGCTGCCGCTGGTGCTAGTGCTGCGTGCACCGTGGCCGACCGGCCGGGTCTGGCATGTCGCGCTGGCCGGCATTCTGGTGCAAGCCGGCTATCTGGCGGGTGTCTGGAGCGCGATTAAACTGGGCATGCCGGCTGGGCTGTCGGCGCTGATCGTTGGTATGCAGCCTGTCCTGACTGCCTTTGCCGCGCCGCTGATAGGCGAATCGGTTCGTGGCAAGCAGTGGATCGGGCTGGCACTGGGCCTGTGCGGCGTTGCGCTGGTGGTTGCCAACAAGATCAGCCTGATCGGACTGTCGACCGAGAGTATCTTGCTTTGCCTGATGGCGCTGCTGTCGATCACCGCGGGCACGCTGTATCAGAAGCGTTATTGCGCCCATTTCGATTTGCGCACCGGTACGATCATCCAGTTCGCGGCCTCGGCCGCGGTGGTGCTACCGTTTGCGATCCTGTTCGAAGGATTTTCGCCGGCACTGGAGGCGGTGCACTGGACGC
>CAILRJ010000455.1 GCA_903836575.1 uncultured Burkholderiales bacterium
ATTCGCGCAGTGGCAACGACATGCTCAAGCGCTTGTACGCGATGCCGGAAACGGCCATGAGCGGTGACATCAAGAGCCAGTCACTGATCGATTTTCAGAACGAGCGCACCTTGCTCAAACCTTATTCGCTGGCGGCGTATCGCAAGGAGCTGAAGCGCCGGCAGGAAGCCGTTGACACCATTGCGGCAGCGCGCTGGTTCTGTGACGATCTGCGCGTGCCGCATGCTGCGCTCGATTTTCTGGCGGTGGAGTCGATCATCCGCACGGCCATCCTGGTGCGCCATGCCGGTCTCGACAAAGCGCCCAACCACGCCGAATTCGCTCGTCTGGTCGCAGGTATCCGGAACCAGCCGCCGGCCGGTGGCAAGCTCAAGATCGCCAAGGCCGTGCTCGATGACGTGCCTGATCCGCACCATGCAATCGCCGAAACAATCCGGCGCGATATCGAAAAGCTCGATGGTCCGCTGATCCTCAACACGGGTCATGCGATTGATGTGGTGCTCAACATCATCGTCGAGCGCTATTTCATCCGCGATGCCGACCTCGACGATATCGACAGTTTTGCCGGGTTTGTGTCGGAGCAATGGCAAGCCGCGATGAAGGGCAAGGACGATCCGTATTCGCGCCTGACCTTGTTCATGTGTCTGGCCACCGGTGCCAAGCACAAGACCATGGTCACCGATGCCGAAGCACGCACGATGATCCGGCGCGTTCGCAAGGCCGGATTCGATAGCGAGGCGGTGGCAGAGTTCGTCAATGCCGCTGCGCCGTTCGAGATCAAGGATAATTTGCTGGCCTTGTGGAACGAAGAATTTTTGCCCGAAGCGCGTGAACGACTGGTCGATGAAACCGACATTAGCCTGCAGCGGGCGATGATGTTTTTGACCGAAAATCTGAACGTCAAGGCCAAGCCGAAATCAGCAAAATAATTTTTTATGACGACAGGAATCGCGACGGGCGATAATAGCGCCATACGGATTTATCTAAACCGATCATGAAACCGGTAGTTGCGGTTAGGCGTTTACCGCCAGTCGCTGCTGCTCACCTCTTTGGAACTACGCACTTTGACTACGACAAGAAGCAAACGCTGGAACGGCAAGCTCGATACGCTTTCGACCGAATTTCTCAACGACGTAATGGCCCAGATGGCAGCCTATGGAGACCGGGTGCAATTTGCGCTGACCACGCCAGGTCAGCGACCGAACTATCAGGTATGGAATAGTTCCGACAAGAAAATGGCCTTCGACAGCAACCATCATTTGCTGCATCCGAAAGACGATGAGTTCGAAGGCGTCAACGCAACCGTGATTTATTCGCTCGATAAAATCAAGGAAGCCAAAGCGAACGTCGGCAAGACCAGCAACGTCAAACGCAGCGTGCGCAATACCGCTGCCACCATCAAGGCCACCGACATGGTCGACGCCGCCAAATATGCGTACTACAAGGATAATCGCCAGTCGCTGCCTGCAGCCATTGGTGACTATTCCGACGAAATCACCACGTTGATGCGCAACGGTATGTCCGCCGAAGATGCGTTTGGCGAAGCGGTCAAACGCCACTTCTGAACTACGCAGTCGCTGGGTTGCGGGGGTTGAAATAACTGCAGGGTATTGCAGCAAATTTACTGGTAGAGGTAGGCAATACCTCTACCTGCCTCGGCTGTAGGTCACTTCTTTTTGCTTCGCCAAGACAACATCAACATCAAAGTCGTTGCCGCGGTTTTTTTCCAACGGTCGCAACCCCCCCATCGCTAGCAACCAGGGTCAGTGTTTTTTTTCGCAGGCTTCATTGCGAAAATTACACTGACCCTGCTTGCGGATTCGGAGCACTTGCCGTCCAATTTCCGGGCTGAGGTTGCTGATTCTGTATGTGCGTCGTCATGACCTAGCAGGGAGCGGACCGGCAGGCGGTCCCTTCTTTTTGCTTCGTAAAAAGTAAGTGGCCAGTGTGCAATGCCCTGCAGCTATTGCACCAAATACCCCGCATTCAGTCAGCAATACTGCCGGACCCGCGCTGCGCAAAAAATTATTCCGGCTTCCACCATTGCGGCAACAGCGCACGTATCGCCGGGCGCGGATAGCGGTCGTCGATCAGCATCACGATGCCGCGATCCGAGGTGGTGCGGATGACGCGACCGGCGGCCTGCACGACTTTTTGCAGGCCCGGAAACAGATAGGTGTAGTCGTAACCGTTGCCGAAGCGCTGCTGCATGCGCTGCATGATTTGTTCATTGACCGGATTTATTTGCGGCAGGCCCAGCGTGGCGATGAACGCGCCGATCAGGCGATCGCCGGGCAAGTCGATGCCTTCGCCGAACGAGCCTCCCAGCACCGCAAAGCCGATACCGCGTCCGGCGGGTACGAAGCGCGCCATGAAATCTTCCCGGCTGGCGTCATCCATGCGCCGGGCTTGTTGCCAGATCGGTAGCTCGGGATGCAAGGCGACCAGTCGCGTCGTGACTGCCTGCAGGTAATCAAAACTACTGAAGAATGTCAGGTAATTACCCGGCAGTTCACGGTACTGGCGCACCATCAGTTCGATGATCGGATCAATCGAGGCGGCGCGCTGCTGGAAGCGGGTCGAAATCGTGCTCACCAGTCGCACCGTCAATTGCTCCGCCGTGAACGGCGAGGCGACGTCGATCCATGCAGTGGTCGCCGGCAGGCCCAGCGTATCGCTATAAAAGTGCCAGGGACTGAGGGTCGCCGAGAACAGCGTCGTCGAGCGCGTTGCGGCAAAGCGCGGCGCGAGGAACGGCGCCGGAATCACATTACGCAGGCACAGTACGGCATTGCTGTCGGCGTGCTGGCTGAGATCGCACAACGAGTGGTCACCGTAGGCTTCGGCCATCCGCGCAAAGTGGATCGCGTCAAAATAAAAGCGCTGCAAGTCGGTCTCGATGCGGGTCGGTTGTTCACTGAAAAATTCGCCGGTTTCAGTGATGCATTGCTGCAGCGCCATCATGAATTTTTCCGGTAGCGCAGGCAGGACCTGATACGGCTCGGCAAACTCCTTGCGCAGCGCAGTCCAGCAGCGACTCAGCTTGTCCAGACTTTTGCGCACGCTGGCCGGTGCCAGCAAGCGCAGTCGCTTGAAACTGCCGTGCTCGAGTTCGGCGCTGTACATTTTGCGGCCGCGTTCGATCAGATTGTGGGCTTCGTCAACCAGTACCGCGACGCGCCACTGGTTGGCCAGCGTCATGCTGTAAAGCATCGCGCTACTGTCGAAGTAGTAGTTGTAGTCGCCGATGATCAGGTCACTCCAGCGCACCAGGTCTTGCGCCAGATAATACGGACACACGGCGTGCTCCAGCGCCACCGAGCGCAGCGCAATGCGATCACCGGCACCTGACAGCACCGCAGCGGCTCGCGCTTGCGGCAGGCGGTCGTAAAAGCCTTTGGCCAGCGGGCAGGAGTCGCCATGACAGGCCTTGTCCGGATGTTCGCACGCCTTGTCACGCGCCACCAGTTCGAGCACCCGCAGCGGCAGCGTCGGCGTGGCTTGCTTGAGTAGGGCGACGGCGCCCAGCGCGAGACTGCGCCCGGAGGTCTTCGCAGTCAGAAAAAAAACTTTGTCGAGGCGTTGTGCCGGCGCGGCCTTGAGCAGCGGGAACAGCGTACCGATGGTCTTGCCGATGCCGGTCGGCGCTTGCGCCAGCACGCAGCGGGCGCTGGTCGCGCCCTGATACACCGCCCGGGCCAGTTCGCGCTGGCCGGCACGAAAGGCCGGATGCGGAAACGCCAGCGCGTTCCAGGCCGTGTCGCGTGCCAGTCGATGCGCCAGTTCCTGTTGTGCCCACGCCAGAAAGCGTTCGCAGTGCTGCACAAAAAATTGCTCCAGCTCGCTTGCCGGCACGACTTCGGTCAGCACGGTTTCCTGCTGGCTGGCGATGTCGAAATACACCAGCGCCAGCGTCAGGTCGGTCCAGCCACGCTCCTGGCACAGTAGCCAGCCATAGACGCGCACCTGCGCCCAGTGCAGTGCGCGATGGTTGTCCGGCATGCGCGCAAGGTCGCCGCGAAAGGTTTTGATTTCTTCGAGCCGGTGCAGCGTCGGATCATAGCCATCGGCGCGACCGCGCACCTGCAACGGGCCAAAATCGCCGCTCAGGCTGACTTCGGATTCGTAGTTGTCGGCCCGGCGTGAGGCAACCAGCAGATGGCCGGCGATGCCTTCCTGCGCGGTGGGCGAGGGCGTGAAACGCAGGTCGAGGTCACCCTGTTTTGCCGTGAATTCGCACAGCGCGCGCACCGCCACCACATAGCGTGACGTGTCAGTGGTGCTCACTGTGCTCACGGTTACTGGTTGGGTTTGCGAAA
Organism: uncultured Burkholderiales bacterium; assembly: GCA_903836575.1. Lineage (GTDB taxonomy): Bacteria > Pseudomonadota > Gammaproteobacteria > Burkholderiales > Burkholderiaceae_D > Actimicrobium. The sequence continues at coordinate 4,320 of CAILRJ010000455.1, forward strand.
GTCGTTGTCGATCC
>CAILRJ010000456.1 GCA_903836575.1 uncultured Burkholderiales bacterium
CCGGCGGGCAGTGGCAAGACAAAATGGTCGCTGTAAAAGGCTTTCAAGGCAGGCACAGTCCAAAAAAATGGAACTTGAGTTTAGCATCGGCTATCACTAAGCGATCAATGACCGACTAGCACTCACAACATAACCAATACTATTAATAGAATTGTCAACAGGAAATCACCCGAATAGCCCGATCGTTCGGTAAATAATGTGCTTGACTTGACATCACCATTCCTTAAAATGGAGCGTGCTGCAGCGCACCAAGAAAGCGCCATCCAATCGCGGCAGACCGATTCCACCCACAGGAGAAATTCATGTTTTCAACACCAGAACAGTTCTCAGCAGCAACCAAATCCGCATTTGAATCCCAGCTCGCCTTGATGGCGTCGCTGTCGCACAAAGCATTTGAAGGCGTAGAAAAACTTACTGCACTGAACATGCATGCTGCCCGTACCTCGATGGAAGAGTCCAACGCTGCGCTCAAGCACATGTTTTCGGCCAAGACGCCCCAGGAATTCTTTGCACTTGGCTCGGCCCAGTCACAACCAAACAGCGAAAAAGCAGCTGCCTATGCGCGCAACGTCGCTAGCATCGCTTCCGAAATACAAGCTGAGTTTGCCAAGATGACCGAAGCCAAGGTCAGCGAAATCAACCAGAAAGTCGCATCACTGGTCGAAGACGTCACAAAAAATGCACCAGCCGGCTCCGAATCAGTCGTCGCGATGTTCAAGACCGCCCTGGGCAATGCCAACGCCAGCTACGAGCAACTCTCGCGCACCACCAAGCAAGCGGTTGCTACCATCGAAGGCAACGTCAACAATGCCGTCACCCAGATGGCTGACGTCGTTGAGAAAAGCACTCCCCGCGCAGCCGTCAAAAAATAAGCCAGCTGCCACAGCAAGCCACATCGCGTGGCAAAAAAAATACCCCGACATGTATCGGGGCATTTTTTTACTCGAAAATTCGAGCACCGGTCTGTCGCCGCTTACAGCACGCGCTCCAGCACACGCTGCAGTCGCTGCGTCGCTGTGTCATCGGCTAATGCCGGCAAATTGCATAAGGCCACCAGCATCTGCTGTTCGGTCGCCACCGGCTCTGCGGACTTGAGCGCCGCCTGCAAGACTTCGACCTGCAATTGCAAACGTTCGCGCATCAGATCGACGGGACTATCGAGCGACAACACGATTTCCATCCGCAGCAGCTCCCGGTCCAGCACGATCCGATTGGCTTCGAGTGTCTCTGCATACGTTGTATCAGCTTGCTGCGCAGCGATCTGTGCCTGCCCGAAACGCTGACCAAGGCCGCGCTCAAAGGGTGCGGCCAGGGTCGGTAGTGCTTGCCACTGATCCTGTAATGCGGCAGCATCGCCGCCACCCACCAGCGCCGACTCGACTTGCTGGCACAACCGCAGTTTGGACAGAATCGCCTGTTTGGCAAGCGCATCACCGGCGCGCTGCGCATGGTCAACCTGTTGCTGCAAGGCATTGACGGCCTGCCGGTAGCGTGTGTCGACAGCACTTTCTGCCGCGCGCGGCACGGGTCCGGCACGATGCCATGCGCTCGCCGTGTCACGCAGCAAGTTGACCACTTGCGGGATCGCCAGTTCGCCGGCCTGTTCCAGCGCAACGCATAATGCTTCCTTCGCGTGCAGATTGTCCTGCCGGCCAGCGTCAGCTTCGGAAGCGGCTTCCTTGCGACGCGCAAAGACTGTATCGCAAGCAGCGCGAAACCTTGTCCACAATCCCTGTTCGTCATTGCGCTCGAGCGGCAAGGCCTTCGCCCGTTCCTGCCAGCGGTCCTGCAGCGCGCGCAAGGTATCGAGTGCACTGCGATCATTGGCCGACAGCGCGGCAACCTCGGCAATCATCTGCTCGCGCTCGCGAATTTCGCTGGCGCGGATAGCATCGAGGGGCGCACGCAGGCGCTGCAGTACGGCATTGAATTCGGTATCGAGACGTTTCTTTTCCTTGCGTTCGGTTGGTCCAAGACGCTGCCAGCTCTGCAGGCTGCGCTGGCAAAACAACGCCACCGCTTTCCAGTCGGGCTGCTCGACACCAACCAGCGCGTCGGCATTACGCTGCATCTCCGCGATCATCCCGGTGGCCACCCCCACGTTGGCCTGACGCTCTTCGGCCAGCTTGCCGAAATGCCCGGCGACTGGCGCGTAGGCCGTCGTGCAGGCGGCATCAAAGCCATGCCAGAGTTCTTTCGGCGCAGGGCCGGCCGACACATCAAGCGACTTCCAGCGCTCGCGCAGGCTGCCGATTTTCTTGGCCAGTTCGGCAATCGCCAGGGATTGCTCCGGCAAGGCTTCGGCGGCCTTCTGCAATTCTTCGCGCGAGACGTTGCCGCCCCAGCGCGCCCACCCCTGCAGACGACCCAGTTCGGCGCGCAAGCGCGACAATTGTGCGCTCTGCGCTTCACTCGGACGCAACGCCGCCAGATCGAGCGAACGCAAGCGCTTGTCAGCTTCCGCGGCGATTTGCAGACTGCCCTCGTCGAGCGCCTGCTCCATCGCCTGCAAGGCGGCGATAAAGACCGGTTTCTGGTCGGACACCGGCAACACTGAAATCACCGGCGCCACGTTGACGGGCCGGGCGGCAATCACGCGCTGCAACAGTTCATCAAAACGCTGCTGCCACTCCGCAGCGACCTCACCTTGCCAGCCGCGTCGCAACGTTGACTCCTGCAGTGACCCGGGCGCAGCCGCTTCCCATTCTTCGAGCAAAGCCAAACGCGCCAGCGACGCGGCGTGGCGCTGCTCGAATGCCACCAGCGATGTGCGCAAGGCCTGCGCGGCTTCGTCACATTGAACCAGCAAATGTTTTGGCACAGCGGTGATGTCGGCGGACAGGCGATAGTCGGCAAGCGATGCCACCAGCGTATCCAGAGTGGCGCGCACGACCTCGGGTGGTTGCTCGCCGGGTAACGCGCGTAATTGCGCCAGCGTGTCGATGACGGCACGTTGCAAGGAGGCTTGCGCGGCGAGGCGCGTGCCCAACGTGGCACGACTTGTCGCAAACGCTTGTTGCTCTGTCTCCGGCACCAGTTTCAGTGCTTGCCAGCGGCGATCCAGCTCACTGACCTGATTGGGCGTCAATGCCGTTCCGGTGGCAAGCCGATCGGCATCGGCGATGCAGGTCGTGGCCAACGCCAGCAACTTGCGCTGCGCGTCGAGCTGATCGAGCCGCGTCTGCATCAACTTGGCGACACGCCGGTCCGTGTTGCGCACTGCCGCCAGCACCTGTTGCAAGGCAGGCACTGAGTGGACAGCTTGCGCAGCGAGCAAGCGGGCATCGGCAAAATCACAGGCGATCAGGAAGGCGACGCTGGCCGCTTCGTCGTGTTGCAATGCTTTCGCTGCACCGACCGCTGCTTCGCGTGCAGCGGTCGGTGCGACCACGACTGGCGCAGCCACCACAGCAGGAGTTGGCGGAGTTTTAGGTTTGCGCTTGAAGAGAAAATCGAACATGGATGGCGGGCCGCAGCAGAAAAAGGAACGTCATCATAACAACGGATGAGGCGGCGCTCATGCGCAATCTCACAGTCAGACCAATCTCGGCAGCGGACTGCACCAGCACAAGGCGTTCGCGCACCGGGAATTGACAGACTTCATGCTGATCGCACGTGCGTGGTTGGCACATATACTGCTATGCCTTCACTGCACCGACCACCCGATACCCGATATGCCAGACGCCAGCCATTCACGCCCCACTTCACGCAGCCACTGGCAAGCAAGCCTGTCGCTGGGCTTCGTCAATGATGCCGGCACCACGCGCCTGACCGGGCGCGAACATGTCGGACCGCTGCGAGTGCAAAAGGCGCTCTATCCCGAACATCCATCGGTCTGCCACGCCATCATCGTCCATCCGCCGGGTGGCGTCGTCGGTGGTGACCAGCTCGATATCGCGGTGCGGGTCGGCAGCGCGGCATCCGTCTTCATCAGTACGCCCGGCGCGGCCAAGTGGTATCGCGCCAATGGCCATGTCTCGCGCCAGAGCGTGCGGCTTGACGTCGCCGCCGGTGCTTCAATGGAGTGGCTGCCGCAGGAAACCATCTTCTTTAACCATGCCCATGTGCGCCTCGACAGCGCCATCACGCTGCACGGTGACGCGACCTATTTCGGTTGCGATATTCTCTGTTTCGGCCGCACCGCTTCCGGCGAAACGTTTAATGCGGGCACCATTTTCCAACACAGTACGATCCGGCGTGATGGCAAGCTGATCTGGTCTGAACAGGGTCGTATTGAGGGTGCCGGCAACGGTATGCACAGCCCGCTGGGACTGGCCGGCAAGACCGTCTGCGCGACGCTGCTGGTCGCCGGAAAATCCATCACACCGACCGCATTGACGGCATTGCGTGAGACGCTCGGTCCGCAAGTGGGCATCACGCAAATGAAAACCATCCTCGTCGTGCGCCACCTGAGCGACTCCAGCGAAGTCGCGCGCGAGCTGATGATGCGGGCCTGGCAAGCGCTGCGTCCGTTGTTGCTGGGACGCGAAGCAGTCGTGCCGCGCATCTGGAATACCTGAACACTTACCAAGGCAAACCCATGGACCTGACTCCGAGAGAAAAAGACAAGCTGCTCATTTTTACAGCAGCACTGCTGGCTGAGCGCCGCATGGCGCGCGGCGTGAAACTGAACTATCCGGAAGCCGTCGCACTGATCAGTGCCGCCATCATGGAAGGCGCACGCGATGGCCGCACCGTGGCTGAACTGATGTCGGCCGGCACCCGCATCCTGACCCGCGCCGATGTGATGGACGGCATCGCCGAGATGATCCCCGACATCCAGGTCGAAGCGACTTTCCCGGACGGTACCAAGCTCGTCACCGTCCACCAACCGATACCGTAGAGGCCGCCATGATTCCAGGTGAAATGCTGATCGAACCCGGCGAGATCGCCCTCAATGCCGGTCGTCGTACCGCCACCGTGGTCGTCGCCAACAGCGGTGACCGGCCGATCCAGGTCGGCTCGCACTTCCATTTTTTCGAGACCAATCCGGCGCTGCAATTCGATCGCGACGCCGCCTATGGCATGCGTCTCAACATCGCCGCCGGCACCGCCGTTCGCTTTGAACCGGGCCAGCAACGCACGATCGAACTGGTCGACCTGGCCGGTAAGCGGGAAGTCTATGGCTTCAATGCCAAAGTGATGGGAGCCTTGAAATGACGTCGCCATTCAAATCCCCTTTGAGTTCAATGAGCCGCAAGGCCTATGCCGAAATGTTCGGCCCCACCACCGGTGACCGCGTCCGGCTGGCCGATACCGAACTGTTCATCGAGATCGAAAAGGATTTCGCAACCTACGGCGAAGAAGTCAAATTCGGCGGCGGCAAAGTGATCCGCGACGGCATGGGCCAGTCGCAGCGCAACCATGCCGACGTGATGGACACCGTCATCACCAACGCCGTCATCATCGACCACTGGGGCATCGTCAAGGCCGACATCGGCCTGAAGAACGGCCGCATCGCCGCCATCGGCAAGGCCGGCAATCCCGACATCCAGCCCAACGTGACCATGTCGATTGGCGGCGCGACCGAAATCATCGCCGGCGAAGGCATGATCGTCACGGCCGGCGGCGTTGATTCGCACATCCATTTCATTTGTCCGCAACAGATCGACGACGCGCTGATGTCGGGCGTAACCACCATGCTGGGTGGCGGCACCGGCCCGGCGGCCGGCACCTCGGCCACCACCTGCACGCCGGGTCCGTGGCACCTGCATGCGATGCTGTCAGCTGCCGATGCCTTCCCGATGAACCTCGGCTTTCTCGGTAAGGGCAATGTCAGTTTGCCGACGCCACTCGAAGAGCAGGTGCGTGCCGGTGCCATTGGCCTGAAATTGCACGAAGACTGGGGCACCACGCCTGCTGCGATCGACAATTGTCTGGCCGTGGCCGACCGCATGGATGTGCAGGTCGCGATCCATACTGACACCTTGAACGAAGCCGGCTTTCTGGAACACACGCTGGCCGCCTTCAAGGACCGCACCATCCACACCTTCCATACCGAAGGTGCCGGCGGTGGCCATGCGCCGGACATCATCGCTGCGGTTGGCCAGGGCAATGTGCTGCCGTCCTCGACCAATCCTACCCGGCCTTACACCGTCAACACGCTCGATGAACATCTCGACATGCTGATGGTCTGCCATCACCTCGACCCGGCCATTGCCGAAGACATCGCGTTTGCCGAGTCCCGCATCCGGCGCGAAACCATCGCCGCCGAAGACATCCTGCACGACCTCGGCGCGATCAGCATGATGTCGTCGGATTCACAGGCGATGGGGCGTGTCGGCGAAGTGATCTTGCGTACCTGGCAAAGCGCGCACAAGATGAAAATCCAGCGCGGCGCGTTGAAGGAAGATAGCAGCCGCAATGACAATTTCCGCGTCAAGCGCTACATCGCCAAGTACACGATCAACCCGGCCATCACGCATGGCATCAGCCATCTGGTCGGCTCGATCGAAGTGGGAAAACTGGCCGATCTGGTGTTGTGGAAGCCGGCGTTTTTCGGCGTCAAGCCATCGATGATTCTGAAGGGTGGCATGATTGCCGCCGCGTTGATGGGCGACCCGAATGCGTCTATCCCGACACCGCAACCGGTCCATTACCGCAAGATGTTTGGCGCGTATGGCGGCGGCCTGAAAACCTCGTTCACCTTCGTCTCGCAAGCGGCGATGGATGATGGTATCGGCGACCAGCTCAAGCTGAACAAGACCCTGTTTGCGGTCAAGAACATGCGCCACCTACGTAAATCCGACATGATCCACAACGGTGCCACACCGACGATGGAAGTCGACGCCGAAACCTATGAAGTGCGCGCCGATGGCGAGCTGCTGGTGTGCGAACCGGCCAAGGTGCTGCCGATGGCGCAGCGCTACTTTTTATTCTGAAGCTAGGCCACCAATGCTGACTCTTAACTCCCGTGTTGACCATGCTGACCAGATCGATGGTGAACTGATCCTGCCCTTCGAACTGCGCGAAAAAAGCCGCTTGCGTGCCACCCTCGGCAGCGGCGAAGTCGTTGCTGTCTTCACCGTGCGCGGCACCGTGCTGCGCGATGGCGATTTGCTACGCGGTGATGATGGCCGCGTGGTCAAAATTACCGCAGCGGCCGAAGCGACGTGCCGCGTCGATTGCCCGACCGCGCTTGACTTGCTGCGCTGCGCTTTTCATCTTGGTAACCGCCACACGCAGGCGCAAGTCGGTGATGGTTTCTTGCGCATCCGCGCTGATCCGGTCTTGACGGAAATGCTGCAAGGACTGGGCGCGAACGTGGTCGAGGAACTGGCACCGTTCGAGCCGGAATCCGGTGCGTACGGCGGCGGTCATGCGCATCGCGATGACGGCAATCCGCTGGCGCCGATTCCGCTGCGCCAGCGCATTCACCGACCGGCGCAGGTCACCGACAAGGCCACGAAATAAATGCAAGCAACCGCTCTGCTGCACCTGCTGCAACTGGCCAGTCCGTCCTTGCCGATTGGTGCCTACAGCTATTCGCAAGGACTGGAAGCAGCGATGGAGAGCGGTCTCGTGACCGATGCACCGAGCGCACGCGCATGGATTATCGACACACTGCATCACATCGTCGCGCGGTTCGAAGCACCGGTCCTGTGGCGCTTGCTGCAAGCGTTTTCGGCACGGGATGACGTCGCCATCGCGCACTGGACCGAGCAATTTATCGCTGCGCGCGATACGGCCGAGTTCCGTGCCGAGACGATACAGATGGGTTATTCGCTAGGCAAGCTGATAGCTGATTTGCAGATCGACGATGGTGGTTTGCTGGCGCTGTTGCAGGCGCAAGCGGAGATTCCGCTGCCGACGGCGTACGCGTATGCAGCGGTCGCGCTGAAGGTGCCGGCGGATGCGGCGCTGCTCGGGATGCTATTTTCGTGGGCCGAGAATCAGGTGCTGGTGTGCGTGAAGTCGGTGCCGCTCGGGCAGGTGGCGGGACAGCGTTTGCTGTTGTCGCTGCAACCGGAACTGGCGCTGGCAGCCGAGACCGCCAGCACGATTGCTGATGAAGAGTTGTCGAGCTGGTCGCCGGGGTTGTCGTTGCTGTCGATGCAGCATGAGGTGCAGTACAGCCGGTTGTATCGGTCGTGATTTATACGGCTGCAATCGTTGAACGTGTTTGCTCCGTAATCCGCCAGTGGGGTCAGAGTAATTTTCGCGATAACCCGTTGCGAAAAAAAACTCTGACCCCGATGGCTGCCGATGTGGTTTGCGGCGTCCTTTAACCCAACCTGATTTTAACCATGACACATTCCAATCCTCTACGCGTCGGCATCGGCGGCCCTGTCGGCTCCGGCAAAACTGCCTTGTGCGAACTGCTGTGCAAACGCATGCGCGACCACTACGACATGGCTGTCATCACCAACGATATCTACACCAAAGAAGACATGGAGATCCTGCTGCGCGCCGATGCGCTGCCAGCCGAACGGCTGATGGGAGTCGAAACCGGCGGCTGTCCGCACACCGCCATTCGTGAAGATGCATCGATCAACCTCGAAGCCATTGCCCGCATGAGCGCCGAATTCCCTGACCTCGATCTGATCCTGATCGAGTCCGGCGGTGACAACCTCGCCGCCACCTTCAGCCCGGAATTATCCGACTTGACGATCTACGTCATCGACGTCGCCGGTGGCGAAAAAATCCCGCGCAAGGGCGGCCCCGGCATCACGCGCTCGGACCTGCTGATCATCAACAAGACCGACCTGGCACCGTATGTCGGTGCCAACCTCGACGTGATGGCCACCGATGCCAAGCGCATGCGCGGCGACCGGCCATTCGTATTCACCAATTTGCGCACTGGCGATGGCGTCGAAACGGTGATTGAATTTATCCGGCGGGAAGGTTTGATGGAGTCGTGACCAGTACGTACTCGACAGTCATCTGGTCGAGCGTTGCCATCATCTGATCGAAGGCGGCAGTGGCTTGCGCCGGTTCGCCCTTGACACCCAGTTCGATGTGACGCCTCGTTGTCGCATCGCCGACACTGGGCAAACTGAACACTTTGACCAGCGGATACTGGCTCTCGATCTGTTCCATCAGCGGCGTCAGTGTCGACTCCATCGAGCCGTAAACCAGCGCGGCCTTTTCGAGGCGCGGCACTTGATGGAACAGATGGCTGTAATGGGTATCGAGAACCCATTCGATCATCGGCCAGGCCATCACCGGAAAGCCGGGCACAAAATAATGCGCGCCGCCGTCGCCGGTCATCAGTGAAAAGCCGGGAATCTTGTTAAACGGGTTCGGGATGATCGACGAACCGGCCGGGAATTCACCCATGTGCAGGCGATGCAGGTTTTCCGGTGCCGACAGATTGAGTTCGGTACCGCTTTCGCGTGCCATTTCGATCATCCGGCCTTCGATCAGCGCCTTGGCTTCCGGATGCTGGATCAGCGGCGTACCGAAAGCGGCCGCGGCGCACTGGCGGGTGTGGTCGTCCGGTGTCGCGCCGATACCGCCGCAGGAGAACACGATGTCGCCGGTGGCCATGGTGCGGGCCAGCGTAGCGGTGATGCGGGCGCGCTCGTCGCCAATGTATTCGGCCCAGCCGAGTTGCAGGCCTCGTGCTGACAGCAGTGAAACAACTTTGGGGAAATGCTTGTCGGCGCGTTTTCCGGAGAGGATTTCGTCGCCGATGATGATAAGTCCGATAGCCATGATGAGCTTAGTCCGGTTGAGTAATCGTTGATGGATTGGCCAGGCGGTGCCGTGTCAGCGCCGCCAGGCAGTAATGCTCGAACCATAATCCGGTGAAGATAAACACCAGCACGTAGAGCCAGATCGACAGCGCGGCCAGCAACGGGAACAGCACGACCGACAGCGCACCACCCAGCCAGAGCAAGGTCGGCATCGCGCCCAGCGCGCCGGCAATCGTGCCGATCAGCAGCAACGGCCATTTATGCTGACGTAAAATTGCGTGCAATTCAATTGTGTCTGCATGCATCGAGAGCGCATCGTACGCCAGTACGCGGTAAGTCAGCCAGCCCCATAGCAGCGGCTGCACCAGGAATCCCAGTGGCGGAATCGCTGACAGCGGCAACGTGACCAGCCACAACAGCAGGAAGATGACAAAGGACGATAACGCAATCCAGAGGCTGCCGAGCAGCGAGCCGCCGCCGCGCTGTTCCAATGCCGGAAAGCGCCGGCTGGCGACATGCTTGACGACGACCGGCATGGCCAGCGTACCGATAAACACTAAAGCGGTCAGTATCATCAGCGGCAACAGCACCCACATTGCCAGCAACGGCACGATCACTGCCTTGATCGCACCGAGGCCGAACCAGCCAAGCACGTTGCCGACAATCCGGAAGCCATCGTTATCGAGAAACCAGCTGTGTATCCAGTCAATCAGCGGTTGAAAACCCAACCACAAAACGATGCCCCAGATCACCACCGACAACAGAAACGGCATCAGCGTCAGCAACAGCATGCGCGCATGCAGTTGCGACCAGACCGCGCGAAAAAAAGCGCCGAGGACAGGATGCATCACGAGCGGGTGTTGTCGAAACCGGTCATGCGTTTGAGACCCAGCCATTGCTGCGCCCAGAAGCCGCGTCCGTAGTCGCGATTGCTGCCGGCAGGCGCTGGCAACTGATCGCGAATGCCGGTCGGACCGAAGCTCTCGCTGAAATTCGCTGTCCGGAAAACGATGTCCCAGAGCGGGAACAGCACGGCAAAATTGTGCCCGCCCAGCGAACCCTTGCCAACACTTTCGTGACCGATACCGATGCCATGATGAACCCGGTGATAGCGCGGCGACACCAGCAACCGTTCGCCGAGCCAGCCGAAGTACAACTTGACGTTGGCATGCTGCAGACTTTGCAGCATGCGCGATGCCGCCACCAGCAATACGTACTGGCCGGGCGGTACGCCAATGGCCAGCGCAATGACGGCCATGTAAATGTCGCGCATGAAATCATCGAGCAAGTGGTTGCGGTTGTCGCTCCACAGATTCATGTCCTGCTGGCTGTGATGCAGGCTGTGCAGCCCCCACCACCAATGGATTTGATGCGAGCCGCGGTGAAACCAGTAATCGAAAAAGTCCAGCACAAACAGGTACAACAGGAAGGTCACCAACGGCAAGTCGGTCACGCCGGGCCACAGGCTGTCGAGGTTGAACGGCTGCATGCCTTCGAGATGCAGCATACCGGTCAAGTGGTCGATCAGAGGATCGAGAACAAAAAACACGGCGACCGTGAACGCGCCCAGACGATGGATCGCGGTGTACAGAAAATCGATGCGGCGCGCCCGTTTGTCGGTGATCACCTGCGCCGGCAACAGCGCTTCGAGCGGCCGCAGCAGAACGAACAACAATACGACTTCGCAGACACCGACGAGCAACCACTCGGTACCTTCGAAAGCCTGTTCGGTGAATTCGCCCAGACCGGTCAGGTAAATGAACGGCGCAACCACGCTCTGGAAAAGCCAGCCCTGGACTTGCGCAAACAGGTCGACCAGAGCGCTAATCATCAACGCTGCTCCGCAACATGCTGGCGGTAATCGGGATGGTCACGCAAGGTCGCAAAGCAATAGCCTTTTTGCTCCAGTCCGGTCAGCAAGGGTTCGAGCACTGCCGGTGCCCACGGGTCTTTGCGCGACCAGATACCGAGGTGCGCCATGACGATATCGCCGTCTTTCAGGTCGGCCAGTGATTGCTGCAACAGCTTCGCGTTTGGCCAGGTCTGGCTTGGCAATTCATCGCCGGAAAAACCGGCGGGTGCCCAACCGACATGCGCGTAACCGCAAGCCGCTCCGGCCGCGCGCAAGTTCGGTGTCAGCTTGCCACCCGGTGCACGCCATAAATTGTCGAGCTTGCTACCGGTCAGTTCATGGAAGCGCGTGGCGACGCGATTGAGTTCGTCGCAATATTGCTGGCTTGTCCAGCTGACTTTTTTGCCGGCCTGCGGGCCAAATTGCGGCTTCATTTCAATCTTGCCGTCCGGCAGATCGCGCTGCACATACACATGATCAAACGTATGCGTGCCGAAGGCATTGCCTTCGGCGACCAGCGTTTTCCAGTACGGCGCCCAGGCCGCATCAAGCGAAAAATCACCGTTGACAGTTTTTTCATTAGCCAGAAAGAACGTCGCTTTGGCGTGATGACGCCGCAGTGTGTCGGCAATCAGCCCAGCCTGCGACTGACTGCCGGTGTCGAAGGTCAGGTAGATAGTGCCCTTGCAGGTGGCGGCCGCTGCGGCATTGCCGGCCGCCGACCAGGCCAGCAACAGGCAAATCAGTCGAGCTGGTCCGGCAGAAAAATGCCTGGTCGTCATGCGTGCTTACTCATGGTCAGCTGGCGGCCCGGTTGATGAAATACACGCCATGCGGCGAACGTCCGACCGGAATCAGCTTGATGACCTTGCGGCTAGCCACATCGATCACCGCCACTTTCTTGATCCAGCGCAGCGTGACCCACAGCGTCTTGCCGTCGGCGGTTAGCTCCATGCAATCCGGCCCGCCGGGAACATTGATGGTGCCGACGTTTTCAAGCGTCTTCATATCGATCAGGTTGATCGTGTTCGATACCCGGTTCGATACGAACATGTGGCGACCATCGCTTTGCGGATGAAAATTGTGGGTACCGGCACCCGCCTTGATACGTTTGACGATCTTTTGGGTGCGCCAGTCGATCACTTCGACGACATCGCTACCCATGATGCCGACCATCAGATATTTGTCGTCGGGAGTCAGCGTGATTCCGGCTGGCAGCTTGCCGACCGGCATGGTCCACATCACCGCCTGCGTGGCCAGGTCAATCGCGCTGATCTCGTCACTGCCCTGCTGGGTAATGAAGACCGTACTGCTGTCGGCAGTAAACACCATGTGGCTAGGCAGTTTTGGTAGCGGAACCCGTTTGGCCAGTGTCATGTCCTTGCCGTCGTACCGATAAATATCGACGCGATCGAGCCGCAGCGCATTGGCAACAAACCATTTCTGGTCCGGCGAAAAACCGATCTGGTACGGGTCAGCGATATTCTTGACGCGACGCTGGATCTCGCCCGTGGCGGGGTCGAGGAAAACCAGTTCATCACCAGCAGCACTGGCGACGATCAACGATTTGTTGTCGGGTGTCGCCATCAGGTGATGTGGCTCCTTGCCAACCGAAAAGGTATCGGTGACCTTGTAGGTCTCCTGATCGATCAGGCTAACCGTTGCATCACGGGAATTGAGAACCACCACGACCGTGGCCTGGACTGGCGCTGCACTCAACAACGCAACCAGGGCTGCGCAAGCACTACCAAAATGACGAAACATGAACACCACTTAAGAGGATTGAAACGGACTGCATTTTACCGCGTCAACCCGGGCGCTCATAGCCGTCATCTGCTTTCTGCTGTGTCAGAAGCCGCATCGCCACCACCGCTTTCACGGCCTGCTACAATCAAGCCGCGTTTTTATTTCGCCTCCCCCCCCAATCATTTCAGGAAAAAATCATGTCCCTCACCATGTTGGCCTCAGGCCTGCAATACGAAGATACCCAAGTCGGCACGGGCGATGAAGCCAAAGCTGGTGATCATGTCAGCGTGCATTACACCGGCTGGCTGCAAAAAGCCGACGGCAGCGCCGGCAGCAAATTTGATTCGAGCAAGGATCGCAATGACCCGTTCAATTTTCCGCTGGGTGCCGGTCATGTGATCAAGGGCTGGGACGAAGGCGTGCAAGGCATGAAGGTTGGCGGCGCACGCACGTTGGTGATCCCTGCCTCGCTCGGCTATGGCGCACGCGGTGCCGGCGGTGCAATTCCACCGAATGCAACGCTGATTTTCGAAGTCGAACTGCTCGGCGTTTAAGGTCCGGCATGAAACCTTTTATCAAGCATCTTTGTGCGGCGGCTTTGCTCAGCGTCATGGCAGGTGCCAGCGTTGGCGCTGAAGCGCTTGCGCCGGTTGATGCCAAGGCCATGGTGACGACACCCTCCGGTCTGCAATACAACGACGTCAAGCTCGGCACTGGCGCAACCGCCAAGGCTGGCGGCAATGTCAGCGTGCACTACACCGGCTGGCTGCAAAATCCGGACGGCAGCATGGGCAAGAAGTTTGATTCGAGCCGCGACCGGGGTCAACCATTCAAGTTTCCCCTGGGCGGTGGCCAAGTCATTCGCGGTTGGGATGAGGGCGTGCAAGGAATGCAGGTTGGCGGTCAGCGTCGCCTGGTCATTCCGGCTGCGCTGGGCTACGGTCAGCGTGGCGCGGCTGGCGTGATTCCACCGGGTGCGACGTTGATCTTCGACGTCGAATTGCTCGGTCTCTGACCCGCATGGCCAGGTACCTTGTTGCCGTCCTGATCCTGCTATCGCTCAGTGGTTGCGTGGTGATGACGGTAGGCGCGGCAGCGGTATCGGTGGCGAGCACGGTTGTCGGGGTCGGCGTAAGCGTCGGCTCGGCAGCCGTCGGCGTGGCCGGCAGTGCCGTCAAGGGTACGGCCGGCCTGCTCGTCAATTAAATTTATTCATCGTTGTCCGAGGCACTCCATGACACTGCAAACCCGGTTCGACCAGGCTCTGGCCGACTCGAAAAATCTTGACGAGCGTCCTGACAACATGACGCTTCTGAAAATGTACGCGCTCTATAAACAAGCTAGCAAGGGCGACGCCGATGGCACGCGACCTGGCTTCACTGATCTGGTCGGTCGGGCCAAATGGGATGCGTGGGATGCGCTGAAAGGTGTCACCCAGGAGCACGCGATGCAACAGTATGTCGACCTCGTTGCGGACCTTAAAAGCGCAATGTAGAGCATCGGGTGAATGCTCTGCGGTCCACGCATCCGGGCGCAATGTGTCACGCGCGAGGATCACACTGGACCAGCAAACACCTTGGCCATATTACGAGTCACTTTTTCCTGAATCATCGGTGCAAACGACTTCAGCATGATGCCCAGCGTAATATCAAGACGGGCGTCAGTAGCACCGATGGCCAGCGTGCCGGCCACACCGCTGCGGTTGAACGACAGCACATCACCGTCCCACGTACTCGCCACGTCATAATCGGATGCCATTTTATCGGCCACAGTCTGTGCTGCCGCCATGGCGTTGTCACGCGACAGCTGGTGTTGCTGAGTAATACTGATATCGGCCATCGCCTTATCCTTTCGAAGTCACTTGCGGGTTCAGGCAATTTGGCGGTGATTGGCCGGCGAGCGCGGCGATCAAATTACCGGCGGCGCAGTAGGTCATCGCACGCCGTGTCGGTGCCGATGCACTGGCAATATGCGGCGTCAACACCACGTTCGACAAGGCAAGAAAACCCGGATTGAATGCCGGCTCGCCTTCAAACACATCGAGTCCGGCACCGGCGATACGCTGCTCGCGCAACGCCTCAATGAGCGCAACGTCATCGACGATCCCACCCCGCGCAATATTGACAAGGATGGCCGACGGCTTCATCAGCGCCAGTTCAGCCGCCGCGATCGTATGGTGTGTGGCCGCTGAATAGGGCAATACCAGTACGACATGATCGGCCTGGCGCAACACGTCTTCCTTACTCAGGTACTGCGCATGATTGGCGCGGACTTCGAGTTCCGGCGTCAGGCGCGAACGGTTGTGATAGACCACCTTCATGTCAAATCCCATCGAACGGCGCGCAATCGCCTGACCAATGCGGCCCATGCCGATCACTCCCAGCGTACTGCCATGCAGGTCGGCACCGAGAAAGCCGTCGTAGCTCCATTTTTTCCAATGACCGGCACGCAACCAGTGCTCCGATTCCGTGACGCGTCGGGCCGCCGCCATCAACAGTGCCCAGCCGAAATCAGCGGTGGTTTGGTTGAGTACATCAGGCGTATTCGTGACAAGAATCCCTGCTTGCGTGGCAGCATCGAGGGCAATGTTGTTATAACCAACAGCGATATTACAGATTGCTTTGAGCTGCGGCGACGCCGCTATCAATGCTGCGCTGATACTTTCGCTTGAGGTAACCATGACGGCATCTTTACCGCGTACTTTTTCCAGCAAGACTTCCGGAGAGAAAATTTCGTCAATCTGATTGGACTCAACATCGAACTGTTGCTCGAGGCCGGCAAGGATATCGGGAAATATCGCGCGGGCGATCAGAATTTTTTTCTTGGTCATGGGGGCGATCTTGAAAGGAGTGGTCCGGATTGGCTGGGCAGGATGCCAGTAATGACTGTCTCGTATTCTAGCGCAGACCGCGGGACTGACGAATACGGTAGATCTGCCGCTTGAATGAAAACGCCCCGTAAAAACGAGGCGTTTTCATTCTGACAAATTCAATGCCGCCGAAAAGGCCGCAGAGGATTCAAAAAATTTAAGACTGACTTGCTTTCGCTTTGCGATGCGCAGCAAAACCAAGCAAGCCAAGACCAGCAAGCACCATTGCATAGGTTTTCGGCTCCGGAACTGGAAGCGGTATCGGCGCACCACTCGTCACATAAAGTGAACCGGTATAACTATTAATGGTGCCCGTCGAATTGCCACTAACCAACAACTGCAAAGGACCTGTAAATTGTTGCGCTCCCAATGCCAAGCCATAAACGGTGAGTCCCGGCACCGGATTTAATGGCGGCGCAGCTAGCAGACTGACGCCGTTGAGCGAAGCAGAATTAAACGTCACACCATTACCAAAAATGGTAAAGGAACTAAGCAATGCGGTTGTCGACCCTGCTATCGATGCCGGAGTGAAATTGAAGACGTCGTTAAAAGACCCGGTGCCGGAGTGAGTGCCACCAAAAAAACCGGTGGCATCTCCAGTAATTGCATCAATCGACAGAGGAATGACTTGTACCGGGGCTGTGTCGGCATGCGCAATAGGGAGCGAAAATGTGCAACACAGAGCTATTGCTGCGAAGGTGAATTTAGTTTTCATGGATACCTCGATGAGAAGTAAGTTAGGGAATGCAACCAGAATTAATTAGCCATTTAAAAATTAACAAAAATAAATATTTCAAAAAAGACATACAACACGACACACAACAAATTCACCAGCGTCTTTTATTCTGATGTGCAAATTAAAGAATACGTATTTTTTCTGGCTTCTTATTGATTAATATCATGCTAATTAACTATTTGTTTGATTGCCACACCTACAAAAAACTTACTTCATCGATATAAAAGTTATCTTTCTGAAAACATTAATTCCTTAGACTCATTAAATCAATCATCTACAATGGCAAATTTTAAATCCATCAATACGTGATTAAAAAGAAATTTTCTATAGGATTAATTTGAATATCAGGTCGCGCTTATAGATTCGCCTATATCAATTACTTTGATGACCATTATTAACAAAAAAATTATTACCTAATTAGTTTCGTGTTGGCAGACGTGCTCTCACGAGCACATATGACGGAGACGCACGAAAGCTGTGGTGTTAAGACATGTCGAACAAGAATGGCCCGAATGAACGATAAATCGGTATCGGAGACGTTGACAAAAAATAGGCATGCCTGTGATTGGCGATATGGGTAATGATTTCATTACCGAAAGCGCTGCATGCAAACAAATGCAAGTGGAAGGGCAATGAGTAGTGCTAGGAGGCTTGGGTAGGTATCAGGTGATACCTTGATTTTCGTCCCAGCGAAGTTCCGCTAACGATCATTAGTAGTGATGGGTACCGCATAAAAATCATGAAGACGGCAATTCAGGTCGCCGCTGAGAAATAAGTATATGTAACCTGTGGCTATAGTCAGTGCGTCACTGCTATATATCGCTCAATGTTTTCAAAATAAAAATGCCTCGCAAAAACGAGGCATTTTTTGTGGCAACTGCTGGAACTAGCAGAGTCGCGGCACGCTGATTAATTATGACTGATTAGCTTTTGCTTTGCGACGTGCTGCAAAACCAAGCAGACCAAGGCCGGCGAGCATCATTGCGTAGGTTTCTGGTTCCGGGACTGCGGATATCGAAGGACTCATTGCAATGTTTACGTTACCGCCAAAGGAACCGCCGCCGTTAATCGTTTTACCTGTGACAGTCAACTGCAAAGGGCCGGAAAACATTACGTCGTTATCGGTAAAAAGCGCAGTAACGTTTTTCCCTTGAGTACCGAATGTCAACGCAGACGAGCCTAATGTTCCGCTGATCAGCGAATAGCCTGTAGCCGTAAATCCCACCAAGGTAGCAGTGAGGGATGCACTAGCAAGACTCGGGTTTGCAAACGAACCAAAATTGAATGTATCGGTAAAAGAACCATTTCCTTGGTGGGTCGCGTTAAATCCTGCCGAGTAAACCGTCTCGTTTTGCGCATTAATGGATGACGTCGGTGTTACGAATACAACTGGAGTAACAGTTTGAGCGAAGGCAAAACTAAAAACTGAGGAGAGGGCGATCGCGGTTGCTACATTTCTAAGTTTCATAATTATCTCGATAAGAGGTTAGAGGTCGGGGAATTTCTTTACAACAACATTGACCAAGATAATTATTCCTGGTTCGCTTTGCCGGTGTTGATAGTATACCAACACCAGAAAAAACAATAGATATTTTGATAACGTATTGATAAAAATCACAACTATTCACAATCAAGCCAAAATCCTACAAAGCGACCTCCGCAAGTCCTACAAAAACGAATCAACCTCTTACAAACCTCCGTACAAACAAGGCCGAATTTGCTTATACGCATTCTGTCTAAGTCCAGTTTGTAGGAATACCCGAACTGACTTAAAATACGCCCCTCCGCGGCTGCCCGTTTCATGCTGCGTCCTGTCTCGGTCCGCCAAACAGTGACGCACAGCCCTGCAACCCGTCTCACCTTTACAGAACCAGGATAGTTATGACCCACGTTGTCACCGAATCGTGCATCCAGTGCCGCTACACCGATTGCGTGGATGTATGCCCGGTAGATTGTTTTCGCGAAGGCCCGAACTTTCTGTCGATCGATCCCGATGAATGCATCGATTGCGCCGTGTGCGTCGCCGAGTGCCCGGTCAATGCTATTTACGCGGAAGAAGACGTACCGGCTGACCAGCAACAATTCATCAAACTCAATGTGGACCTCTCGCGCGGTTGGCCGTCGATCACAAAAACCAAGGCAGCACTGCCGGAAGCAGACGATTTCAAGGACATGCAGCAAAAACTCCATTTGCTAAAACGCTAAGGCCACGACATCAGCAGGCCGCCAGACTACCTGTCAGGCGGCTTTTTTTAGCCCAAGCAGGTAGTGAAAATCCCAAGTACGCTACTGCGCACGGCATCTGGCTTTTTCTACAGCAAACACATCGTCATTTGCGATAGCGATAACCCGGTATTCGAATGGCTGCTCAGTTTTGTCGGCAAGAGCCAATCAGTGATCCTGCAGTACCGCTGCGATGAATCCCGCGTACCACCAGCCTGGCACCAGCGTAAGTCGCACAAATAGACGCGTTAAGCGACAACTTCGAAACTCGACAAATCATCCGTCGGATCACAGGTCATGAATCTGCTGCCGCTGGCTGAATTTTGAGCCGCGCCCTCTATATTTCCTGACACAAAAAAGCACAGAAAATACACAACGACATCGCCAACACGGCCCAAGGCTCTGGCGTCAAAAAACCGGTTTCCGGTTCGCTCTGCCCCGTGGGTTGTTTAAAAAAGCATGAAGAATCTGAAGACACATAATGCTTTTTTCCCATGAAATACAATGAATTGCACGCAACCTTTCTGCATGCCGTACACTCGGTCGGCATAAAATAAAGGCAATGAAGAAATATTAATTAATGGTTTTAATTAAAAACCATGATTTACATTTCACCCCTTTCCTAATTGAAATTAACTCACGAGACCGTTGTATTCGCGATGGGCTAAATTAAGAAAAAGATGTCATCAACTAGGGCAACCAGCGCGTTTTATCAAAAAATGCGGAAAATTTCAGTGAGCACTATTAGTTTTTGGAAAAAATTACTGAATCATCCAGATCACATTCCGGATGAACTGGTCTAAGATGCAGTGCAACAACGTGAGTCCGACCCGATCGACGCACGGCAATTACCGACGAGGCCATCATGCTTTACCACTTTCATGAAATGAACCGCAGCTTTATGAACCCCCTGATCCAGTGGGCTGAAGCGTCGGCAAAATTGTTCACCAATCCTGTTTCGCCGCTGGCACACACGCCGTTTTCGCAGCGTATTGCGGCAGGCTACGAACTGATGTTCCGTCTTGGTAAAGATTACGAGAAACCGCAATTCGGCCTGACCTCGACCACGATCAACGGTGAAGCCGTCGGTGTACTCGAAACGGTTTCTACGGTAAAACCATTTTGTACCCTGCTGCACTTTGCCAAGAATCTGAGTGCCGCGAAGCGCACCGCGCTCAATCAGCCAAAGGTGCTGCTGGTCGCGCCGCTGTCAGGACATCATTCGACCTTGTTGCGCGATACCGTACGCGCCCTGCTGCCGGAGCACGATGTCTACATCACCGACTGGACCGATGCACGCATGGTGCCACTGGCCGACGGCGCATTCCACCTGCATGACTACATTTACTATGTGCAGGATTTCATCCGTCAGCTCGGTCCGGATGTGCATGTGATTTCAGTGTGTCAGCCTACCGTTCCGGTACTGGCTGCGATCTCGCTGATGGCGACTGCCAAAGACCCGATGCTGCCAAAAACCATGACGATGATGGGTGGCCCGATCGATCCGCGCAAATCGCCGACCGAAGTCAACAATCTCGCCACCAAGAAGCCGTTCTC
>CAILRJ010000457.1 GCA_903836575.1 uncultured Burkholderiales bacterium
AAGGCAAAGCTCAATGCGTTGCAGGCGGCCGATATTGCCCGTCAGTTGATCGAATCGGGTGGCGTTGTGGCAGGTCATCGCGGCCAGTTGCGTGACGCGCTGACGATCTTTGACGAAAGTTCGGCGTTGCTGGTGTCGAGTGACGCGAGCCTGTTCGCTGCCTTGCGCGCGCATGACTGGGGCTCGGTCTTTATTGACAGGGGCAACGATTTCGGGCGGACGTGCGAGGTCTATTTGTTCGGCCATGCGCTGATGGAAAAGCTGGTCGCTCCCTACAAGGGCATCACTGCGCATGCGTGGCTGGTCGAGGTAGACGAGGACTATTTTGATCTTCCTGAAGCGCAGCGGATGGCG
This sequence comes from uncultured Burkholderiales bacterium, assembly GCA_903836575.1. GTDB lineage: Bacteria > Pseudomonadota > Gammaproteobacteria > Burkholderiales > Burkholderiaceae_D > Actimicrobium. The sequence goes on from CAILRJ010000457.1 coordinate 355, forward strand.
CATGTCGATGGCGTGATCGCCGGTCAGCTCACGGCCGCTTTACGTAATCGCGATTACGCGCCGTTGCCGTTAATGGGCATACCCGGTTGGGCCGAGGGACAAGATGCGAACTTTTATGACGATGCGTCGGTATTCAGGTCTGGCAGAAAGCGGTGATGCGTTATTGGTGGGCATGAAAAAAAGCACCCGAAGGTGCTTTTTTTTGCTGAACTCCGTTAGCCACCGAAGTAGCCAAAGGGAATCAGAATGTGTGGCGAACGCCAACTGCGTAGCCTTTGTCACCGGAACCAGCGGTGACGTCGCCTGCATTGCCGACCGTATAGCCTGCGCCTTTTTCGTTCTTCATCCGTGAAAACTGAGCGTACAGAGCGGTCCGTGTGGAAACGTTGTATTCATAGCCAATTGCCATTTGCTGGGCATCTTGTGCCGCTGCGGTCTTGTCTTTGCGGTCGATATACGACAGCTGGATGTTGTTTACTCCAAACGGGATGGTCGCACCAATCATCATGTCCCGTACGTCTGTAGTTGCTGGCGCCGGGAATGCCAAAATAGTCGCCGCTGTGCGATATGAAGGTCCTAGTTTGATATTCTCTGAGGCATAGGCGAGTCCGTTCGGGCTCTTGAACGTGGCATATGCCGCACTCAATTTGACTACTTCAAAGTTATAACTTGCGGCAAGGATGGCGTTTTTGGTTACAGCAGCATTCTGAGCTGCCAAGAAGACTGCCGGGGTTGCACCCGCAGCAGCTGTGTTATTTTGGCGTTGCATCGCTGCACGCACCATGAGCGGACCATTTGCATACTGGACTGCACCATTTATGACTCGACCCAGTTTCGAGTCGCCGGCAACTTCACCAAAGCCATAAAGCAACTCGCCACTGAAGCCCGAAAACGATGGGCTGACGTACATAATGCTGTTGTTGCTACGGCCATTTGAGCCTGTGAATGCCATCAGGTTGCCGGTGTTGCCTTCGCCGCCTGCGCCGAATGGGTCAATTGCAGCGACTGTTTTGAAGTAGGGATTGTATTGGCGACCCATTGTCAGCGTGCCGTTATTGCTTTTCAATCCGACAAAGTTTTGGCGGGCGAAAACGGTGCCAGTTGGATTTGCGCTTGATGCTAATTGAGCACTACCGCCGGTATCGATGGTAATACCTGTTTCCAACAAGAACACCGCTGCAAGACCGCCGCCCAAATCTTCCACGCCGCGGAAGCCAAGACGTGAACCAGCCGTAACACCGCTCGTCAGTTTGGTAACTGAACCAGCTGGATTGCCACTTTCATGAACAACACCCGCATCCATGATGCCGTACACCGTTACTGAACTTTGTGCGGAAGCTGAACCAGCAATGGCGCTGAGCACGGCAAGAGCGAGTAGTGATTTTTTCATTGATAATCTCCAGGAGTTTTTAGAAAAAACATTATTGTTTTAATTTAGAACGCTCAACGGGACGCTGTGA
>CAILRJ010000458.1 GCA_903836575.1 uncultured Burkholderiales bacterium
CCATGCCCGGCATGCTGGCACCCGGCAAGGTAATGCCGCCCCACAGTTTTTTCATGAATTCCAGCGTGTCGGTCATTGCGCCTGCGCCGGGCATGTTTGGCATCGAAGATTTCATCATCATGTGTCCCCAAGAGTGAAAAAACAGATTAGCAGAGAACCTCTGCCCGCGAGCAACCAATTCAATAACGCGTCATCGTGCACGTGCTCGGCTGCGCGGTCGCCGACGCCAGCAGGTAGCGTTCGGTCTTGAAGCCATAGCCGCTGCCCTCGTTATCGAAACGCACTCCATCGGCACCCTGCTTTTGCATCACCGAGACGGTCAGCGGCTGGATCAGCTGGTGATCGGAGGCACGCATAGTGGCCTCATGAAAACCGTTGGCAAATCGTGCGCCTTCAAGCGCCCTGGCAACACCGGCTGCTTCGGTACTGCCGGCGCGTTCGATGGCGCTGACCAGCATCTCGATCATCACGCGCATGCGCAGGTGCACGTAGTCATCCTGCGGCTCCGGAAAGCGCTGGCGGAATGACTGGTAAAACGCATCACTGGCCGCGCCACCGACATTGGGATGCCATTCGGCGACGGCGCGCACGCGCCCGACACCGGCATCACCGATCGCCGCCGGCGCACCCAGGCCGTTGCCATAGAAGGTATAAAACTTCAGATTCAAGCCGGACTCGCGCGCCGCCTTGACCAGTAGCGTCAGGTCATTGCCCCAGTTGCCGGTAATCACCGTGTCGGCGCCGCTGGCGCGTATCTTGGCTGCATACGGTGCGAAATCCTTGATCTTGCCGATCGGATGAAACTCGTCGCCGACAATGCGGATATCAGGTCGCTTGGCCGCGAGCTGGCTGCGTGCGGCGCTCGCCACCTGATGGCCGAAGCTGTAATCCTGACCGATCAGATAGACCTTGCTGGCGCGCGTATCGCCCTCAATCACATCGGTCAGCGCCTGCATGCGCATATCGGCATTGGCATCGAACCTGAAATGCCAGAAGCTGCATTTTTCATTGGTCAGGACCGGGTCGACTGCCGAGTAATTCAGGAACAGCAGGCGGTTATCAGGACTACGTTGATTGTGCTTGTTGAGCGCATCGACCAGGCCGGCCGCCACCGCCGAACTGTTGCCCTGCAAAATAAACGGAATATGCCGGTCGACCACCTGACGTAGCGCGATCAGTGATTCGTCGATAGTCTGCTTGTTGTCGAAGACGCTCAGCGCCAGCGGGTGGCGCCCATCCTTGAGGCGCACGCCACCACGGGCATTGACGACTTCGATGGCCAGTTGCACGTTGCGCTGCACGGCTTCGCCGGCATTGGCAAACGGGCCGGACATGCCTTCGATCATGGCCAGCTGAATCGGCGGCAGCGCTGCACCGGCAGTGCTCAACACACCGAGCAGGCAGGCTGCCATCAAGAAATGTCGCATTGGCGTTGGCATTGGCGAGTCCCGTCAAAAAAGAACGCATTTTACGCGCCGGGATGATTCAGGGTGTTACGACGCAAGGCGATAGCGCGCCGCAACGATTACACTCGCGGCATGACACATCCGTCCATTCCCGAGAAGCTGCTGCAACGCTGGTGCCGTCCCGTGGTAATTGCCATCGTGGCGCTGCTGCTGCATGTGATCGCCTTTAACGCGATCACTACGCACCCGGTGCATCCGGTGCTGCGCCCTGACAACGCACCCGTCGTAACACTGCAGTTGCAAGCCGAGGCGGTGGTGCCCGCACCTGTCGCACCGCCGTTGCCGCAAGCCCTTCCGCCCGCACCGCGCAAGCTGCCGCCGCCGGCATTGCCGGAACTGCCGGTGATTATTGCGGCAGTTCCGGACTCACCGGTGATCGTCACGCAAGTACCGGCCGTCATCGCCAGCGCTACTGCGACGACAGAAACGATCGCTGCGCCCGTCGAACCGGTGGCGCAAGCCGCGCCGGAACCGGAACCTGAACCAGCTCCGGCACCTGCGCCTGCGCCTGCTCCTGCATTCAACACCGCACCGCCGCCCTCGGCCGAAGTGAAATATGATGTGCAGGCGCTGCGCGACGGCAAGATCGTCTATGGCAGCGGCAAGATCAGCTGGCGCCGCAGCGGTGAAAATTACCTGATCAATGGCGAAGCCAGCGTGCTGTTTTTTACGGTACTCAGTTTCCAGAGTCTGGGCAGTCTCGACGTGCAAGGCGTCGCGCCGCTGAAGTACAGCGAAAAGCGTTTCCGCAAACCCGAGACCAATACCCACTTCCAGCAGGCCAACAAGCTGATCAGTTTTTCCTCATCGACGATGACTTATCCGCGCACCGGCGGTGAGCAGGACCGTGCCAGCATCGTCTGGCAACTCGCCTCGATCGGTCGCGGCGATGCCACCCGGCTGGTTCCCGGCAGCGCGCTCGATATCTTCGTCGCCGGCGTGCGCGATGCCGAAATCTGGCACATCAAAGTGGTCGGGCAGGAAACCCTCACGCTGGGTGGCGAGCAATTTGCCACCTGGCATTTCCTGCGCCAGCCGCGCCCTGGTTCTTACGACACGCAGGTCGAATTCTGGCTGGCGCCGGAGCGTGACTGGTATCCGGTGCGGCTGCGCCAGACCGAAACCAACGGTGATTATCTCGACATGTCGATGTCATCGATCACGCCACTGGCCGAACGCTAACCTTTTTTTAAGAACGGAGTTTTCATGCGATCCATCCCGCTGCGATACCTTGTCGCGACCACCATTTTCCTCTGCGCCAGTATGTCGGCCAATGCCCAGCATGCGGTGCACAAGCGCACTTTCAAGTTGCCGCCACCAGCTGACCTGAGCTATGCGATCCGGGCCCGCCAGAGTGGTTTTTCGTTGAGCGGCGAAGCGCTGTTCAAGTGGCGCACCGCGCCCGGCACTTACAGCATCAGTACCGAAACCCGCTCGCCACTGGTCGGCAAAATCGTCGATGCCACCAGCGAAGGCAGCATCGATACCTTCGGTCTTGCACCAGCGACTTTTGTCGAAAACCGCTGGCGCAAAGAGCCGACCACGACCACCTTCGATCGTGCCGCCAAGGTCATCCGCTTTGCGCCGGAAACCGGAACGTTCCCGTTGCTGGGCGGCGAACAGGATCGCAATAGCGTGATCTGGCAACTGATCGCGGTCGCACGCGCCAACGCCGCCACATTCAAGGCCGATTCATCGTGGGATTTCTTCGTCGCCGGCCCGCGTGATGCCGAGCCGTGGATTTTCACCGTCATCAAGGAAGAGCAACTCACCACCACGCTGGGCCCGCAGCGCACCGTCCATGTGACGCGTGCGCCACCACCGGACTCGAAAGGCCAGCAGCTCGATATCTGGCTGGCGCCGGGACTGGAATGGTATCCGGTGAAAGTGCGCTTCTCGGAAGCCGACGGCGACTTCATCGAGCAGTCGCTGGAGCAAATCAGCAAAGTCGCGGGATAAGCCTGACCGGCACCTGCGCCACATCAATGCAGCGCGATCCGGAACTTGCAGAATTGATCGGGTAATTTGTCCCTTGTAAAGTTCGGCCGGACTTTGTCCGGTCGATGATCTTCCACGGAGCTAATGATGAAAAACCGGATCACTCTGCCTGTGCCGATTTCAGCACGGCTGTACTCCCTCGTCGCTGTCTTGTTGCTTGTCTTTGCAGGCAGCGCACTGGCCGCACCGTATGTCACGGTCGGCAATCAATCCACCAACGAAGTGAGCGTCATCGACATGGCCAACTTCACTGCCCGGGTTATCGCCCCGCTCGACGGCGCCACCCGTATCGTCGCCAGCAAGCCGGCCGGCAAGGTATTCATGAACACCACGACCGGCATCGCGATCATTGATCCCGCGACCGCAAAAATTATTGATCGCTTGCCGATCCCGGAAGCAGTAAGCGATCTGGTGGTCGATGCAGCCGGGAGTCGGTTGTATGCGCTCAGTGCGACATCCGTACGCGTCATCAACATCACGATGCGCACCGTGCTTGCGACAATACCGCTGGGCGCAACACCACTGGCGCTGGTGGCCGACGATGAAGGGGCGCGCGCCTACGTGCTCACGCCCGGCCGGCTCGACATGATCTATGGCCCGAGCGGTGCCGTGATCAAATCGGTGGCGGTCGACTCTTCGGCCAGTGCGCTGGCACTAACCCACGACAATGGAAAACTGATCGTGGCCAGCAGTGGCAATAATGGCGGCATTGCCGGCGTTGCGATCGTGCACGGTGCGACTCTCGCCATTGAAAAATCCATTCCGACCGCCGCTCTGGCGGCTGACGTGCATCCATCCAGACTTCTCATTAGTCCGGATGACGACAAGGTGGTCGTATTTGGCGGTGGTTCGACCAGCAAAACGGTCAGCTATCTGGTGCTCGACATGGCCAGCGCCTCCGTGCGTGCAGTGCAGGTGCCGATTACGCAATCGCCGCAATCGTTGCTGACGGCTTTCAATGGTCCGGTTCTACTTGGCCCGGACGGCAAAAAACTCTACGTCGGCGGCGGCTCGACACCGGGTGCCAACGTCGTCGCAGAAATCGACACCGTTACTGACACCAACAGCCGCGTGCTCGCGCTGCCAACTAACGGTGCCGAATACCATTACCTCAACGGTTTAGCCAGCAGCTATAACGACGGACGTTTTGTGCTGGTCGGATTCATTTTCGAGCATCGCATCCATAGCGCCAGCGAGCCGCATAGCGTCGGTTTCGTTGATGTCGCCAGCGCAACGGTGATGGCCAACGTCGTGTTCGCGCAAAGTGAACTACGCAGCGCAGCTCTTTTCGGCGACGTGCTCGATCCGGGACCACAGGAAGTCCATTCGACGACAACACTGCTGCTGAGCGAACCTAACCCGGCTGCCATGGCAGCAACCCAGACGTTCAGCGCCAACGTCAGCGGCAAGAAACCGAGCGGACAAGTCGTCTTTCTCTTCAAGGATGGGAGCCAGGTCGATCCGCCGACCGCGCGCGTCACTGTGGAGCTCAAGAACAACATCGCTACGCTGACGCTCCCCTCTTGCACCACCGCCTGGCCGAATGCGATCTTGCACCGAATCGCCTGCTCTCCACGCTTTCTGGTAACGGCAAAATATAAAGGGGATGACGACTACCTCAAGAGCCGTTCACAAGAAATAGTTGCGTCACGCTACTGATCCACAAAGCCCCTACCAGCAACCGGTCGTTGCGTTGGCGCCATTGCTGGCGGTCAGGTTCGACTGCACACCGAAGTTATCGAGTTGATAGGTCGCACAAGGATCATTGATCTGGTCACCGACTGGCGTGGCGGTGATGGTGTAGTCGGTCACCGCGCCTTGTGTCACGGTCATCGTGTACGACGTCACACTTCCGGTGACCAGACTGATCGGGAATTCACTACCGTAATTGAGCGCCGCACCAGAGACCGAATAGCGGTTGTTCGTCGCGAAAAACTTTTCCTGGCGGGCAGCCAGATCCAGCATCGCCGACTTCGCGTCCACCCGCCGTCCCTTGCGCACTTGTTGCGCATAGGACGGATAAGCAATCGCTGCAAGGATGGCCACGATGGCGACCACGATCATCAGTTCGACGAGAGTGAAGCCGGGTTGCCG
>CAILRJ010000459.1 GCA_903836575.1 uncultured Burkholderiales bacterium
CCCGCCTTGTACTGCCAGATGCCAGGCTGTTTTAAAGACTGAAATGACGTGACACGAAACATTTTTCTCATCGGGTTAATGGGCTCCGGCAAAACGACAGTTGGCCGGGCCCTGGCAAGAAAGCTCAACAAACGATTCATTGATTCTGATCACGAAATCGAGGCGCGCACAGGTGCGTCGATTCCGGTGATTTTCGAAGTCGAAGGCGAAGCTGCGTTTCGCCAGCGTGAAGCGGAAGTCATCAGTGACCTCACTGCGCTCGACGATATTGTGCTTGCCACCGGCGGTGGAGCGATCCTCAATGAAGCCAGTCGCGCCATGCTTGCTGAGCGCGGCACGGTCATCTACCTGCGTGCCAGTATCAACAGCATTCTCCATCGCACCAGCCATGACAAGAACCGGCCTTTGTTGCAGGGGCCGGATCCGCGTCGCCGGCTCGAAGAGCTATCCCGTCATCGTGAACCGATGTACGCCGCGATTGCGGATATCGTGATCGATACCGGGCGTCCCAACGTACAATTTTTGGTCAACACCATTCTGACGCAGCTTGGACTAGTGCCAGTCCGCTGCGCCGATATCACAATGAATTCCGAGCCCATGTCGATTCCAGTCTTACCGTTAATACCGGTCACCCCTGACGCTTCCTGTGCCCGTTTGGAGCCTGTGCGTTTGCAGGTCGATCTCGGTACCCGAAGTTATCCGATTACGATCGGACCCGGCCTTCTCGATGATGTCGATCTATTGAGGCAGCATGTGCATGGCGAGCGCGCAGCAGTCGTAACCAATACCGTTGTCGCGCCCCTGTACCTTGCCCGTCTAACATACAGCCTCATCGCAGCTGGAAAGCAAGTGACTACCATCGTGCTGCCGGATGGTGAAGAAGAAAAGACCTGGCCCAACCTGATGAAAATCTTTGACGGCCTGCTGACCGATAAATGCGATCGCAAGACAACGCTGATCGCACTCGGGGGCGGCGTCGTTGGCGACATGACCGGCTTTGCAGCCGCGAGCTACATGCGCGGCGTGCCGTTGATCCAGATTCCTACCACCTTGCTGTCGCAAGTCGATTCATCGGTGGGCGGTAAGACCGGCATCAATCACCCGCTCGGCAAGAACATGATAGGGGCGTTTTACCAGCCGCAAACGGTGATCGCGGATACCGCAACGCTCGACACGTTGCCAGCGCGCGAGTTATCGGCCGGCCTGGCAGAAGTGATCAAGCACGGTGCGATCATCGACACCGTTTTTCTTGACTGGATCGAGGCCAATATGGGCGCACTGCTGGCCAAGGATCCGGCAGCGCTGACGCATGCGGTCCGGCGTTCGTGCGAAATCAAGGCCGAGGTTGTGCGTCAGGATGAGCGCGAATCAGGGATCCGCGCGATTCTCAATTTTGGGCACACTTTCGCGCATGCGATCGAAGCCGGACTCGGCTACGGTACCTGGTTGCATGGTGAAGCGGTCGGTTGCGGAATGGTGATGGCAGCCGACTTGTCTTGCCGGCTTGGACTGATTGACACGGCAGCGCGGGACCGCTTGACCCGCATGGTTGGCGCGGCCGGTCTGCCGGTTATTGCGCCTGATCTCGGCTTAACCACCTGGCTGGAGTTGATGCAAGTCGACAAGAAAAATGAGGGTGGGGCGATCAAGTTCGTCCTGTTGCAACCACTGGGCAGTGCCGTTATTCGTAACGCACCGGATACGATATTGGCGCAGACGTTGCACGCTTGCGTACAGCGCGCCTGCTGACCATCAAGGAAAATTTCTGATGAATGATGAATTGGCACTGGCTGCGTATGCCGCCCGGCCTGCGCTGTCGCCCGGCCGGCAGTTCACCGAACCAGCCCCCGCCTCACGATCCGAGTTTCAGCGTGACCGCGACCGCATCATCCACTGCGCTGCTTTTCGCCGGCTTGAGTACAAAACACAGGTGTTCGTCAATCACGAAGGCGACCTGTTCCGTACCCGCCTGACGCACACGATCGAGGTGGCGCAAATCGCTCGTTCGGTGGCCCGCAATTTACGGCTCAATGAAGACCTGGTTGAAGCGATTTCGCTGGCGCACGACCTCGGTCATACGCCGTTCGGGCATGCTGGTCAGGATGCGCTCAATGCCTGCATGGCTGACTACGGCGGTTTTGAACACAACCTGCAAAGTTTGCGGGTGGTCGATGTACTGGAGGAGCGTTACGGCGCCTTCGACGGTTTGAATCTGATGTTCGAAACGCGTGAAGGTATTCTCAAGCATTGTTCTCCTACCAATGCCCGCACGCTCGGTGCGATTGGTCAGCGCTTTCTCGACAAAAAGCAGCCGACGCTGGAGGCGCAATTGGCTAATCTGGCCGATGAAATTGCCTACAACAACCACGATATTGATGACGGTCTGCGTTCCGGCTTGATCAGCGAGACGCAGCTCGACCAGATCGACCTGTATGCGCACCACCGG
>CAILRJ010000460.1 GCA_903836575.1 uncultured Burkholderiales bacterium
CCTGATCGAGCGCGGCTTCGGCGTCGGCATGGTCCTGCCCGGCCCGTTCGCGCGCCAGCCGTTTGGCTTCCTGACCGAACACCAGCTGTTCGACATCGGCGGCAAACATCGTGCGCCCGCCACTGCCCTTGCCGTCCTGCGAAAGGCCGCGCGCCACCTGACGCAAGGCCTGCGCATCAGCGACCTTGACGACTTGGCCGAACTGCTCGTGCAGATAGGCGTCGGCAATCGGATGCCCGGCCCGCAATTCATGGATGATCGAATCGGCCGGCGTGCGATCCGGTCGCAGGTACTTGAGGCACAGGCTGCCCTGGATCACGCTGGCGCGCAGCTTGCGGTGACGCACGAATTCAATCGCGCGCGCTTCCCATTCCTGATCGACGACCAGATTGAAGCGCGCACCGCCCAGATAGCCTTCGATGGCCGGTTGCCATTGCAGCGACAGCGGTTCGATCAGATCGCACAGCACTTGCGCACGGGCGGCACCGAGTTCTTCACGGAAGGTTTTCAGCGCATGGCGTGTCGCGGCCGGATAATCGGCACCGCCTTCGGCCAGATTGGCCTTGCGCGATGCGGATTCTTTTTCGCGCCTGAGCGCATCGGTTTCAATGGCGCGCAGCTGCGCGATCTGCGCATGCAGCGCGGCTGCAAAACTCTGGCCGGTGCCGGCCAGCGCAGCATGCAATCCGAGCAGCGGCAACGCGCTGCCGGCCAGCTCCTGCATCAGCAGCAGCGCCTTGAGAACATCGATCTCATCACCGGACGACAACTGGGCAATGGCCTGCAACTGCATCGCCCAGTCCGGACCACTGGCTGCCGACAGCGCGACGGCAACCTGGCGCGCCGCCTTCACCAGTTCAAAATAACCAAGCGGAATCTGCATGCCAGCGACCAGCAGCGCGGTGCGTTCGAGCTGTTGCGCGGCCAGCAGGTTCTGCTTCAACGCATCCAGCGCGGTGCGGATGCGCGCGCCATTGGCCTGCACCTCCTGCTGCAACCGGCGCTTCTGTTCGGCTGCCGGGATGCCCATCATTTGCGCCTGCAATTGGGTCAGACTGCGCTGCTTGCCAAGCCGCTCCTGTTCGAGCTGGTCGATGCTGGCGTTCTCGATATCGATCGCACCCAGCGTCGCTTGCACGGCCAGATCGGCGCTGGTCATCTGTTGCCGGTCCTCGCGCAAGGCCAGTGTCGAGACCAGCAATTGTCCCTGCACCGCCGCTTCATGTGCCGCACTGGTGGCGCTGGCAGTCTTGCCCAGCAAGGCCAGCCGCTGCACGTTGCCGGCCAGGCGTTCGCCTTCGTGACGCAGCGCGCTGACCTGACGCATCAGCTTGCTGATCTGGCCGATCCGCTGCGACAACTGGGTCGCGTCGAGTTCGAGAATCTGGTGCCGCACCAGTTCGTCAACGCTGCCGATCGGCTTGTGTGCAATCGACTGGCTCCAGGCCTTGGCAGCGCTCTCGGCTTCGGCAAACGGAACGGTTTTCTGGCCGCGAAAGCGGCCGTACAACTGGCACAGATATTCGCGTTTGCTATCGCGAAAATTCATTACATTGCGATAGCGGGTGGCAAGATGCTGTTCAATTTTTTCGACCGCGATGACGCTCATCGCGCCATCGGCGGCCAGCGTGGTCAGGTCGACGAGCTGCAAGGCGGCCTCGTCGATGATCAGCAGCACCAGCCGTTCGGCCACGGCCTGACGCCGTTCGCCGGCACCATCGAGCCGGGCCGATGCCGCGATCAGCGCCGTGAACTCGCGGCCGTCCTCGCCTTCGCTGGATTTGAATACCGCCGCGATGTAGCCATGCGCGCCGTTCGGTCGCGCGAACAGGTTGTCTTCGGCACCGACAATGTAGGACCACAGCGTGCGTTTGGTCTTGCCATTGCGCGCGCCTTGCGTGGTTTCATCCTGACCGGGGTTGTAGTTGA
>CAILRJ010000461.1 GCA_903836575.1 uncultured Burkholderiales bacterium
GTTTTGTCGATTGAGAAAGCAGCAATATTAAAAAATAAAGCAGTTGTGGAAAATGAAGTTTTTATAAATATAAAGAGAGATGAAATAGCAGTATTGCAGAAAGCCATAAAATCAAATGCAGCAGTTTTGTATTCGCAGGTATTACGCATTGAGAGAGAGAACAAAAATCTATTTGCCTCGAGGACGATGGCCGTCCATCTGAAAATCAAGAATGGAAAATACCTGTTGATTCCCCTGTTAAGAGCCGGACAATTTCGTAGTTTCGGTGCGCAGCTGGCCTATCAGGCACGGCGAATAGCCGGGCCGGGCGGGGAATTGCCGGCACCGGCCTCCGGGGCAGAAAAGCGAGCGAATCAATGGTCTCTTTACGAAAGGGTCGAAGTTTAGACGCTTGTGATGATCGGTGGTGCACAAGCGCCATACGGGATGACGCGCGGCAAGATGGTTCGTGACCAGAGTAGCGAACTTTTGGTTTGTTGCATGCCGACCAAGCCAACTGCCGCCCGGATCTCGTATTCCGACCTGCACACCCGGCTGCGGCACGTGTCAAACCAAAACACCTATTGCCTGCCGGATCAAGCCATGCTGAAGTAACCGGACCTGTCGACCTTCTGCTATCAACAACCTACGCATTTCTCCATAAGTCGTCTTGCCGCGCGGATGGTGCCGGTCGTCGCGGTGCAGGCGACGAACCGGCGTGGACGAGGTCCGGGATCGCGCTTACTGGGACTTGAATACCGAGAGCTCGTGAATGGACCACCAGTTCGATGGATGGCTACTTGTTTGTTCGATGCGAATGTAGCGTGCATCGCGGGTCGCGAACGAGATGGTCGTGGTGGCACTGTTGCCTGCACCACTGGCCACGGGGCTGCCCCACTTCACGCCGTCGCTGGAGACGAACACGCTGTAGCCGCGCGGATAATCATAGGGGTTGCCCTCGGAAGCCAGCACGATCTTGTTAAAGCGCTGCGACTTGAGCATGTCGATCTGGAAGAACTGTCCGGGTTGTTGCACTGTTTGCGTGGCCCAGCGGCTGCTGCTGTTGCGATCGACCGCAGCGCGGGTATTGATCGGGTCGGAAGACGCGAAGAGTGCCCAACCCGTCGGGTCGAGAACGCCTGCCGATACCGGACCGTTTAACCGCAGCTTCACGTCGGCGATGGTCCACCAGTTGCTGTTGTGGGAGCCATTTTGGTTAATCCGCACAAATCGGGCGGATTGCGGCTGGAAAACGATGTCGGTGATGGTGCGATTACCCTGACCTTGGGTGATCGGGCCGCGCCAGGTTTGACCATCGTTCGATACCATCACGCTATAGCTGCGCGGGTAGTCGTTGGGGTGCTCGCCGGCGTTCAACTCGATGCTGTCGAAGCTGTTGATTTTGCCCATGTCGATCTGGAAGTACTGGCCAGGTCGTTGGGTAGCCTCTGTGGCCCAGCGTGTCGACATCGTGTCATCCAGCGCCAGGGAAGTGTAAGCCGCAGCAGACGAGGCAGTGGCTATCCATCCGGTGCGCGGCAAGACGTAATCGGCGGTTGGTGCCGTCACTGGTGTGCTCAATACCTCACAGACCTTGCGCGTGCCCGCCGCGGGGTCTGAGCCAAAAAATGCGTTAGAGCAAGTTGCTGGTCCGGTCAACGTTCTCTCAATCCACGATGTATTGATGCCATAGCGGACGCGTCTTATCCCGGTAATCGTGAACGAAGGACTATCCCATTCGACAGCCACTTGCGACCACGAGCCCGTTGCTGTTGGAGCTGGCGCTGGACTTGGACTTGGACTTGGTGTTGGTGTTGGGGCTGGTGCCGGGGCTGGTGCTGGTGTTCCGCCGCCGTAGACACTAGCCAGATCCCACTTCGGCCCCTTTTCATTGCAACCGGCGGTGCCAATGTCGACACGACCCGGGCAAGCAGCTTCGTCGGGCGCATCGTTGGCGGGGCCGTTACCACACTGAATATCGTTATAAGGTATGCGGCCCGCCGTCGCACCCGCACCCAGTACGCGTGTGATGGCCGTGCACACCTCGACGACATTCTTGCGACCCTGCGGGGTATCCACCGTTTTGGTATCGAGGCCGTGATCGTAGCCGTTGGAGTCGCAATAGCACTTCCCGCCAACGGCATAGCTGTCTTTCCAGCCTGGTTGCGGATTGGTGGTCTGCCCGCGTACCGGCAGCGTCTGGCTGGCCATTGCCAGTGCCGTAAAACAATAGAATAATTTTTTCATGGGGGAACACTCCTTGTCGTATTAAGGGGGAGGCAATCATGATTGACCGCAAATGCACGCACAAAAAAGCACCATTGCCCGCTTCATCGTGGATTCATACATCTGTGCATCGTCATACGTTATCCGTTGTTCCGGTAGCAGAGGTTACAAATTGCCTCAGCGTCGTAGATCAAAATTAAATCTGTATCCCGCTTTCGTCGGAGTGTGGCGCGATAGCTTCATGACGCACTGCAAGGGTGTCCAACGCATGGAGTAAAAGGCAAGATTCGCTTCGCCGCAGCATGGCTCCGACGCTCGAATTTGTTGGAGAAATTTTCGCCGGCCCAGTCAGCGTCTCTGACAATGCCGGTCGTCGATTCAGGATTGCAAAAATTTTCCTGGTTTATGCGTGCAATGTGCAGACAAGCGCGCTGAACTTGTCATTGCAGTGCGTTCGCCGGTCGATAACAGGGCGTCTGCCGGCACGGCTTGCGTCAATTGCGCGATGACGGTGTGAAAACACGGCAGATACCACCGATACCGGGTGGTTAAGGCTGGCACTACTCTTGCTCTATCTAACGCGCGGGAAGAGCGAGTTGCCATCGTCAACGATGCCAGTTCACCTGACTCAGGAGTGCTAGGGTTCCGGCCTTGCCAGCAGTGGCAATGGTGTCTGGTCCGAGAGCGCTCCGGCCCTGTCGAGATGACGCGGCTCCACGGAGGGATAAAAGCCCGGGAGAACATTGGAACATCGTTCTCTCCGTGCGCCCATTCACCGACCAGGAGTCTTCCATGCGTTTTGCGACCCGTACCCTTTTCCCGTTTGCTGTTCCAGTCGCTCCCTTTCTGCTGCGCCGGGTTGCCGTCGCTGCCGTGTTTGCTGCCACGTCCAGCCTGTCATTTGCTGCGCCTGCCACACTCAATGTTGCCACCGTCGTGTGGATTGGCTATGGCCCGTTCTACATTGCTGAAGCACTCGATCTGTACAAAAAACAAGGCTTGTCGGTCAAGCTGCAGGTGTTCTCCGATCCGGCACTGATCCCGGCGGCTTTGGCCGGCGGATCGGTGCAGGGCGCGATGATGACGTACGACCAGGTCATCGGTCAGGTCGCCAAGGGCATGCCGCAAAAAGTCGTGATGCCGATCGATTATTCGAACGGCGGCGATGCGATTGTCGCCTCGATGGCGGTCACCAAGGTCAGCGATTTCAAGGGCAAGAAAGTCGGCTTCAATCCGCTCTCGCCATCGGACTTCCTGTTGTCGTATGCACTGACCAGCAATGGCCTCGGCATCAACGACATCACACCGGTCAACATGACGCCGGAGTCTGTTCCGGCGGCGATGGTATCAGGTCAGATGCCGATCGGCGTGACCTATGAGCCTAGCCTGTCGCAAATCCTCAAGCAGGGCGGCGGCAAAAAATACCATGTTGTCTATTCATCGAAAAATGCACCCGGTCTGATTTCCGACGTACTCGTGTTTGATGACAAGTTCATCAAGGCCAGCCCGAAAGACATCACGGGGATCATGAAAGCCTACCTCGAAGGCATGGCGTTCATGAAGTCCAAACCGGACGAGGCAGCCAAGATCATCGGCAAATTCATGGGTGTTTCTGCCAAGGAAGTCAAGGAGCAGCTGCCGGGTGTCTACAACATCCCGCTCAATGAAATGCCGAAGGCGTTCATCAAATCGAAGGAGACCACCTCCTACTTCGCCAGCGCAGAAATTATCGGCGGCATTCTAAAAGCCAAAGCCCAGATTGACAAGATTCCGGCACCTGAAGCGACGATGGATGTGCAATTTGTAACCAGCCTGCAGGCGAAGTAAGTTTGCGCCGCAAGTTAGGGGTGTGCCGGGTCGCATGGCCCGGCGCGGCCACCTTGTGCGGTACCCCATCAAGGAGATTCCCATGATTTTTCGTTATCCGGACGGCGTCCTACCCAATACCGCCGCCTTGTCGTTCACGTTGCTCGGTTATCCGCTGGGCATCTGGTTGCTGACCCAACCCGGCTGGCTGTTGAAAACAGTCGGCTTCCTGCTGACCACGCAGTCACTGATCTGGTCGGCCTACTTTATCCATGAATTCGCCCATCTGACTATCTTCAAGGTTGCCAGTACCAACATGCGCTGGGGCACCGGCATGAGCTGGATCAATGGCGCCTGCTACGCGCGCTTTGACAACTTGCGTCGCAAGCACATGCGTCACCATGTCGAACGGGCCGATGTGGTCACCTTCGACGTCAAAGCCTATTTGCTGGCAGCGCCGGCACCGGTGCGTGGCTTGATTCTGACACTCGAATGGCTGCATTTTCCGGCAATTGAATTCCTGGTGCGCGGCTTCGTGATGGCACTGCCATTTCGCCAGGGTGCTGAAAAAAGCGGCAAGGCGCAGGCCCGCGTGCTGGCGATTTTTGTCGTGCGTGCGGCGGCTTTCATTGCGCTTGGCTGGTATTCGCCCGGCGCGCTGGCGTTGTACGCGGCGGCCTATCTGCTGTTTGTCATCGTGCTGCGGTTTGGTGACTGTTTTCAGCACACCTACGATGCCTATCCTATCCTCGGCGATACGCCGGTACCGAATGACAAACTGCGCGACAAGGCCTACGAACAAGCCAACACCTTCAGCAATATTGTCGGCCTTGACAACCGCTTGCTCAATCTCATCTGGCTCAATTTCGGTTATCACAATGCGCATCATGACAAGCCGATTGCGCCGTGGCACCGGTTGCCGCAATTGCATCGCGAACTCTACGATGTGCGCTACGCGCAAGTCATTCCAGTGCCGTTGCTACTGCGCAGTTTTCATGTCAACCGGGTGCGCCGTATTCTGGCGGATGATTGCGGGCAGGTCTTGCCGGTCGGCGTGAACGGGCGCGCCGATGGCTTTTTGGGTGCAGCGGGCGTGTCGTTTCTGACTGCCGTATGAAGATCGATCTTGCCGGCAAAGTGGCGCTGGTGACTGGCGGCGCTACCGGTATCGGCCGCGCCATTGCCGCAGCGCTGTCGGCCAGCGGCGCGCGCGTGGCCGTCAATCACTTTGGCCAGAACGCGCTGATTGCCGATGTCCTTGATACCGTCGGCGGGGGCGCGCGCGCCTTCGATGCCGATGTCACCGATGCCGCCGCCGTGCAGCGCATGGTCGCCGAGATCGAGGCGCAATTCGGACCGATCGACATCCTTGTCAACAATGCCGGCATCCTGCTCGAAAAGCCTTTTCTTGACATCACCGAAAACGAGTGGGACCGCGTCATTGCGGTCGATCTGAAATCGGTCTTCCTGTGCAGTCAGGCGATATTGCGCAGCATGCAGCCGCGCGGTAACGGCTGCATCATCAATGTCGCCTCCGAACTGGCCTATCTTGGTCGCGCCGAATTCAGTGCGTATTGCGCGGCCAAAGCCGGCGTGGTTGGCCTGACCAAATCGCTGGCACGTGAATTCGCGCCGGCAATCCGCATCAACGGCATCGCGCCGGGACCGACCGATACGGCAATGCTATCGCTCGATCAGATCAGTCCCGAATGGCGCGTCAAGGAGCTGGCAATCCCGGCGGCACGGGCTGCCGGGCCGGAGGAGATTGCTGCGACAGCGGTCTTTCTGGCGAGTGACTTTGCGCGCTTTTACTACGGACAAATGCTTAGTCCGAATGGCGGCGCGCTGATGCTGTGAGCGCCCTCCAACCAGATGCAATAAATCAGAGATGCTTACGAAGCCCAACAGACCTGGAGAAAATTGACTATGCCTACCTCACAGATGGATCACCTGAGCTGGGTGGCCTACGCAGAACGCTTGCGCGATCCGCACGCGATCGTGTTCCTGCCGGTGGGTGCGCTGGAACAGCACGGACCACATTTGCCGCTGGGCACCGATGCCTTATTGGCAGCAGCAGTCGCGCACAGCGTCGCCGCGCAGGTCGGCGGCATCGTCGCGCCGACGATGAATTACGGCTACAAGTCGCAACCGAAATGCGGCGGTGGCCAGCATTTTCCGGGCACCACCAGCCTCGATGGCGGCACGCTGGCGGCGATCACCTGCGACATCCTGTCCGA
>CAILRJ010000462.1 GCA_903836575.1 uncultured Burkholderiales bacterium
ATCGCCGTGGTCGGTGCCATCCTGTTCTCGACCAAGGCCATCGTGGCCAAGCTGATTTATCGCTACGACGTCGATGCGGTCACGCTGATCGCTTTCCGGATGCTGTTCTCGCTGCCGTTTTTTCTGGTCATCGCGTTCTGGAAAATGCGCACCGAGCCGTCGCTGTCGAACGCCGAGCGCGGGCGCATCGTGGTCCTTGGCTTGCTGGGCTATTACCTGTCGAGCTTTCTTGATTTCCTTGGCCTGCAATACATCAGCGCCGGCCTGGAACGGCTGATCCTGTTTCTGACACCGTCCTTCGTGCTGCTGATTTCAGCACTGTTCCTGAAGAAAAAAATTACCCCGGTCGAATGGGGCGCGCTGCTGATCTCGTATGTCGGCATGTTGCTGGTGTTTGTCCACGATGCCCGCACCGGTGGAGCCAATGTGCTGCTCGGCGCCTCGCTGGTGCTGGGCGCGGCGGTATCGTACTCGTTGTATTTGCTGAGTTCAGGCGAGATGGTGCGGCGGGTCGGCGTGCTGCGACTGGTGTCGTATGCGATGTGCGTTTCTAGCGCCGCCTGCATCGGCCAGTTTTTCCTGCTGCGCCCGGCCGGCATGCTGGTGCAGCCGATGGAGGTCTACTGGCTGTCGCTGTTCAATGCGTTTTTCTGTACGGTGCTGCCGGTGCTGATGACGATGTTCGCCGTGTCGCGTATCGGTGCCGGGACTGCTTCGCAGGCCGGTATGGTCGGGCCGGTATCGACGCTGTTTCTGGGCGCGATGATTCTCGACGAGCCGATCACCGGTTTCCAGCTGGCGGGCACCGGACTGGTGCTGGCCGGTATCTATCTGTTGTCGCGTAAAAAAGCGTGATACGGTATCGGGCGTCCAGTTTCAATCCTTTACCAACATAAAAACAACCAGGAGCACCAGCATGGCAAAAGCAATTCGGATTTTCAAGACCGGCGGACCGGAAGTGCTGGAATATGTGGACGTCGAAGTCGGCGATCCGGGTCCGGGCGAAGCCCGCGTCCGTCAGGAAGCCTGCGGCCTGAACTTCATCGACGTGTACTTTCGCACCGGCCTGTATCCGCAGCCGCTGCCAGCCGGTATCGGCATGGAAGGCGCTGGCGTGATCGAAGCCATCGGTGCCGATGTGACCCATCTGAAGGTCGGTGACCGCGTCGCGTATGCCGGCCGTCCGACCGGTGCCTATGCTGATGTGCGGGTGATGCCGGCGGCCATCCTGGTCCGCGTGCCGGATGCTATCGGTCTCGATAGTGCTGCTGCGATGATGTTGCAGGGCATGACGGTGCAGTACCTGTTCCGTCGTACCTTTCCGCTGCGCGGCGGCGAAACTATTCTGTTCCATGCCGCTGCCGGGGGCGTTGGTCTGATCGCCTGCCAATGGGCCAAGGCGCTCGGCGTGACGATGATCGGCACGGTCGGTTCGGATGAAAAAGGCGCACTGGCCAAAGCCCATGGTTGCACCCACGTGATCAACTACAACACCGAAAATTTTGTCGAGCGCGTCAAGGAACTGACCAACGGTGCCGGCGTACCGGTGGTGTATGACTCGATCGGTGCCGATACCTTCACGCAGTCGCTCGATTGCCTGTCACCACTGGGCCTGATGGTCAGTTATGGCAGTGCTTCCGGTCCGGTGCCACCGTTCACGCTCAATGAACTGGTGTCGCGTGGTTCGCTGTTCATCACGCGCCCGACGCTGTTTTCGCATGCGGCCAAACGTGAGGATCTCGAGGCCATGGCCAACGAACTGTTCGGTATGGTCGAGAGCGGCAAGGTCAGCATCGAGATCAATCAGCGCTATCCGTTGGCCGAAGCCGCCAATGCCCACCGCGATCTGGAAGCGCGCAAGACTACCGGCTCCACCATTCTGATTCCATGAGAACAGCATGAACGCCTTATCCCCGAAAGATCCGCTGCCCAATCCGATGGAGCATCCCGATGAACAGCAACCGGAAGGGTCCGACGGCTCGCCCAAGTTCGGCCGGTTGCTGATCGTGCTGGCCATCGCCGTCATGATGATCGTGGGAATTACGTTGGGTTCGCAGGCCTACTTTTCCTGATCGCCAAAAACGCGGACATGCCACCGTGTCCGCGTAGCGCAAACAGCGGTCGTGTGTTGTGTGCTGTTCGTGCGACGTCGCATTTGTTGCGCAATCGCAGTAACCGGATGGTTGACATTGCCTAGAATTTCTTGAACCGAAAGCGCCCTGTTCGGGTTCTTGCGTCTGCAGGATTCCACGCTACGTCAACAAGAAAGTTTTGCGCCATGCCCGACAATCCGGCCAGTTACGCTTCCGATGCGCTTAATTTTCCTTCGCTGTTGGGAGCCATGAGCCGTATCCAGGTGGTCGAAAGCCTGGTGCCGGTTGCCATCGCCGAAGTCGCCACCCAGATGGAGGGCGTCATTGGGCGGCTCGCTGACGCGATGTTTCGCTTGTCGGATCAGAGCATCCTGCCGGAGGACGCCGTCCTCAGTTTCAATGCCTGGAACCACCTCACAAAAAACGCCAGCCAGTTGCAGCGCGGTGTTCTGGGCAGCCTCGGTCACGCGTTGTTCAGCGAGATCGCCGTGCTCGAAACGACGCCATCGTCAAATCTGGCGCAGGCACCGTTTGATCTGACCCGGATCAGTCCGGATGAGATCGAAGGTCGGGTTCTGATCGGCAATTTTGCCCGGGATATCGAGCTCGATCATGCCGCGGCATTGGTTGCGCTCAATATCCGGCTAGGCCGATTGCTGCAACGCGAATCCATTAGCATTGCCCTCAATCCGTTTCGGCCCGCGGTGTTCCTGCGTGCCGTGTACGCCGCCTGGTGCCGCTTCGATCGCTCCGGACAGTCGCATTTGCTGGTGCTACGGTTGTTACGCGCCACGGTATTTGTCGATTTCGCGCCGCTACTGAGTGCACTCAATGGCGCGCTGATCGCGCGCGGTATTGTGCCCGATCTGCGCACTGCGGATCGCGACAGTCGTTGCGCACTATCGTTTTCAATGCCGGCTTCTCCCTTCGTGGCCGATGCGGTGTTGCGGCGCAAACTGGAAAGCTGGTTCGACAAGGTCGCTGAGAAACCGGTTGTCGCGCTTGACGTCTCAGCGCCTGTTTGCGATATGCCATCGGGTTCGTTGAGGCCAGTCGACCAGAACACGATCGAATTGCTGGCGCGGATGTGGGAGGTGCTGTTCAGCGATCCCGACATTGCGGAGCCTGTCAAGCATCTGCTTGCGCGCCTGCAGCTGCCGTTGCTCAGGACCGCGCTGGTCGACCGGGAGTTTTTTTTCAGTAACGCCTGTCCGGCGCGCCGCTTGCTCGAACAGTTGCTCATGTCCGGACGCGGCTTGTGCCACGGTGAGTCTGTCGATGATCCATTGTGCCGGCTCATTGATGCGAGCATCGACAGGGTACAGCGCGAATTTGACCAGCAGAGCGGCATGGTCGATACCGTCGTCGCGGACCTTGATGCCTATCTGCTTGGCGAAGAGAACACCGAAAACAGCCTGTTGCAGCCACATATCGATGAAGCGCTGCATCAGGAAACAATGCAGCAGGCACACACGCTTGCCAACGCCGACGTTGCCCGTCGGATCGAAAGCGGTGCGGTAGCGGGTTTCGTCGAGGTCTTTCTGGAAACCCGGTGGACACGCATCCTGATGCTGGCCCACAACGTCGCCGCGCGCGAGCCGGCGGTGCTCGAGCAAGCGTTGCAGACGATGGATACGCTGATCTGGAGCGTCGCTCCCAAGATCAGTGCACAAGAGCGTAC
>CAILRJ010000463.1 GCA_903836575.1 uncultured Burkholderiales bacterium
CCAACACCAACACCAACACCAACACCAACACCAACACCAACACCAACACCAACACCAACACCAACACCAAAATACACCGGTAATTTGATCATCGATCCCGACAGCGTGCATCACTTCGTCTATGACCGCGACAACAATGGGGACGGCAAGCGCGATCCTGTGTACCTCGCAGGAGTGGGTGGACCCGAAGGTTTTCTGTACCTGAGCACCGCACGCAAGCAGGCCATCATCAACAAACTACTGAGTTCGCCCTCGCTCAACTCACCGGTCAATGGCCTGTACTTTCATTCGGAGCGCGCTTTTGGGGGGGATGGGGGCGCTACCGAGACGCCATTTATTAACAACGCTGATCCCCGCAGTGGTCTCGATCCGGTGAAGCTGGCCAGTTGGCGCACTGACCTGAAGAAACTCGATGATGCGGGCGTTGTGCTTTGGTTCAACCTGTTGGACGACAGTTCCTATCCGTATGGATGTCAGTACAACGCCGATTACGGCAAATATGCGACTGACATCGTCAACTATTTCAAAGACCTCAAGCACCTCGTCTGGATCACCCAGGAGGAATATCACTGGAACTGTTCGGTTGCCGACGACGATGCGCGGCAAAAAGGTTTGGCGGCGGCGATCAGAGCGGCCGATCCCATTCACCCGATCGGAACCCATCACAGAGCCGACTTCCCAATGGCCTTCCCGAGCGATCCCAATATCCATGTCTTCGGTCAGCAAACGGCATCCGGAAGTGTTGATGCAATACATGACAAGGCCGGCAAGAACGGCTGGGGGAACTGGGTCTACGTAATGGCCGAAGCAGAGCCTTTCCATCGACAGCTCATCGGCGCTGGCAACAGAGATGCATTGCGCCTGTCGAACTGGGCTACAGCGATGGCGGGCGGTTACGTGATGATGTACGACTCGTTCGAGTCACACGACCCGACCGATGCCATGCTGGACGATCTGCGCCGCTTGAAGCTGTTCATGGAGGCCACGCAGTTCAACCGCATGACACCGCTGTTCGATACCGCGCTACTTAATGCCAAGACTGACGGCACCAAGTACATCCTGGCCAATCAGAGCAGCGGGCTTTACATCCTCTACGGTGATGTCAATACCAGCAAGTTGGGAGTACGCAATGCCCCGGCTGGAACCTACTTGCTCAAATGGGTTGACCCGGTCAGCGGTGTCACGGTCGACCAGACAGGAACGGTCGCCGCAGGCGGACTTGCCTCATTCGACAAACCCACATACATAGGACCGGAGGCCGCTCTTTATATGCGCAAACAATAAACGGCATTAATTAGTTTCACAATCAGTGCTGAAAGGGCTTGGCGCGCAGTTTCTGCACCAGGCCTGACCAGTATCAATCCTTTATTTGACGGAGATATTTCCATGAAAAAAAAGACTCTTTTAAAAATTGAACTAACCACTTGTCTGATAATGTGGTTTGGTTCGGCCAGCGCGCAAACAAGCGCTGTTTTAATTTATAACGATACCCAGCCGGCGATCAAATTTGCAGCAGCCGAATTAAAGTCTGCACTTGAGCAGAAAAATCAGTTTGTTGTGGGAACAGCGTCGCCAACGCAGATCGTGGGACAAGCCGCACCGGTGCAAATTGTTGTGACCACAAACGGCGCAATCCCCGGACAGCCCGTCGTAAGCGGACTGTCGAAAGAAGGTTTCGCCATTAGACGGGTCACGACTGGCAACGTCACGCGATGGTGGGTCATTGGTAATGACGCCCCTGGCGCCATGTACGCAAGTCTGGAGCTGGCCGACTCGGTCAAAATCGACGGCAACCTGGCTAACGTCGTTGACAAGCTACGCAATCCTAACCTTGCCGTACGAGGCATCAAGTTCAATATCCCGCTTGACGCCCGCACACCCAGCTATTCGGACAGCTCCACGTCGGCACAAGCAAACACACCCGAAGTGTGGAGCATGCCGTACTGGACGCGCTTTCTGGATCAAATGGCACGCAACCGGATGAACAGTCTGTCGTTGTGGGATCTTCATCCCTTCCCTTCGATGGTCAAGGTCCCCGAGTATCCGAACGTGGCGCTCAACGACGTCATGCGTAAAACCGGCTACCTCAGGGAGGGGACCAGCACTGGCGGGGCGCAGGATACCGTCTATATTAACGGCACCACCAACTCCGGCGCGACGCTGGAAACCGTCAAGAAGATGACGATCGACGAGAAGATCACGTTCTGGAAAGACGTGATGCAGTACGCCCAGGACCGGGGCATCTCTGTCAGCATCTTCACGTGGAACGTGTTCGTCAAAGGCACCGAGAACTCCGGATACGGGTTCACTGATTCACCATCAGACACCAAGACCAAGGACTATATGCGCAAGTCGGTGCGCAGCATGTTCAACACTTATCCGTTGCTGGCGGCCATAGGCGTGACAGCCGGCGAAAACTTGAACCTCGACATTGCATCGAAAGAGCAGTGGGTCTGGGACACTTATGGACAGGGCTTCAAGGATGCCGTGCAGGATGCGAAGGACCCCGCTAGCCCTTTTTACAACCCGACTCGCAAGCTCAATTTTATCCATCGTGCCCACGAGGTGGACGCAGCCGGGATCACGAGCAAGTTCAACCAATTGCCTGGCTACGCTGATGCGGATTCGTCGTTCAGCTTCACGTTCAAAAATTCGCAGGCGCACATGTATTCGACTACCAAGCCGCTCTTCAATCAGAAATTTTTGATGGGTGTACCTGCAGGCAAGAAGGTGGTCTTTGAGCTGCGGAACGATGACTACTACAACGTGCGCTGGGGCGATCCTGAATTCGCGAGAGATTACCTGAACAATATGCCTGATCGGAGCAAGGTCAACGGTTTTCTGATGGGTCCCGACGGGTTTACTTGGGGCCGTGAAGTGGTCAGCAAGAACCCGGACACCCCACGTCAGCAAACCATCGACAAGCAATGGTACAGCTTCATGCTCTGGGGCTATCTGGCCTACGACCCCTTCATTCCGAATGACAGATTTCAAGCTCTTTTGGGAGCGCGTTACCCGGAAGTCTCCAGCGGCAACCTCTATACAGGGCTTGCATCGGTCTCCAAGGTCTTGCCTCTCGTGACACGCTTGTTCTGGGGTGATTTTGACTTCCAATGGTACCCGGAGGCCTCACTCTATTACAAAGGATACCTCGGAGTACAAGCACTTATCGACCCGCTCTATTCCCCGATGAGTGCCTCGCAAGACGGGCAGGCCCAGCGCCTGATGTCTGTCAAGGAGTACGTTAACGGAGTCAGTCCGAATGGACGATTGACGCCAGTGGATGTAGCCTCGCTGTTGGAGCAGTACGCCAACACCGGCCTCCAGAACGTACAAGGCCTCAATCCGGGCAACAACAAAGACCTGCGTGAAACGATCGTTGATGTGAAGGCCATGGCCTCGCTAGGGCTCTACTATTCGCAGAAGATACTTGGCGCGGTCGATCTTTACCGCTACCAAAAAAACAACACGGACACCGCATCTCTTGCCAGTGCGAAGGACCATCTGCAGAAATCTGCGAATCATTGGAGCGAGTATGCGAAGCAATGGTCCAGCCAGTATTTGCCTCAGCGACTAGGTCGAATGGGCCAAGTCGTCGATATGGTGGCCCTGCAGACATTTGTCGATAAGGACGTCCCCGGCGGCGCAGCACCTGCACCAGCACCAGCACCTACACCTACACCTACACCAGCACCAGCACCAGCACCAAAACCTGCACCTACACCAGCACCTGCACCTGCACCTGCACCTGCACCAGCACCAGCACCAGCACCAGCACCACCACCAAAACCAGCACCTGCACCAGCACCTGCACCAGCACCAGCACCAAAACCAGCACCAGCACCAGCACCAGCATCAACAACACCCTATGACGTCACCAGCCTGGTTCTCGTGAACGCAAGTAACGGCATAGCAATAAGGAATCTTGAGCTAAATCAAACCATCAGCTTAAGTAATCTGGTAGCAAAGGGCATCAGCATTCAAGCGATGACCAAATCAGGCACGAAGAGCGTCAAGTTTGTCAGTGCGGGCATTTCACGCACCGAGAACTCTGCGCCCTATGCGTTCCTTGGCAACAGTGGTTCTGTCTATAAACCTTGGACTCCAAAAGTCGGCGTGTATTCGATCACTGCTACAGGGTACTCGGCAAGTAATTCTTCTGGCACCGCGGGTAAATCGTTGACCGTAACGATTACAGTTACTCCTTAGAAATCACATGGCAGGGATGGCCTCTATCTATCCCTGCCGACTCAAATGGTAGCGGCACATCGTTAAAAAGGCGATGCAGGTCAACGGCAGCCTTAAAAACCAGAGAAGTGATTACTTATCGCGCATCACGATGAACAAATGAGTCGTTTAATTTTTCTATCGACACCTGTCATGGAAACAGCATCCGGCTCATTTCTGTAGAAACTGTATATCCCCATACCAGGCCGTCGCCTGCTCACCGGTATTGTCAGTATCAGTCGCCAGTGCCACGACGACCACATCCGGTACTTCTTCACCAAAAGCCGCACGGAAATCTGCCGCTACGTCGCGGGTTTCGGTAACCCACTGGCCGGCCTTATCGCTGCCGCTTTCGACCACCAGCATACGGGCGCGGTCGGTGTAAGTATTGTCTTGCCAGGTGCCGATTGGCTGACGGTTATCCCACAGATAATTGATGGCAGCAGTCGGGATTTTCATGCCGTACAGGGCTTCGCCAATTTTCAGTTTGGCGCGGGTGGCAAAAGAGAGCTTCTCAACTGGATAATCGAATAGCACATAGATCCGACCAGCATAATCATCGCCGGATTTTTTGGTCATATCGGCACCCTTCACCGGTGCCGCGATCTTCCAGCGCCAGCGTAACAGTGGCGTTTTTTTCAGGTCGATCCGTACCGTGTACGCCATGATCGACATCGACTGTACCGACTCGGCCTTGAGCACGGTCTGCCCCTCATCACGCACCAGTGTGTAGACAGTGTCCGGGACTTTGGCTGCCGGCTTGATAACATTCCACCCGGTCACGGGTGCACCCGGTTGCATCTGCGAGAATGCCGGAATATCCACTGCCTGCGCACCAGCAGTCACTAGCAAGCACAGCAGACTGCAGGAGATTTTTTTCATCAGAAAGTGCCTCGGTAAAGTGGGATGATACGGTCCGGCATGGAAGCCAGTTTTTTATGCAGAAGCTGGTAGACGTCGCGATCAAAACGCGGCTGGCCTTGTTCTGTCAATTGGCGCGCTTCGGCTTCACTGGCAGCCGTACCCAGATAGCTCCAGTTATCGATGACATGCAGCGCCGCTTCTTCACGGACACCGATCGGTCCGGCAAAGGGCCACGGTTTCATGCGACTGGTTTCAAGCGCCATGCGCAAGCGCCCGGTATGCGAGACAAGGCTTTCGCGCGCGCTGCACGCTCCCCTGCACTGACCAACCTGGCTGGCAAAACACGGCTTGCCAGCAGCGACTTTTTCCAGCCCGAGCAAGACCAGGCAAAGCTGGTGTGCAGTAGCAAGTGCTTTCAGGGCGGTGGTGGCTTTGCGATGGGTGGCAAATGGACCGAACAGGTCTGCCTCGTCGTCGGCTTGCATCTGATCGGTTTTCACCAGCGTCACCTGCGATTGCGCATCAAGACGCCAAAGGCAAGCGGCATCGGAACGGCGTAACTGGCGGTTATGCGAAGGGGACATTTGCTTGATCAGCATCGCTTCCTTGAGCAGCGCCCCCAGTTCACCGGCGGTCTCGACCCATTCGACCCGCCGGATTTGCTGCGACAGTTCCAGTTCCTTGGACGAATGGTGATCTCCGCTGAAATGCGACAGCACACGTCGGCGCAAGTTGTTGGCCTTGCCAACGTACAGCGGTAACGCACCTTCGCCGAAAAACAAATAGACACCGTGGGTAGAGGGCAAGTCGTCGACCATCGCAGCATCCAGATAAGACGGTAAATTTGGCCGCGCTGTGAGTTCCTTGAC
>CAILRJ010000464.1 GCA_903836575.1 uncultured Burkholderiales bacterium
ACCCGGGCAATGACTTCGGAACCATCGGCATGCACATAGCGCTGATCCTGTTCGTAGCGACTGGCGCAGCGCACCGCCTCGTCCCAGGCTGCCATGGCGGCGGCGCGATCCTGCGGATGCAGCGCCGCGCCCCAGCCGTCGTTGCGTGCAGTTGCCAGCGTCAGACCGGTAATGGCTCCGCAGGCTTTATTGATATAGGTGCAGACACCTGCCCGGTCGGTGCGAAACAGTCCTAGCGGTGAGGCATCATTGACTGCCGCCAGTTCGGCCTGTCTGGCGCGCAGTTGTTCGTTGAGGATTTCCAGGATGGCGTGACTGCGCGTGAGTTCGAGTTCCGCGGTCTTGCGCCCGGTGATATCGGTAATCACGGCATGCCACAGCACAGCACCGTCATCGGCCGTTTCAGGCACGGCATTGCCATCAACCCAGCACTCCGTGCCGTCGTCGAAGAGCAAGCGGTATTGTTCGCGCCACGGCGACAGCTCGACAGCCGAGCGTTCAATCGCCACCATGACCCGTTGCCGGTCATCAGGATGAATCGTCTCGATGAGCAGGCTGGCGTCACCGGCGGCCTGTTGCGGACTCACTCTGTAAATCTGCAGCAGTTGTTCGCTGGCATAAAGGATGGTGAACGTACCGTCGGCATTGCGACGGAACTGGCAAAGCACACCCGGCACGCGCATCGCGATTTTTTGCAGCATGTCGGTCGCACGACGCTGGGCCGCCTGGGCCTGGACGCGCTGGCTGATGTCCTTTGCAAGATGCAAGGCACCCAGCAAATGACCATCGCGGTCGCGCACCGCCGTCACCGACAATTGCACCGGCACCGGCGCTCCATCGCTGCGCCGCAGCTGCCAGTCGTCAAAACCATTGTCAGCCTGCCCGGCCAGCACCAGCATCTGATGCGCATAATCCGCTGCACCCATGGCCACTGGCAACGGCATGGAAAACAGGTCGCCAATGGCACGTCCCGGCATGACCTCTGCCGCATAACCCAACATGACTTGCGCACCACGATTGAAACTGGAAATAACGCCATCCGGTCCGGTCGCTATCAGGGCAATGTCGGCGCTATCGAGCACGGCTTCCTGAAAGCGGGATTTTTCATCCAGCAGACGGGCGGTGCGGCGGCTCTCGATCTGGCGCATGACGCTGCGGCCGAGTGCCGCCATGGCGGCGCGCTGTGACAGCGACAGCGAGCGCGGCATCCGGTCCATCACGCACAAGGTGCCGATCCGGAAGCCATCGTCGGTTACCAGTGGTTCGCCGGCGTAGAAACGTAGCTGCGGGCCATCCGTGACGAGCGGATTGTCAAGGAAACGGGCATCAGCCGCGGTATCGGGCACTTCGAACAAGCCGTCGGCCAGAATGGCGTGCCCGCAAAACGACATCGTACGATCAGTCTCGACAACATCGAGCCCGACACGGCTCTTGAACCATTGGCGACTGGCGTCGACCAGCGAGATCAGTGCAATCGGCACTCCGCAAATATGCGTCGCCAGCTGCGTGAAATCGTCAAACTCGCACTCTTCGGCGGAATCAACAATCGCGTAGCGCGCCAGCGCGGCAAGGCGCTCGACTTCATTTTCAGGAAGTGCGGGAGCCTGCATCAGTCATCTCCTCTGACGATTAAAAAAACCTACCAACGGGTGTTTCAGTGCCATAGCTTGCGGTGATTGACGCTACGATTCTTTCGCAAAGCCAATACCCCTCAGCAAACCGAACACGGCACACAAGCCACCGGCTTGCCAATCGCATAGCCCTGCGCGTAATCGACACCGATCTCACGCAGCGCCGCGATGATGGCGTCACTCTCGACGAATTCCGCAATC
>CAILRJ010000465.1 GCA_903836575.1 uncultured Burkholderiales bacterium
CATGACTGGAATCCCCTTGCTTGCTTTTTTGGTGTGAAGTCTTTCGTTGTGTCCCTGATAAATCGATAGGTGATTTGAAGAGCATGTTGCTTGTCTATGCTCCGTGCCGATGGACGTTCACTGGCCTGGCTGGCCACGGCTATAGGGTAGCGCTGCATCGAAGCTGGTCTGGTTCAACAACTATTTTTCGAACGACTTGTTTTCGATCTGGTGGTCAAGCACGCGGGGAGTCCAGCCGAAGCGGGCGGTGGCGCGCAGGGTGAACTCGCGTTCCTGCGCGTGTTGGCAGCGGTCGAGGATCAGCGTGTTTTTGGTCCATGCCAATTCTGCAGCCAATGGCTGCAGAATTGGCATGTCCTTGTATTCGCGATAGAAAATGCGCATGTACCAAAGATTACGCACCGAGTAGCCACTTTTTTCGCCAAACTCGGCACGCAGATCCCGCGACAGCTTTTCGACCATGCCTTTGCCCCAGCTGTCAGCGACCTGTCGCTCCTCGATCAGCTTGCCGAGATTCCAATACAGCGCGATCAACTCCTTGTTGACAGCGCGCAGCGCCTTGAACTGGGCCGAGTGGATGCGGGATTTCAGCGTGGATAAAAAACTGCCGTAGTGCGATTCGGACGGAATCGGGGAGGCTTCTGCCATGGCGTCGCTCCTTGTGGGGGAAAGGAATGCTGCGCTGGCGGATCAACGGCAAGATCGCGCTGGCGCGCCGTCAGATGGTCGCGCCAGACAAATGTAAAATGCAGTTTCCGGTCATCCGGGAGAAAAAAATACCGTGTTTTCCGGTGCCGATGAAGGTTGTACGCAACCTGATTGCTCGCAACGCAATGGCAGCGTGAACGGGAAGGTCAGGCCGCTTTCAGTTGCGCCGCAAACGCTTCCAGATGCTGGTCGGTACTTCCGAACTGCAGCTCGATGGCCATCAGCCGCTTGAAGTAATGACTGACGATCAGTTCGTCCGTCACACCCATCCCGCCGTGCAATTGCACTGCCTGCTGCCCGACAAACCGGCAAGCCTGACCGACCACGACTTTGGCGGCCGACAGCGCTGCCATGCGTTGCGCGGGATCGACATCGGTGCAGCGCACTGCGGCAAGAAAACTCATCGAGCGGGCCTGTTCGCAATGCAGCACCATGTCGGCCATGCGATGCTGCAAGGCCTGGAATTTGCCGATCGCGACACCGAATTGCTGCCGGTCGCGGGCATATTGCACTGTGGCTGCGAGCAGCTTGTCGAGGATGCCGACCGCTTCGGCGCAGACCGCAGCAAGGGCGCGGTCACGCATGTCGGCTAGCGCTGTGTCGGCATTGTCGAACAGCGCGTCGGCGGTCACGACAACCTGATCGAAGAAAACTTCGCTCGCCGGCACACCATCGACGGTTTGATACGACACCAGTTGCACGCCAGGCGTTTCGCGTGGAATGCCGAATACGGCAAGTCGATCGTCGGGCAATCGTGCACTGACCAGCAGCAAATGCGCCGAGCCGGCATGAGCGACAAGGCACTTCTCGCCATGGATGACAAAGCCCTCCGCAGTCGGCGTGGCGCGCGTGGCAATCTGTCGCCAGTCGAAGCGACTGCCTGCCTCGTCGTGCGCAGGGACGGCGATGAGCGTGCCATCCTGCAGCGCCGGCAGCAGTGCGGCACGCTGCTGCGCATTCCCAAGTTGCGCGATCAGCGTGGTCGCCATCACGGCACTGGCCAGATAGGGTTCCAGCACCAGCGCCTCGCCCATCGCCGTCATCA
This sequence comes from uncultured Burkholderiales bacterium, assembly GCA_903836575.1. Classification (GTDB taxonomy): domain Bacteria; phylum Pseudomonadota; class Gammaproteobacteria; order Burkholderiales; family Burkholderiaceae_D; genus Actimicrobium. Next base: position 1,754 of record CAILRJ010000465.1, read on the forward strand.
CCAGCAGCGTATCGACCGGTGTGCCGCCAAGTCCGTCATCGGCTTCCGGCACCTGCAGCGCCAGCAAGCCGAGATCGGCGAAGCCTTGCCAGGCGGTGGCACTGAAGCCGTCACTGATTTTCTGGCGCGCCGCAAAGTCGTAATCTTTGCCGAGAGTGCGTCGGGTTGTCTCGAGCAGCATGTTCTGCTCGTCGGTAAAAGTGAAGTCCATCTCAGAGTCCCAGGATCATTTGCGCAATGATGTTTTTTTGGATTTCGTTCGAGCCGCCATAAATCGACAGCTTGCGCATGTTCAGGTAACCGGCCGCCAGCGCGGTTGCGTCGTCGGGACCGACCTGTTCTCCCGCATAGCCATCGGCCATCGCTTCGCGCCGCAGTGGCAACGCATACGGGCCGACCGCCTGCACCAGTAATTCGGTAATCGCCTGCTGGATTTCAGTGCCCTTGATTTTCAGGATCGAGGCTTCGGGTCCGGGTGTGCGGCGTTCGGCTTCGGCCGCCAGCACGCGCAGGTTGGTGATCTCCAGCGCGATCAGGTCGATCTCGATTTGCGCGACGCGG
>CAILRJ010000466.1 GCA_903836575.1 uncultured Burkholderiales bacterium
AAACCGACTGCCGCCGAACGTACGGCTGCGCCGCATCATCTGATCGATATTCTCGACCCGGCCGAGTCCTACTCGGCGATGCAATTCAGGACCGCGACGCTACAACTGGTGAGCGATATCCTCGCCCGCGGCAACCTGCCGCTGCTGGTCGGCGGCACCATGTTGTACTTCAAGGCACTGCGCGATGGTCTCGATACGCTGCCCGAAGCCGACCCGGAGGTGCGCGCTGTACTTGATGCCGACGCCGCCCTGATCGGCTCGCCCGGCATGCATGCCCGCCTGGCACTGCTCGACCCCGTTACCGCTGCCAGGCTCAAACCCAACGATGCGCAGCGCATCCAGCGCGCACTCGAAATTTACCAACTGACCGGCCAGCCAATGAGCAGCCTGCTGGCGCAAGCCGCGCCGGTGGAACTGCCGTTCACGCTACTGCAAATCGGGCTGGAACCCTCAGACCGCAGCGCGCTGCACCGGCGCATCGCCGCCCGCTTCGATGCGATGCTGGCACCGCACGGCCCTAATCTGATCGATGAAGTCGTAGGCTTGCGCCGGCGCGAAGACCTGCATCCGGGACTGCCATCGATGCGCTGCGTTGGCTACCGCCAGGCCTGGGAATACCTTGACGGCCAGATCGACCTGGCCACGCTACGCGAAAAAGGCCTGGCCGCCACCCGTCAGCTTGCCAAACGCCAGCTAACGTGGCTGCGTGCGATACCTGAGCGGCACGTCATCGACTGCCTGGACCCGCAGGCCAGCGCGCTGGTACTGGCCCGGATAGAAATTGCCCGCCAACAGCAAATTTCGCCTTGACAGCAAATGCCGGAAACACGATACTCTCGGGCTGTTTGGTGATATAGCTCAGTTGGTTAGAGCACAGCACTCATAATGCTGGGGTCGGTGGTTCAAATCCACCTATCACCACCAAGAACATGTTCCAATAAGTCCGGCAACATTTAAAAAACCGCGTTTCTCATCACGAGAACGCGGTTTTTTTTGCCTGACTGTTTACCGCTGTGATGTACCGCTGTGGCGTGCAACTGTGACGCTTACTTTCCCGGCGTCGGGTCAGGATAGATTTTTCGGAAGATCCACTGGATACCGGGCCGGATCAGCAGAAAGCCACGGTAAGCGCCTTCAAGAATGGTCGGCATCAGCGGCAACGAACCAATCCGGCCCAGCCAGCGCCAGCTTGGAAACAGCAGCCATAGCGCAATAAAAGCACGCGCGCCGCTCAACACGGCACCATCCGCAGTACGGACATGAAAACGGGACATCAGCTGGGCGCAACTGCGTCCGGTCGTGTTGTCCGGCAAATTGGACGAGACATCGACCCACTCAATCGGAACGCTGGACGGGATTTTTTTGTACATGCGGACCTCGCGTTGGCAGAGCGGGCAGGAGCCGTCGAAAAAAACACTGACCGGGGAGACAGTATTGGGTGAGGAGTTCATGCAGGTAGCCTAATAATTGCGATGGCATCACTCTAAAGCAATATGGGAAATAATTTTTCCGCGCAACGAGTTGCCATAGACCTCAACAGCAACGTAACAGCATCTCGATGGATGCCCGTCAAACGCCGTTTTTTTGACGACTCGCCCCATTAAAAATGGAAAAAGTGCCGGTTACCCTCTGTTTTCCAATAACGTAGCGGGTTGACATAGGTTGCCATTTCGGCGACTGTGACTTTTGAATAGTTGATAGAATTTAGGTTTAACCGAGCATTACTTGTGACTTCGCTGGTTAAAACGTCACGACGAAACCCGCCGAACAACAGCGGTAAATAATCCAGATCACCGCATCAACAACGCGACAGCAGCCAGAAACAGGACTCTGCTGTCACGACTTCCAAGTCGCCGTGTCGCAACCAGGCACGCCATTCACCAGTACTAGCAAGACCGGCCACCGCCCCACATCGCGCAGAAAAAATGCACGCTGTACTGCCATTGCGCTGCCGCTGTACAGCATTAGGCATCGGCTGACCTTCTGATGACTCATCGAGCCGGCAACTTAGGCCCCACCCATATAAGGAGACTACCCATGGCCCCTCCAGATCTCAACGATATCGCCAGCGATTTTCGCAAACGCGCATCCGGATTCGGTGCCCGTCGCATTACCCTCATCGCCGCCGGCGTCGTATTTTTCGCTTTCATGATGTCCAGCTGGTTCACTGTGCAGCCGGAAGAAACCGGCGTCATTCAGCGCTTCGGTGCGGTGAATCGTACCGTCGGTCCCGGCTTGCACTACAAGTTTCCGATCGGCATAGAGAGCGCGACGATGGTGCCTACCGCGCGCGTCCTGAAGGAAGAGTTCGGCTTTATCACGACGGCCACACGGTCCGGCGAGCGCACCCAGTATGCCGATGGCAAGACCAAATTCAAGGACGTGTCATTGATGCTCACCGGTGACTTGAACGTCATCGACGTCCAGTGGATCGTGCAATACCGGATTGAAGATCCGGAGCAATTCCTGTTTCAGGTACGCGATCCGCGCCAGACAATCCGGGATACGGCCGAGGCCATGATGCGTCAGGTCGTCGGTAACCGACTAGGCAGCGATGTGCTGACCGTCGGCCGTGTCGCCGTCTCGACTGAAGTGCGCGACGAGATGCAGCGCCTGCTCACCGAGTACAAGACGGGTGTACGACTGGTCACCGTCGAACTGCAGGATGTAACACCACCCGATCCGGTCAAACCGGCGTTCAATGAAGTGAACGCGGCGCGTCAGGACCGCGAGCGGATCATCAACCAGGCACAGGAACGTGCCAACCGCGAAATCCCGCAAGCGCGTGGTGAAGCGAACCGGACCATCAGCGAAGCCGAAGGCTACGCCGTCGAGCGCGTCAACCGCGCACAAGGTGAGGCAACCCGCTTCACGACGATTCTGGCCGATTACCGTAAAGCACCTGAAGTCACGCGCCAGCGTCTGTATCTGGAAGCGATGAGCAGTATCTTGCCCGGTGCAAAATCCTTGTATGTCGTCGATAGCGAACAGAAATCCTTGTTGCCGTTGTTGCGGTTAGAAGGAGGCCAAACGCCCGTACCGACAAACAGTGCCGCCACGAGTGCAGCAGCGGCCGCTAATGAAGGGACACAACCATGAGTAAAGCAATCAATATCGGACTGGCCGGCGTCGCGCTGGCCGCAGTGATCGGATTTTCCGGCACGTTCTTCACGCTGGAAGAAGGCAAGCAGGCAGTCATCGTTCAATTCGGCAAACCGGTCGGCGAGACGCTGACCAAGGCCGGCCTGCACATGAAAATCCCGTTCATTCAGGAAGTACGCGTCTTCGAGAAGCGCTTGCTGATCTGGGACGGCTCGCCGAACCAGATCCCGACCAAGGGCCGCGAGTTCATCTGGATCGACACCACGGCGCGCTGGCGCATCGCCGACGCCAAGACCTTCCTCGAAAGCGTTGCGTCCGAAGCGGGTGCCCGTTCCCGTCTCGATGACATCATTGATTCGGTCGTACGTGATCAGGTGTCCGGCAGTGAATTGCGCGAACTGGTACGTAGCGCCTCGTGGGTCGTGCCAGAGGGCGACATCATGGACGAGGTGCCCAGCGAAGTGCGCGATGCACTGGAACAGAAAATCGTCCGTGGCCGCGAGGAAATCACCCGCACTATCCTGACCGAAGCGCGCAAGATCATCCCGCAATACGGCATCGAACTGGTCGACGTGCGTATCAAGCGTCTCGATTACATCGAAAGCGTGCGCGAAGGTGTGTATGCGCGGATGATCTCGGAACGCAAGCGTATCGCCGCCCAGTTCCGCTCCGAAGGGGCCGGCCGCAGCGCTGAAATTCTAGGCGAGATGGAGAAAGACTTGAGCCAGATCCGCTCCAGTGCCTACCGCAAGGTGCAGGAAGTGCGCGGTAATGCCGACGCCGAAGCGACCCGGGTGTATGGTGTGGCGTACAACGCCGATCCCGAGTTCTATGCCTTTTCACGTACGCTGGAATCGTACAAGGAAGAGCAAAACAAGAACTCGGTGATGATCCTCAGCACCGACAGCGACTATTACCGCTACCTGAAAAAATCCGGGATACCGAGCGCATCGCGCGCCAAGCGATAACTCGCATGACGGCCGGCGCCAAGCCAACCTGCTGACTAGTCTTGTGCAAGCCATGGCACGGCAAGCCTAAGCCCGGGTCGCTCCCGGCCAGAAACCCGCTACTGCCTGCATGCAGTCGCGGGTTTCTGTACGTCGTAGTTCTGAAAATTGCGCACCGAATAGTGTGCGATGACGCCGGTAAAGGCCCGCACAACACAAAGTAGGTTTCTCCGGCACACTGTAATCAAACGTAAATAGCGCCGCGTCGACCAAGTCGATTTCTATACTGGCCCGTTCTGAAAGGATCCATCATGAAAACCGGATTATTGATTTTTCTGGCTGCCGTCACGGTCTCGCTCGGGGGCTGCGCGGTCTATGGTCCGCCGCCCGCTTACGGTGGCTATTACCAGCAACCGGTGTATGCGCAACCGGGTCCGGTCTATCCCTCCGGCCCGGTGTATTACCAGGCCCCGCCACCGGTCTATGTCGGCCCTCCCGTATTTTTTGATTTTGGCTTTGGCTTCCGGGGCGGTCATGGCGGCCGCGATGGCGGACGTGGCCGATGGGGAGGACGCCATTGAGCGCTGCTACTTGCCCGATCCGGCAAGCTCCATTTCAACAGCATTAAAGGAATTGCATCATGCATGCCCGACTTATCCCTTACCTGTTTGTTGCCGCCCTGACGGCAGCTTGCGCCACACCTTTCCCGCAACAGCCTGTGAGCCTGCTAGGCATCGCCGCCCCGGCAAATATGGCGAGCAAGACTATCGTTCTGACACCGGGCATGACCCATGTCAACGTCACCGGCGGTGAGGTGGTCCAGTTTGTTTCCGGCGGCAAGACCTTTGCATGGAGTTTTGACGGTCCGCTGGAAGTATCGAGCTTCGACCTGATGCGCGTGGCGCCACCGGGTGTGCTGGACCATCCTGTCATGGCCTATATTGCCCCTAACCCGATGTATCGCGGCTGGAGAGATTAACGCTAGCGGAGCCGACCCCGCAGCGCATTCGCAGGGTCGGCACAGCAACACCAGTGCAGATCGCTCCGTGCTAACGCTTTGTCACAGCCGCATCGCAGGTTGACGCCGCCGCCCTATTAAGCCACCCTCACCCGGTCCGGCGCTCGTCGTCATTGTCCGTAAAGTGCACTCATGAATGAACAAATCAAACACGCCGTCGATATCCTGACCGGTTACCTGCTCAGTTACGGCATCAACGTGATCGGCGCCATTGCAACGCTGGTCATCGGTTCGCTGGTGGCGGGCTGGGTGGCGCGCCTGATCGACCGGACGATGCGCCGCTCGAGCCGGATCGATCCGGTTTTCCACAACCTGCCCGGCAAGATTGTCCGGGTCGCGATCCTGATCTTCACGCTGGTGGCGGTACTCAACCGCTTCGGCGTCGAAACTACCAGCCTGATTGCCGTACTCGGTGCCGCCGGCCTGGCGGTCGGTCTGGCGTTGCAAGGCACGCTGAGCAACGTCGCAGCCGGTGTCATGATCCTGTTTTTCCGGCCGTTCAAGATCGGCGATGTGGTCCAGCTCGAGAGCGACGTCTACATCATCGATGCGGTCGGCTTCTTCATCTGCAAGGGCCATTTGATCGACGGGCCGACCGTCTTCATTCCGAATTCCAAAATCTGGGGTCATACCATCGTCAACCTGTCCGTCACCGACAATGACATCCGCCGCATCCACGCGGACTATGGCATCGCCTACACCGACAACATCGGCAATGCGCTGGCCATTCTCAAGCAGGTCGCCGCCGATGACCCGCGCATCCTCGCGACCCCGGCGCCACTGATCAAGGTCGACAAGCTGGGTGACAGTTCGGTCAATATCATGTTCCGGGTCTGGACCAGTCGCAGCGACTGGTGGGATACCAAGCTCGATCTGGTACAGGTCTGCAAGGAAGCACTTGAAGCCGGTGGTTGCTCGCTCCCGTTCCCGCAACGCGATGTCCATCATTTCTATGACACGCAAAGCACGCCTAAACCGGAGACGACCGGAGGATAGGTGCCAGTAGTCAGCGGCTGCTTGCTGCGATGGACTTGACCGCAGGCGAGCAATCGTTGGCCATTGATCGGGCGAGCGATGGCGACCGGAGCTGAACGGGCGTGCGGGGCCGGTGCTCGCAAGCGGCGAACAAGGGACTGCTGGCAGGCAGATTCAGGTAGTGCTGGTTACTGGCATAAGCCTGAAATGCGGGCAGGTTGCGGAAACGTTCAGGCAAACATGCCAGCGGATTATTGCGAAGCCGCAGTAACTGGAGCGACGGCAAGTCGAAAATAGCCCCGGATAATTCCGAAAACGTGTTGTCCGAAAGATCCAGCGTTTGGAGCGATACCAAGTTACCGGTGCCGTCGGGCAGGTCTGAGAGACTATTGTCCGAAACGTCCAGATACTGAAGTGACGACAACTCGCCGATGCAGCCGGGCAGTTCAGTGAGTTGGTTGCCCGAAAGGTCCAGTATTTGCAGCGACATCAAGTTGCGGATTTCCTCAGGAAGTTCCGAGAGAGCGTTACCTGACACGTCCAGATACTGAAGCGATGACAAGTCGCCGAGGCTGTCAGGCAGTCCCTTGAGGTGATTGCCGGAGGCAACCAGAGTGCGCAGCGATGACAAGTCACCGAGACGGCCCGGGAGTTCCGTCAGTTTATTGCCCGAGACGTCCAGCGTATGCAGCGATAACAAGTCACCGATATCGTCGGCCAGTTGCGTGATCGGATTGTCCGAACTATCCAGAGTGTGCAGCAACAACAATTCACCGATGCGGTCAGGCAATGCCGTGAGGTGGTTGCCCGAGACGACCAGGGTCTGAAGCAGTAACAAGTCGCCAATATGATCTGGCAACATCGTCAAGGTATTAAAAGAGACGTCCAGCGATTGCAGCGATGACAAGTCACCGATGCAACGAGGCAAAGTATTCAACCGCAAAAACCCCAGATCCAACGCCGTTCCCTTCTCCCGGAAACAGGCCAGAATGCGGTCCGCCGCCTCCTTGCGCAGTTCATGACCCTGCCCTGCCACCACCCAGTCCTCCAGCTCTTTTTTCATTTGCTCGAGGCCGACTGCCCCGTGCGACCTGCGTCGTGCGCACGCCCCGCTCACCATGGGCAGAACCAGCGGATAAGGTGCAGACCTGCGACAAGGCACCGTCGATGCCGAAGACGAGTCTGAAAATGCGGCAGGATTATCAAGTCGGTTGTTCATGGCATTGGCTATTCACTGGAGTTGACCGGCTGCAGCCGGATCGCGCCGGTGCATGTGGAAGTAACATTAAGTGACGCCTTCCAGCCAACAGTTCCACGCCAATTGTCGTGAAAGAATTACACAAGCCTATCCAGTCAGTACCTCAAACCACCTCCGCCCCCCGAAAAAACCCCTTGGCCCGCCGCCCCCACGCATCCAGATACGTGTAAGCCACCGGCACCACCAGCAAAGTCAGCAACGTCGAGGTGATCACGCCGCCGATCACTGCGCGGCCCATCGGGGCCTGCGATTCGCCGCCATCGCCAAGGCCCAGCGCCATCGGCAGCATGCCGAAGATCATCGCCAGCGTCGTCATCAGGATAGGACGCAAACGCACTTGTCCGGCGCTGAGGATAGCGTCGTGCTGGCTCTGCCCGGCCAACTGCGAGTGGTTGGTAAAGTCGACCAGCAGGATCGCATTCTTGGTCACCAGTCCCATCAGCATGATGAAGCCGATGATCGAGAACATGTTGAGCGTGCTGCCCGTGATCAGCAGCGCCAGCAGCACGCCGATCAGCGACAGCGGCAACGACACCATGATCGCTACCGGTTGCAGGAAACTGCCGAACTGCGAAGCCAGCACCAGATAGATGAAGATCACCGCGATGCCTAACGCCGCGACCGCCGCCCCCAGCATGTCCTTCATCTGCTCGGCCTGACCACCGACATCGAAGCGCACGCCGTCGGGCAGGTCGATGGTCTTGATGATGGCTTGGACTTCCTTGTTGACGTCGCCCACCGGCCGGCCTTCGACATTGCCGTAAATGCCGACGCGACGCTGCAGCGCTTGCCGCTTGATCACTTGCGGGCTGGTCGCCGGGATGAACTCGACCACCTGACGCAGCGGCACCATGATGACGCGGCCATCGGCGGTCAGGTTCTTGCTGGCCACCGACAGGTTGCCAAGATCACTGATGCGCTCGCGTCCGGATTTGGGCAACTGCACGTTGACTTCGTAATTCTGGCCATCCTGCGCCAGCCAGTAGCTGGTGGTGTCACCGGCGACAAACGGGCGCAGCGCGGCACCGATCTGCTGCAACGTCAGGCCGAGGTCGCTGGCGCGCTGGTTGTCGACTTTCACGACCACCGACGGCGTCGATGCGGCCAGACTGTTTTCGAGGTCGGTGACACCCTTGATCGTGGCCAGTTTTTGCATCACCTGTCTGGCCACCGCATCGAGCTTGCCGATGTCCTGGCCGAGGATGGCGATGTAGATCGCCTTCTGGAACCCGACCGACAGCTCGAGTCCGGCGATCGGTTTAAGGCGGGCGCGAATCAGCGCTTCGAGGTCTTTCTGACGCCGCCGTCCGGTGCTTTTGCGGTCGG
>CAILRJ010000467.1 GCA_903836575.1 uncultured Burkholderiales bacterium
GATCCAGCCGGACGACGTTGCCGATGCCTGTTTCTGGCTCTGCAATGGTGCCGCCCGCACCACCGGCGAGTTCATCCTGGTCGATAGTGGCTTTGCCAAATTCCCGACACTGGGACGTTAATCGCTGCGCTCGGCAGACATTTCCTGAATCGCCTATCCTTCCGGCAGGTAGAAAACCCGACTACGGCACTTCCGATCAACTTGCTACAAGGATTCTCATGACATCAACCTCTTTTCGTTTCGCAAAACGCAGCGTCCTGACACTGGCCCTGACTGGCCTGGCCACTTGCACCTTGCTGGCACCTGTTGCAGCACTGGCTGCGGCGCCAGCCCAAGTCAAGACCCAGGTTCCCGGCTTCTACCGGATGGCCATCGGCGACTTTGAAGTCACCGCACTCTACGACGGCTATATCGAACTCGATACGGCGCTGCTGAAAAATGCAACACCGAAAGAGATCAAGGCGTTACTGGCACGTTCGTTTGTCAACAAGAAAAGTATCCAGACGGCAGTCAATGCCTATCTGATCAATACCGGCAGCAACCTGATTCTGGTCGATACCGGATCGGCCAAATGCTTTGGTCCGACGCTGGGCGCCCTGCCTGCCAACCTGAAAGCGGCTGGCTACGAGCCATCCCAGATCGATACCATCGTGGTGACGCATCTCCATCCGGACCATGCTTGTGGCCTGCTCGACGCCGACGGCAAGCCAGCCTATCCGAATGCAACCTTGCGTCCGGCCCAGGCCGAAGCCGATTTCTGGCTCGATGCAGCGATCGCTGCCAAAGCACCGAAAGAGGCACAAGGCTTCTTCAAGATGGCGCGTGACTCGGTTCAGCCGTATATCGACGCGGGCAAATTCAAGCCTTTCGCCAGTGGCGAGACGCTGGTCGCCGGCATCACGCCGGTTGCGACACCGGGACACACCCCTGGCCACACCAGCTATCAGGTCACATCAAAAGACCAGACCCTGATGATCATGGGCGACCTGATCCACAGCTACGCGGTGCAATTCCCGCGTCCGGGCATCGCCATTGGTTTTGACAACGACAGCAGCAAAGCCGTGCCGATGCGCAAGAAAATTTTCGACGACGCAGTCAAGAAGCAGACCTACGTCGCCGGTGCCCACCTGCCGTTCCCCGGCATCGGCCAGCTGCGCAGCGAAGGTAGCGGTTATGGCTGGGTACCGGTGCAGTACGCGCCGTTTGGCATCGGTCGCTAAACCTGTCCGCCCCATGAAAAAAGCCGCCGGGTTGAGTTCACCCGGCGGCTTTTTTTAATTCCCGACGCTTATTTCAGCGTCAATATCCATTTCACCAGCGTGCGTGCTTCGGCTTCGCTGACTTGCGTATTGGCCGGCATCGGTATCGCACCCCAGTTGCCACTGCCGCCTTTGAGGACTTTTTGCGTCAGCTTGTCTTCCGCATCTTTTTGTCCTGCGTATTTGGCCGCAACATCCTTGTATGCCGGACCGACTACCTTGTTGGCAACGGCATGGCACGCCATGCAGTTTTTTGACTTCGCCAAATCGGCATTGGCCAACGCACCATTCGATACCAAGGCACTCAAGGCCACACCTACCAGAAGGTAAAATTTCATCGCGATCTCCCTATAAGACTAGCGCTCGATTCTACAGTGGATTGACCGGTTTCCCGGGTGGCTAAGTTGTGACCAATTATCCGCAACCGGCGCCAACCCCGGGCCCACCGCGATTGACCGTTACTTCCAGACACCCTATCCTACAAAAAAGGGGAATTGCAATGCCAATCATCATACTGATCGCCGTCCTTGGCCTGCTGCGTTATTTCGAAATCGGCCCGGTCGCTAATTTGTCCTGGTGGTGGATTGCCGCCCTGTTTGGCGTTGCCTTCATCTGGTTCGAATTCATCGAGCCCCTGTTCGGACTCGACAAGCGCAAAGCACACGACGAGATGGATCGTATTCGCGCAGAACGGGTCAAAAAGACTTTCGAGCGAAAGCCACCGCGCAAATAATCTATCCGTTCACACACCGAAAAATTTCCCCGGCAACGTGTCACTTTTCCTGCCAGCGCATCCGGTGCAATAACCGCAAGGCATTGCACCGGACAAGCTCACAAGGTCAGTCTTCTCTCCGCAAAGAAAACCCTCAGTCAGTAACCGCACCCTTGCTAGCCGACGACGCCAGTTTGGCAAACTTGGCCAACACGCCACGCGTGTAACGCGGTGCCGGCGCGGTCCACAAGGCGCGACGGCGGGCGATTTCCTCTTCCGCGACATTCAACTGGATCAACAACTGACGCGCATCAATGGTGACCGAATCTCCTTCCTGCACCAGCGCAATGGTGCCGCCCAGGAAGGCTTCCGGTGAGACGTGACCCACCACCATGCCCCAGGTACCACCGGAAAAACGACCGTCGGTAATCAGGCCGACTGTTTCACCAAGCCCCTTGCCGATCAGTGCCGCAGTCGGTGCCAGCATTTCCGGCATGCCTGGTCCGCCCTTCGGCCCGAGGTAGCGCATTACCAGCACATCGCCCGGCTTGATCTGGTCAGCCAGAATGGCATCCATCGCCGTGTATTCATCTTCGAACACCCGCGCCGGTCCGGTAATA
>CAILRJ010000468.1 GCA_903836575.1 uncultured Burkholderiales bacterium
GTGGCAGCAAAGGTGGTCGCGCCCAGCGTGGTTGCTTTGACCGTTGTAGCGGCAAAAGTTGTTGCTCCAAAAGTGCCGATACTGCCGGCGGTCACCCGGTCGAGTTTCGCATCGTTTAGCGACACCGGTGCGGCTTGTGCCACTGAAGCGAGTGCACCAAGTACCAAGGTTGGGATCAGAATGGATTTCATGTCGATTACTCCTTGAATGTTGAGAAAAAAACGTCGTGTGGGAATGAAGCAGATGCCATCAGGTACCCACGGGACGTAGTATTGTTTTCCCGGCAGCTTCAGGTCTGTGGCAATTCTCACAAGATTCTGAATCAGGATGAATCGCTAGATGACGGGTAATTCCGACAAGCAAGGAGATTGAAATAGTCAATCTACTTCGACATGAAACTCAAGCGGCAAGTGAATCCGCCATACAAAAACGCCACTGAAAAGTGGCGTTTTTTGTTGAATCCTTAATTCATGAAGCGCCCTGCACCAAACAACCCTATCAAACCAATCAGGATCAGGTAGATGGCAACGATATAGTTCAGCAGTCTTGGCACGATAAGGATCAGGATCCCGGCAATCAGTGAAACCAGTGGGGCAAGTGCAAGGTTAATGTTCATTGTTGATTCCTTCCGGGATTGAGGGTTGAAACACAGCCTCGAAGATACGTGAGGCCACAGCGCATTACCGTGCGGCAGCGTACATAACCGAAAAGCACCGGTGTCAAAAACAATGGTGTGGCAACAGGAAGACATTCCCCAGCACTCCAATGCCCCGCTATTCAATGGTGCGATTTATTCACGTGCCATGCAATCACGCATCAGCGCATCCATTACCGCCGCGCTCCCGCACGCTCTTCGCTACTTCCAGACAATGCGCGACCTGCTCGCTGATAGCCGCCGGCACCGGTGCTTCGCCTGCCAGCACACGGCGAATCCAGCGCGCGGTGGTCTGCGCATCGCGCTCGGCCGGCACGTCTGGCGAGGCATCGGCGACCAGTTGCTTTTCGACCAGTGTGGTGCGCTGGCCCTGGTGGAACCAGTCGATGCTCTGCGCACGCTTGACACTGGCAACCGTCTCGCCCTCGGTGCCGCGCATCAGGAAGATATCACCGCGCTGCGCCGGCGCAAGCGTGGTGAAATACTGCCCGAGCATCTCCAGGTATTCGGGATGGGTGTAGGACGACAGCCGCAACACCGGCTCATGAAAAGGCTGGACGATCTTGACCAGCGTATGGGTCGAACTGCGCACGCCAAGGATGCGGCGTAACGACAGCAACCGCGCCATCTTTGGCGCCAGTACATCAATCGGCAGGAACGCCGGTACGTGCCGCGGAAAATGTGCTTCGGCTTCGGCAACGCTCTGCGCCACCGGCATGTCCAGTGCCGCGAAAATCTCTGCGCTGGTCACGCGCCCGACATCGTGCAGCACGCCATGCACCAGCACCGGCGCACCCTGTCTTGCCAGCAGCATCGCCAGCAACGGCGTCAGGTTGGGTAGATGGCGTGCGCCGTTATAACTGGGGATGACGATCGGCGCGTACTGCGCATCGGCCGGTGCCGATAACGGTGCAAACGAAGCTTCAGCAGCATCCAGGAATCCGGCGATCTCATCGATCGATTCGCCCTTGATGCGCATCGATAACAGGATCGCACCGAGTTCCAGATCGGTTACCCGGCCATCGAGCATGGCACCGTATAACAGGCACGCATCCTCGCGATTCATGCTGCGCGCACCGTCCTTGCCGCGACCAATTACCTTGATGAAACGTGCCGCCGCCAGCGGCTCTTGCAATTGACTATTTTCCATCGCCGAAGATTACACCGAAGCGATGGCGCTGACCGGCAAAGTGCCAATGATTTTCTTTAATTCCGGCAGACAAGAACCGCAGTTGGTGCCGCATTTCAAGCGTCCCTGCAGTGCCGCGAGGCGGGCCTCGGGCGGGCCATCCAGCTCCTCCAGCGCGTCGTTAATTTCGGCCTCGGCAACATTGAAGCAATTGCAGATAATGCGGCCACGCGACTTGAATCCCTGCGGTGCGACCGCCGACGGTTGCAACAGCAAGCGGCCAAGTGCGGCGACCGGTTGTTCGGTTTCGAGATATTCACGCAACCAGCGTTCGGCGGCGACATCGCCGGCCAGCGACAGTGCCTGCAGCAGGCCGTCACGAACCAGGATGTGACGCGCATTGCCGCGCCGCTTGTCGTCATAACGCAAGACCGTTTCGCCGGCGATACCGAACAGCGCTTCGATCCCGGCCAGCAATTCCGGCGTGGCCGGATAGTCGTCGGCAGCACGGAAAAACACGCCGACCCGGTCGCGTCCGAACAGCGTGCACGACGCATACGCGAACTGGCGCAAATACGGTTTCAGCGCCGACTGCAAGCGCAGCACCTGCTCTGGAGCGATCCAGCCGAAGACGACGAAGCGCCACGGCAGTTCGGCCTTCAGAATCTTGACTGCGGCATGTTTGAGTTCGGGTTGCTTCGAACTCGGATCCAGCGCCGGCGAGGTCAGTGCATTGACGCCATGCGAGCCTTCACCGGCATGGCCACGACCGGAGACATATTCTTCGCCCCAGTGCATGCCAATGAAGGCTTGCCCGGCACGCATGTCGTCGCCGGCTTGCACCGGAAAAATTTGCGAGCCGCGCCGGCTGGTCACATGCACCATGTCGCCGCCGGCAATCATGCGCCGGTCCATGTCGGCCTGCGCCATCACGACGGCCGGCTCGGTCGCATGCGCAAACAATTGCGCGACCGTGCCGGTGCGGCTCATGCCATGCCACTGGTCGCGCAGGCGACCGGTGTTCAGGCGAAACGGAAAGCGCGCGTCGATCGGTTCGGCCACCGGCTTGTAAGGCGTATCGACAAAATGCGCACGGCCGCTCGCGGTCGGGAAAATCCCGTCTTCGTAAAGTCGCTGCTTGCCCGTCGTGGCGCCGGCCGGATACGGCCACTGCTGCGGCCCCTGCTCCGCCAGAATCGCATACGACAAGCCGGTGATATCAAGGTCGCGTCCGCGGGTTGATTCGCGGTGTTCGTTCCAGATCGATTCGGCGCTGTCGTACGCAAACAGCGACTTGTCCCGACCCAGCAATTTTTCCAGCCGCTGCGCAAAATCGACCACGATCTGCCAGTCATGACGCGCTTCGCCGGGGCCGGCAATGGCCGCATGAAGACGCGAAATACGGCGCTCGGAATTGGTCACCGTGCCCTCTTTCTCGCCCCATGAAGTTGCCGGCAACAACACGTCGGCATACGGTGCGGTGGCGGTGGTCGCATAGGCTTCCTGCAGAATCACCAGCTCGGCATTGACCAGCGCTTCACGCACCAGCTTCTGGTCCGGCATCGATTGCGCCGGATTGGTACAGGCAATCCACAACAGCTTGATCTGGCCACTGCGCACTGCCTCGAACAGTTCGACAGCGGTCTTGCCCGGTGTCGCTGGCACGTCGTCGATGCCCCACAATGTGGCGACTTCAGCGCGATGTACGGGGTTCGCAAGATCACGATGCCCCGACAGCAAATTGGCCATGCCACCGACTTCACGACCACCCATCGCATTAGGCTGGCCGGTCAGCGAAAACGGTCCGGCACCAGGCTTGCCGATCTGGCGCGTAGCCAGATGCAGATTGATCAGCGCGGCATTTTTTGCGGTGCCGGAAGCCGATTGATTGAGCCCCTGGCAGTACAGCGACAAGGCCGCTTTCGATTCGCCAAACCAGCGTGCCGCCGTCACCAGATCGGCTTCGCTGATGCCGCACATGTCGGCCACAAACTTCGGTGTGTAATCGCGCACCGTGCGCTTGAGCTCGGCAAAACCATCGGTGTGCGCTTCGATGAACGCGGTATCGGTCAGCTCTTCCCACAGGCACAAATGCAGCATGCCGTTGAAAAGCGCGACATCGGTACCGGGCAAAATTTGCAGGAACAAGTCGGCGTCGCGCGCCGTATCAGTGCGGCGCGGATCGGCGACGATGACCTTCATCTGCGGGTTGTTCTTGCGCGCTTCTTCGAGCCGACGATACAAAATCGGATGGGCATACGCCATGTTCGAGCCGACGATGAAAACCAGCTCAGCCTGTTCGATATCTTCGTAACAGGCCGGCGGCGCATCGGCACCCAGCGTTTGCTTGTAGCCTGCGACCGCGCTCGACATGCACAAGCGCGAATTGGTATCGACGTTATTGGTCCCGATCAAGCCCTTGGCCAATTTGTTGAAGACGTAGTAATCCTCGGTCAGCAACTGGCCGGAAATATAAAAACCGACGCTGTCGGGACCATGCGCGCGGATCGTCTCGGCAAACTTGTGCGCCATCGCATCGAGCGTGTCATCCCAGCTGGCAGCGGCACGCGGCACACTGCGATCGCTGCGCATTTCAGGCACCAGCGCGCGCGCCTGTTGCTGCAACAGTGGTTGGGCACTGAGCGCCAGCGTACTGCCCTTGGTGCAGAGCCGGCCGAAGTTGGCCGGATGATCGGGGTCGCCGCGCACACCGGTGATCTGCGTGCCGGTGGTTTCGATCAGGACGCCGCAACCGACGCCGCAATAACAGCAAGTTGATTTGGTCTCGCGGCGCGCGCCGGCGCTGGTTGGTTCACTCATGCAGCAGCCAGCTCCTGCAAGTCGAGCGCGACCTCGCCATTGTCGATGCGCACACTAAAGGTCTGGGTGCAGCCTTCGTCAGGAGCCAACGCGCAGCCGGTGGCCAGTTCGATATTCCAGTTATGCATCGGACAAGCGACCTTCTCGCCGAACACGATGCCTTGTGACAGCGGTCCGCCCTTGTGCGGACACTTGTCGAGCAACGCGAAGACCTTGTCTTCGGTATTGCGAAAAATCGCGACCGGCACCTTGCCGTCGCGCTGCACGATGCGGGAGCCGAGGACGGGAATATCGTCGACCCGGCAAATGACTTTCCATTGATTCATGAGAGTGTTCCTGTTCAGGTTCAGACGGTCAACGGCGCAAACTGGCGCACGTCAACATGGGCTTTTGCCTGCTCGTGCCATGGGTCCGGCTGGCCATCGAGCGAGAATAACAGGCGCTCGTAGAGTTCCTTGCGATTGACGTGATCTTCGATCATGCGTTGCTTGACGTAGTCGAGACCAACCCGCGCCAGATAGTGCACGGTGCGCTCGAGATACCAACCTTCCTCGCGGTACAGCTGCAAAAACGCGCCGGTATATTCAAGTACTTCATCGTGAGTTTTCAGTTTGACCAGGAACTGCGCGACTTCGGTTTTGATGCCGCCGTTGCCGCCAACATAAATCTCCCAGCCCGAATCGACGCCGATCACGCCGACGTCCTTGATGCCGGATTCGGCACAGTTGCGCGGGCAACCGGACACCGCCAGCTTGACCTTGTGCGGCGAGTACATCAGCGCTAGCTGACGCTCCAGTTGCTGGCCCATCAGCGTGGAATTCTGCGTGCCGAAGCGACACCACTCGGAGCCAACGCAAGTCTTCACTGTACGCAATCCCTTCGCATACGCCAGCCCGGACGGCATGCCGAGATCGCTCCAGACTTCGCGCAGATCTTCTTTTTTCACACCGAGCAAATCGATGCGCTGACCGCCGGTGACTTTCACGGTCGGAATTTTGAACTTGTCGACCACGTCGGCGATGCGGCGCAACTCCGACGCATTGGTTTCGCCACCCCACATGCGCGGGATCACCGAGAAAGTACCGTCTTTCTGGATGTTGGCGTGCGCGCGCTCGTTGATGTAGCGTGATTGCGGATCGTCCTTGGCTTCATGCGGCCAGGTCGAAATCAGGTAGTAGTTCAACGCCGGGCGGCAGCTGGCGCAACCGTTCGGCGTGCGCCAGTTCATGAAGACCATCGTGTCGGCAATCGTCAGCAGTTTCTCGGCGCGGATCGCGTCGCGCGCTTCCTGATGGGTGTGGTCGGTGCACGAACACATCGGCTTGTTCTTGGTGGCTTGCGAATAATCGCCGCCGGCGGTGAACATCAGGATCTGTTCGACCAGTCCGGTACACGATCCGCACGACGCCGAGGCCTTGGTGTGCTTGCGCACATCGTCGAGCGTGAACAAGCCTTTTTCCTTGATCGCCTTGACGATGGTGCCTTTGCAGACGCCGTTGCAACCGCAGACTTCGGCGCTGTCCGGCATCGCTGCCGCTTTGGTAAAGCCTTCATGGCCGACATCGCCGGGACGGCCCGGATTGGCTTCGCCGAACATCAGCGTGTCGCGGATTTCGGTGATGTCCTTGCCTTCGCGCACCAGACTGAAATACCAGCCACCGTCGGCAGTATCGCCATACAGGCAGGCACCGATCAGCTTGTCGCCGCGCACCACCAGCTTTTTGTAGACGCCGCCTATCGGGTCCGACAGGATGATTTCTTCGGTGCCCTCGCCGCCCATGAATTCACCAGCCGAGAACAGGTCGATACCGGTGACTTTCAATTTGGTCGAGGTGACCGAACCCTGATAGCGGCCGATACCAAAATTGCCAAGGTGATTGGCGCAGACCTTGGCCATCTCGAACAGCGGTGCGACCAGCCCGTAGGCCGTACCGCGATGGTTGACGCATTCACCGACCGCATAGACGCGCGGATCGTAGGTCTGCATCGTGTCATTGACGACAATACCGCGATTGCAATACAGGCCGCAGGCTTCGGCCAGCGTGGTGTTCGGGCGGATGCCGACGGCCATCACGACCAGTTGCGCCGGCACTTCCGAGCCATCGGTAAAACGGATGCCGCTGACGTGGCCATCGACGCCGATCAGCTCCTGAGTATTTTTGCCGAGCAGGAAATGCAGGCCGCGGTCTTCGAGGGATTTTTGCAGCATCTTGCCGGCAACCGGATCGAGCTGACGCTCCATCAGCCATTCGGGCAGATGGACGACGGTGACATTCATGCCGCGCAGCTTCAGGCCGTTGGCCGCTTCGAGGCCGAGCAGGCCACCGCCGATGACGATCGCATCGGTATGCGTTTCGGAGGCGGCGATCATCGCGTTGGTGTCGTGGATATCGCGGTACGAAATCACACCGGCCAGGTCCTTGCCAGGCACCGGCAACATGAACGGATTCGAGCCGGTGGCCATCAGCAGGCGGTCGTATTCGGCAGTGGTGCCATCGTCAGCAATGACGACGCGCTTGATGCGGTCGATCGTGACGATCTTTTTACCGAGGTGCAGCGTGATGTCGTTGTCTTCGTACCAGTCGACATCATTCAACATGATGTCCTTGATGGTCTGCTCGCCGGCCAGCACCGGCGAGAGCAGGATGCGGTTGTAGTTGGCATACGGCTCGGCGCCGAACACCGTGATGTCGTAAATATCCGGGGCGATCTTGCGCAGCTCTTCGAGCGTGCGCACACCTGCCATCCCGTTTCCGACCATGACCAGCTTGAGCTTTTTCATTTATATCCTCGTGAATTCTTGTCGTCGCCTTGCGGCTTGCGTTATTCACTCTAAGCAAAAGCGGTGCCAA
>CAILRJ010000469.1 GCA_903836575.1 uncultured Burkholderiales bacterium
ACTTCTGCGCCATCGAGCACAATGCTGCCGCCGCTGGCTTTGTACAGGCCGGTCAGCACATTGAAAAAGGTCGTCTTGCCGGAGCCGTTCGGTCCGAGCAGGCCGAGGATTTCGCCTTCGTTGAGTTGCAGGTTCAGATGAGCGAGTGCTGTCCGGCCACCGAAGCGCATCGTCAGGCCGGTCACGGTGATCATGGTTTTGCTCCGCGTTGAAAGAACAGCCGGGTCTTGCGTGGCAACAGGCCATCGGGGCGGAACAGCAGGATCGCAATCACCAGCACGCCGTAAAACAGATAGCGGTACTCCTGAATGAATTGCAGTTTTTCCGGCAGCACCAGCACGATGATGGCGGCCGGAATCAGGCCGAGCGGATTGCCGAGGCCACCGAGGATCACGATCGACAGCATCAGCAGCGAATCGGCAAAGGTGAAGTTGTTGGGCGCGATGAAACCCATCAGCATCGCGTAGACGCTGCCGGCGATACCGGCGAAAAAATTACCCATCATGAAGGCCACCACTTTCCAGCGCGCGATATGCAGGCCGAAGGTGGCGGCAGCGGTTTCATCGGTACGCACCACGTCCATGCTCAGGCCTATCCACGAGCGTTCCAGTGCTTTGACGATGACGAACACGCTGGCGACCATGGTCAGGCTGAGCAGCGCATAACTGACGTAGAACGAGAAGTCGATACCGAACAGGGTGAAGCCGTCGTTGAAGGCCAGACCGAACAACTGCATGCCCGGCACCTGCAAGCCTTGCGGTCCGCCGAGCACATTGTTGACTTCGATGAAGGTCTTGAACAGCAGGCCGAAGGCGATCGTCACCAGTGCCGCGTAATGGCCGCGCGTGCGCAGTACCGGCAGAATTAATAACGAACCCACGAGTGCCGCCATCAGACCGGACAGTACGATGACAAGCCAGTGCGGCACGCCGGTGTGGGTGATCATCACCGCCGTGGTGTAGCCGCCGATGCCGAAAAAAGCAGCACCGGCAAAGTTGGCCACGCCGGAAAAACCGAACTGCAGCGTCAGGCCCAGACATGCGGTGGTGTAGAGCAGCACCGAGCAAATCATCAGCAGGACGAAGTGTTCGTTATAGAACGCCGCGATCAGCGCGAGGATGCCACCGAGCGCCCACAGGCGTGCCAGTCCGGGTCGGCGGGCGGCCGATTGTTCGAGTTGTTGCGTGGCGCCGGTGCGACGCGACAGGATGGTCGCGACTACGGCCGTGATCAGCAAGGCGGCGACGCCAAGCTGGGTTTCGGCATGCAGGAACAGCCACATGTAGATGGTCAGCGCGATGGTCGCGAGGGCTAGCACGATGGCCGGATTTTTGAAGGGGGAAGTGGTGGTCATCAGACGCGCTCGCTGGATTTCTCGGCGATCAGGCCGGTGGGTTTCCAGGCCATCAGGATGATGACGACCGCGAAAGCGAAGACATCCTTGTAGGCACTGGCAACATGGGGGAACAGCGCGGGCAGGGCGACACTGCCGAATACCTGCAGGCCGGCGAACAGGAAGCCGCCGATGATCGCGCCGTAGATATTGCCCAGCCCGCCCAGAATGGCGGCGGCAAAGCCGATCACGCCGAGCAGCAGGCCGACGCTGAAATTGATCTCGCTGTAATACAAGCCGTTCATGACACCGGCCAGTGCAGCCAGACCCGAGCCGAGCGCGAAGGTCAGCAGTACGACCGCTTCAAAATTGATGCCCATCAGACGCGCGGTTTCACCGTCCTGTGCGACGGCGCGAATGGCCATGCCGAGGCGGGTGCGGGTGATCAGCACATGCACGCCGGCGATTGCCGCGATGCCGCTGATGAGCAGGATCAGGCTATCGGCACGCAAGATAAAACTGCCAAACTCCATCGACCCGGTCGGTAGCAATGCCGGGAACGGTTTCGGATTGGAGCCGTCCGGATAGAACAGCCGCACCGATTCGCGCAGCACGGTGCCCAACATCAGTGTGGCCAGCAGCGTATTGAGTGGTGGCGCTTTATGCAGCGGCAAAATCAGGAAACGCGCAATTGCTGCACCCAGCAAACCGGTCACGCTGACAGCGCTGATAACTACCGCCGCCAGTTGTATCCAGGGTGACGTGATACCGAGCGAGATGACCCATAGTGATGTGGCAAGGCCGGCGAACGCACCGACCATCAGCGTATCGCCGTGCGAGAACTTGATGACATCGAGTACGCCGAAAAACAGCGTGAAGCCAACGGCGACCATCGCGTAGATCACGCCTAGCATCAGGCCGTTGAAAATGTACTGAGCGAGCATGCTCATTGTTTTCCTTTGGTGGGGTTTGGTTCGACTTTTACATCGACTTCAA
>CAILRJ010000470.1 GCA_903836575.1 uncultured Burkholderiales bacterium
ATCGCTAAACAGCTTGATGGTTTTGCGCAGATGGCCTGGGTGATTTCCGCCTATCTGGTCGCCTGCACGGTGGCCACGCCGATCTGGGGCAAGCTCAGCGATATTCATGGCCGCAGTGCCAGCCTGAGTGCGGCCATCATTCTTTTCATACTCGGCTCGCTGGGTTGCGCGTTGGCGATGACGATGCCGCAGCTGATCGGTTTTCGCGTGTTGCAGGGACTGGGCGGCGGTGGCCTGATCTCGGTGGCGCAAGCGACCATCGCCAATGTCGTGCCGTTGCGCGAACGCGGTCGCTATCAGGGCTACATCAGCGGCGTGTATGCGTCGGCCAGTCTGGCCGGGCCAATCCTCGGCGGCTACCTGACCCACTATCTATCGTGGCGCTATATTTTCTGGATCAATTTGCCGCTGGGTTTGCTGGCGCTGTGGCTGGTGCGGCGTTCGTTGCGCAATTTGCCGGTCACGCATGCGCAGCACAGTGTGGACTACACCGGTGCCATCCTGTTTGCCACCGGCCTTACGGCAGTGCTGATTGCGATGACCCGGCTGGGGCAGGGCGTGGCACTGCTCGATCCGTTCAATCTGTTGCTGGCCATTGGCGGCATCACGATGCTGCTGCTGTTCGGCTGGCATTCGAGTCGCAGTAGCGCGCCGCTGATTCCGCTCTCGCTGTTTCGCAACAAGACCGTGACGATTTGTTGCGTGGTCCTGTTTATCGCCTTTTTCCAGTTCATCTCGATGTCGGTGCTGTTGCCGTTGCGCTTGCAACTGGCCGGTGGCATGGCACCGGATTCGTCGGCATTGCGTTTGCTGCCGCTGACACTGGCCATTCCATTCGGGGCCTTTCTGTCGGGACGGTTGATGAGTGCGACCGGGCATTACAAGATGTTGCAGCTGGGCGGCGCGGTTGCCGCTACGGCGGGCGGTTTCGCGCTGGCGCTGTGTCCGCTGGATCAGACTGGCCTGATGATTGCGGCATTGGTGGTGCTGGGTGTCGGGTTGGGATTTCAGTTTCCGACTTCAATGGTGGCGACACAAAATGCGGTGTCAGTCGGGCATATCGGTGTCGCGACGGCGCTGACATCGTTGTCGCGTTTGCTTGGTGGGGCGGTTGGAGTGGCTTTGCTGTCGTCGCTGTTGACGACGCTGTTGCGGCATGCCTTGCCGGATGCACCGGCTGAGCTGTTTGCGTCACTGATGTCGGATTCGTCAGGGCGGGTTGCGGCGGATGGGGCGTTTCGGCAGTTGTTCCTGATCAGTGCTGCTTGCTCGGCACTGGCGCCGCTACTGATTCTGCAATTGTCGGAGAAAGAATTACGCGGCAAGCCGGTCGCGGCGACCGGGGCCGCCAAGACCTGAGCGGTATTGAGGCAGGCACAGTTGCCCTGTGCCCGCCCCATGCAGTGTTATTGGACGACTTGCGATCAATCCTCGGCAATGATCTGGCGGAGTGCCTGCTCGAACACATCAACCGGCTGGCCACCGGCGATCAGGTGGCGCTCGTTGATGATCACGGCAGGTACCGAGTTGATGCCTTGGCGGACAAAGAACTTTTCACGTGCCCGGACCTGATCGGCGAACTCGTCGGTGGCGAGCAATTTCGCGGCGCGGTCGCGGTCGAGGCCGGCTTTGCCTGCGACATCGACCAGCACCTCATGCGAACTCGGATCGCGGCCTTCGGTGAAATACGCGTCGAACAACGCGTGCTTGAGCGCGACCTGACGGCCTTCTTCTTCGGACCAGTGCAGCAAGCGATGGGCATCGAAGGTGTTGTAGATGCGGCTCTTTGGTGCCATCGCAAAGGTGAAGCCGAGTTCTTCGCCACGGGCGCGGATCATCTCGCGGTTGGCCGCACTCTGGGCGGGTGTTGATCCGTATTTCTCGGTGATATGTTCGGTCATGTCCTGCCCCTCGCTTGGCATGTTCGGGTTCAGTTCAAACGGCTGGAATTGCATCGTCACTTCGACGTCGTCGCCGACGCGGGCAATCGCTTGTTCGAGGGCGATCAGGCCGATGACGCACCAGGGGCACGAGACATCGGAGACAAAATCAATTTGCAAATGCTTGGCCATACAGTTTCCTTTTTGGTTAAGTCAGTCCATCGAACAGCATGACGTCGACCAGATCGCCGGCGGCGACCGATCCCTGTGCGTCGTGCAGTACGACCATGCAATTGGCTTCGACCATCGAGCGCAGGATGCCGGAGCCCTGTGCGCCGGTGATGCGGACTTGCTGGCAACCGTCATTGGCGATGGAGAGGATGCCGCGCTGATATTCAGTGCGGCCGGGTTTCTTGCGGATGGCATCGGTGGAGCGCGCCCGCATCAGCGGCGGTGCGCTGGCATCGGCACCCATCATGTGCAGCAGCGCCTGTCGCGCCAGAAAATAAAACGTCACCATCACTGCCACCGGATTGCCGGGCAGGCCGAACAGGAAGGCGCTCTGGCCGCGTGAGCTGATTTGTCCGAAGGCCATTGGCCGACCCGGTCGCATGCCAATTTTCCAGAACGCCACTTCGCCCAGCCGGGCCATGATGTCACGCGTGTAATCGGCAGCACCGACCGAGACACCGCCCGAGGTGATGATCGCATCAGCGTTTTCGCACGCATCACGCAATGCGGCTTCGAGCGAGTCCGGGTCATCCTTGACCACGCCCATGTCAATCAGCTCGCAACCCAGTCGCGTCAGCATGCCGTGCAACGTGTAGCGGTTGCTGTCGTAGACGCAGCCTTCGTCGAGCGGCTGGCCGATCGAACGCAATTCGTCACCGGTCGAGAAAAATGCCACCCGCAAGCGGCGCTGTACCGGAATTTCAGCGATGCCCAGCGAGGCCAGCAAGCCCAGATCAGCCGGACGCACAATGCGCCCCTTGCACAACGCGGCCTGGCCAACCTTCAGGTCTTCGCCACGAAAGCGCCGGTTGTCGCCGCTGCGCACTGCGCCGGCGGGCACGATGATGTGCGATTCTGTTGTGGGCGATTGAGTTGCGGGCAAGGTAAATTCTTGCGGTATCACGGTATCGCACTCGGGCGGCATCACCGCCCCGGTCATGATGCGCACGCACTGACCGGGTCCGACGCTGTCGGCATGGGCACGGCCCGCAAAGGCGGTGCCGGCGACAGCCAGGGTGACATCGGCATCGCCGAGATCGGCACTGCGTAGCGCATACCCATCCATCGCCGAATTATCGTGCGACGGCACGTCGATTGGCGAGATGATGTCGCGTGCCAGCACGCGGCCCAGCGCGCTGCGCAGGGCCAGTTGTTCGATGCAGTCGATCGGGGTAATGAAGTCGCTGATGATGCGTTGTGCAGCGGCTACCGGAACGGCATTCGGATCGTAATCCGACAGGCAACTGACGACATCGGCAAGGGAGCGGACAGATAGGTTCATGGCAATCAGGCTGCCTCGAACTTGCGCAGGTCATCGAGCGTGTTGATATTCCGGAAGGCGGCTTCGTCCTCGAAATGAACTTCGGCCACCGGCAGCGAGGCGTACCACGCATCGACCTTGCGCCCACCCTGTTGCAGAAACAGCGTCAGATGCGGCAGCAACGCGGCCTTCATCAGGCAGAACACCGGATGCACCTGGCGCTGTTCGGCGCTGCCGGTGACGGCGACGGCAAGGTCGGCATCGTTCTCGATCAAGGCGGCTTTCAGTCGTTCGACCAGATCGCCCGGCAGGAACGGCGAGTCGCACGGTACGGTGACCATGTAGGTGGTTTCGCAGTGCATCAGGCCGGTCTGGATACCGGCCAGCGGTCCGGCGAAGCCTTGCATGTCGTCGGGCCAGACAGCGGTACAGATCGCTTCATAAGCGGCCAGATTCTGGTTCGCGTTGATCATGATGTCGTCGACTTGCGGCGCCAGACGCATCAGCGCGTGCATTGCCATCGGCGCACCACGAAAATTTTGCAAGCCCTTGTCGACGGTGCCCATGCGGGTGCCGCGGCCGCCTGCGAGGATTAATCCGGTAGTGTTCATATGATTCAGCCTCCGATGTACGACATTTCAACTTTGTTGGCACTGCGCGGCAGACCGACGGTGTCGGCGCTGCGCAGTTCGGAATAGCGGTCGGTGCGTTTGTGCCAGACCTGACCGATCGCGGCGGAGATTTCGGCGTCGCTGTGTCCGGCCCGCATCAACGCACGCAGGTCATGGCCGCTGGTGGCGAACAGGCAGGTGAAGAGCTTGCCTTCGGTCGACAAGCGGGCGCGGCTGCAATCCTGGCAAAAGGCCTGGGTCACGCTGGAGATGACGCCGATCTCGCCGCTGCCGTCGGCATAGCGCCAGCGACCGGCGGTTTCACCGACGTAATTCGGATCGATTTGCTGCAACGGAAATTCGCTGCCGATGCGCGCGATGATGTCGGACGATGGCATGACTTCATCCATCTTCCAGCCATTGGAGGCACCCACATCCATGTATTCGATGAAGCGCAGGATCGCCGGCGAGCCCTTGAACTGGCGCGCCATCGGCAGGATTTCCTGGTCATTCATGCCGCGCTTGACGACCATGTTGATCTTGATCGGTCCGAGTCCGACGGCATGCGCGACATCAATGCCATGCAACACGTCGGCGACCGGGAAGTCGACATCGTTCATCATCCGGAAGGTGGTTTCGTCGATCGCATCGAGCGAGACGGTGACGCGCTTGAGTCCGGCATCCTTGAGTGACCGGGCTTTTTTGGCGAGCAGCGAACCGTTGGTGGTCAGCGTGATGTCGAGGTCACGGCCGCTGTGGGTTTTCAGGCGGCTGAGCATTTCGATCAGTTTTTCGAGATGCTTGCGCAGCAGCGGTTCACCACCGGTCAGACGGATTTTTTCGATACCGTGGTCAATGAAAATCCGCGCCATGCGGGTAATTTCTTCGAACGACAGCAAATCCGTTTGTGGCAGGAATTGATAATCCTTGTCGAACAGTTCCTTCGGCATGCAATACACGCAGCGGAAGTTACAACGGTCGGTGACCGAGATGCGCAGGTCGTGCAAAGGGCGCATCAGGCGGTCGGTGAGCAGGCCGGTCGGGGCGAGCAGGGTAGCGGGGATGGCCGGCGTCCGGTTTTGCTGGCGCAGGTCCATGATCGGAATGACTCTGTCTGTCATGAGATTTGGTTTTCTTGAGGCATTTTCATCAGGCGAAGAACGATACCATGAGGCCCGCAAACGCACAGGCGATGAGTAGTTTGATCGGGCCTGTCTTGTAATGCAATAGCGCGATGCAGGCAGCCAGCGTGATGGCCATCGCAATCCAGTCCCAGCGGGCCAGACCTTCTTGCAAGCGAAAGACGTGGTCGGCAAAAAACACCGCCAGACTGATGATGACGCCAACCACGGCAGCCGAAATCGCGGTCAGTGGCGCCGTTAGCCGGATATTGTCGCGGGTCGATTCGACCAGTGGCCCACCCGCCAGAATAAAGATGAACGACGGCAGGAAAGTGAACCAGGTAGCGACGAAGGCAGCGATGACACCAGCTGCCAGCAAATGCTGCGCGCCAAAAATTTCCTTGGTCCAGCCGCCGACAAAACCAACGAACGCGACAATCATGATCAATGGTCCTGGCGTGGTTTCGCCGAGTGCCAGGCCGTCGATCATCTGGACCGCAGTCAGCCATTGGTAGTGTTCGACCGCGCCCTGGTAGACATATGGCAATACCGCATACGCACCGCCGAACGTCAGCATCGCGGCTTTCGTGAAAAACCAGCCAATTTGCGCCAGCGTGCTGTCCGCGCCGGAAAGCAGCGCGATGGCGACCCAGCTCGACAAGGCCAATCCAATACCGACGCCTCCGGTGAGCGCGAGACGGGCCGGTGAAAAGCGTGCGTGCTCCGGCGTGGGCGTGTCATCGTCGATCAGCGCCGGCACACTGGCTGTGGCTGTGCTGGCGTGACTGCCGCCAAGACGAAACAGTTCCGGGCGCACGCGTCCGCCGATCCAGCCGGACAGTCCGGCCGCCAGCACGATCAACGGAAATGGCAAGTGCAGCAGCGCGATCGCGGCAAAGGCCAGCACGGCGATGCCGCGCAGCCAGTTATTCTTCAATGTCCGCGAACCGATGCGAAACGCCGCCGCAAGAACAATCGCGACCACCGCCGGCTTAATGCCGTAAAGAATGCCGGCTACCACTGGCTGGTTGCCAAACGACAGGTAGATCCAGCCGAGTGCGATCAGGATGAACAACGAGGGCAACACGAACAGTACGCCGGCAATGATGCCGCCGCGGGTGCGATGCATGAGCCAGCCAATATAGACCGCGAGCTGGGTGGCTTCCGGGCCCGGTAACAGCATGCAGAAATTGAGTGCATGCAAAAAGCGCCGCTCGGAAATCCAGCGCCGTTTCTCGACCAGATCCGCATGCATCAGCGCGATCTGGCCGGCCGGTCCGCCGAAGCTGATGAAGCCGAGCTTGAACCAGTACCAGAACGCTTCGCGCAATGAGACTTCGGCCGGCGGGGCAGAGTTGATTGGGGTGGACATCGGGCAGTTCCATCAAAGTCAGTGGCAACGGACGACAACAACGTCCTGATGAAAAAAAGGGAGCGCAAGCTCCCTTTCGGTCTGTGATCGCGGCGTGCCGTGCATCAGTTGATGCATGGCACGCTGGAGTATCAGCGTTGCGTTTCGATTTGTACCAGCGGCTCTTCTGCTTGCACTGGAACAACCTTGCGCTCGCGTCGTACCCGTGGTGCCGCTGCGGTATTGGCTGCTGCGGTTTGTGCTGCTTTCAGTTTGGCCGGGTCGGTAGCCGCCAGAACCAGGCCTGCTGATTTGAGCACATCGGAAAGCTCATCCACTTTGGAAAGTATCGGGGCTGTCTCGACAGCGACTGGCGCTGCTTCGACGACAACGGCGACGACTGGCTCGGCAACAACCGGGGCTGTTTCGACAACGACGGCGACAGGCTCGGCAACAACCGGGGCTGTTTCGACAACGACGGCGACTGGCTCGGCAACAACCGGGGCTGTTTCGACAACGACGGCGACAGGCTCGGCAACAACCGGGGCTGTTTCGACAACGACGGCGACAGGCTCGGCAACAACC
>CAILRJ010000471.1 GCA_903836575.1 uncultured Burkholderiales bacterium
GAAGGCATCCTGAATGCGCTGCATGCCGGCGCCATCCAGCGCCAGCGGCAGCGTGTCGTGCCCGGCAAACGGGATCGCTGACGGCGCTTCGGTTTGCCAGCCGCCGTGTTCTGCATCGAGGTTCTTGCCGCCTTCCCACGGCACCGCGCAGGAGGCCTTGCGTCCGGCATGGGCCAGTTGCATGCCAATCGGTATCGACGAATAGTGACGGATTGCTTTCAGGACCTTGCCTAACGCCGCCTCGGTCTCATCCGAATACAGGCCAAGATCGCCCGGCGTGATGCGGCCCTGCGGTTCGACGGCGGCGGCTTCGGTGAACAGCAGCGCCGCGCCCGACAAGGCCAGGTTACCGAGGTGGAACATGTGCCAGTCGGTGGCTTGGCCATCGACGGCAGAGTACTGGCACATCGGCGAAACGACGATGCGGTTTTTCAGAGGCAGGGGGCCAAAGGCGTACGGGGAAAACAAGTGACTCATGCAGATGCTCCTTGTGTTGTTGCGAAATGCGGGGTGGCGCACAACTGCTGACGGCCTTGCCAGGTTTGGCCCGGCAGCAGCGTGTGCGGATGATCGATCAGGGCGGCTTCAATGCAGACAAACTGGCGTTCGTCATGTGGCATCAGGTCGGGCAGGGCAGCGGCTTTTTCATCCCACGGATTCCACACCACGACATCCTCGAAGCCGCTCTGGCTCACTGCCAGCGCGGTTGTGGTGCCGGTCAGCGTGACTGGTGTGAGGAGGGCGGCGTAGATGCGGTCGACCTCTTGCGTAATGGTCAGTGCGGATCCGGCACCAGCACACGGCGTGCGCGGTTCGACCGTGCAGTCGAGGTAAGGCTGGCCCTGCAGTCCGTCGATCCGGATCGCATCGACGGGCGCCGCCAGATAGGTGTGCAAGGCGGCAGTAAAGACGAATGACTGCTCGCCGGTATTGGTGATGATCAGGTCAACAGTGAGCTGCAGTCCGGAAAAACGCAGTTGCAGTTCCAGCGCGAACCGGCCATCGAACTGAGCGGTGGCGGCCGAGTCGGTCACGCCGAGGCGCATCAGGCCGGTTTCCGGCGTGGCCTCCAGCAACGTCCATGGCAAGGTGCGCACCAGTCCATGTTTGGGCAATGGCCCCATGCCGGAAAATTGCGGGAAAACGATCGGGATACCGCCGCGTATCGATGCGATACCGGTGATTACATCATCCCAGCGCGTGCGCTCGCTCAGGAACAGTCGCTCGATGCCGTCGGCGCTGCGCCAGGCGCACAGATGGCCGCCATGCAGCGATACCGCGATCCGGGCCCCGTCAGGAGTTTGCAATGTAGTCAGATGGGAAGGCAGGGTCATCGGCGCTCGCGGGTCGGATAAAAGAGCAGGCATGATGCCAGTTTTCAGCGGCTCCGGTGGAACGTCCTGGCATCACCGATAATAGTGCTCTTGCCTCCGCGCTCCTGCCACTGCTGTCCCGCCATGCTCAACTTCACTGCCGCGCAACGTGCGCCCGGAACTCCGGCGCTGCCGACCACGCCGTTTCGCTTCATCCTGTTTTTCGTGCGCCGCTACCGCTGGTGGTATCTGTCCATCATCCTGCTTGAAACCGTCAACGCCACCTGCGGCATCCTGTTGCCGTACGCGCTGGGTCGCATCGTCAAGGTGGTCACCGCCTCGTCGCTGCCGCCAGCGCAACTGATGCTTACGCTGCACGCGCCGCTGTTGCTGTTTGTCGGGCTGTGCATCGGCGAACTGGTGTTCGGCCGGCTGGCCGGCGGGGTCCAGATCCGGCTCGGGCCACGCCAGCGCCAGCAGGTAACGCGGGCGTTATATCACTATCTGCAGCATCACTCGCAACGTTACATGGGCAATAATTTTGCCGGTGCGCTGGCGCACCGGATCAGCGAAACGTCGCTTGGCGTGACGCAGACGCTGTGGTCGCTGATCACCGAGTTCTATCCGGTGCTCATTGTCTTCGTGGTCTCGATCGGGCTGCTGCTCAACACCCATGTCCGGCTGGCGGGTTTCGTGCTGTTGTGGTCGGTGCTGTTCATTGGCATCAGCTACTGGCTGGCGCGCCATTGCCAGCCGTATGCACTGAAAGCCTCGGCCGCGCGCAGCGAGACAACCGGCCAGATCGTCGATGCCGTGACCAACCTGACCAGCTCGCGGCTGTTCGCCCGGCTCGGGTTCGAGCGCGCCAATCTGGACCGTTCGCTGCAATCCGAAATGGTGGCGATCCGGATCTCGAATACCTATAACGAACGGGTGCGCTGGTTCCAGTTCAGTGCTGCCGCCATCCTCAAGGTCGGTGTGTTGTACTACGCATTGACGTTGTGGAGCCGCGATGAAATCTCGGTCGGCGATTTCGTGATGGCGGTCAGTCTGGCGCTGCTGATCATCAATGAAGCACGCAACCTGAGCCGGCGCTTTCTCGAATTTTTCGAATACATCGGTAATGTCAGTAATGGCGTCAACGTAATCGTTCGTCCGCATGAAGTTGTTGATGCCCCCGGTGCGGCCGATGCGCAGACGGCATCGATACGCCATGGCGAGATCGTGCTGCGCGATGTCGACTTCGGCTATACGGCGGGCCGGCCGGTGTTCGACAAGCTCAATCTGGTGATTCCGGCCGGCCAGCGCGTCGGGCTGGTGGGGTTTTCGGGCTCGGGCAAATCAACCTTCGTCAGCCTGCTCCTGCGTCTGTACGATGTCGACGGCGGGCAGATCCTCATCGACGGTACCGATGTCCGGCACATCACACAGGATGCGCTGCATCAGCAGATCAGCCTGATCCCGCAAGACCCCAGCCTGTTTCATCGTTCGCTGATGGATAACATCCGCTACGGTCGGCTCGACGCGAGCGATGCCGAGGTGGTTGCGGCCGCACGGCAGGCGCACGCCGGCGATTTCATCGACGCGATCCCCGGCCAGTACCAGTCGATGGTCGGCGAGCGTGGCGTCAAGTTATCCGGTGGCCAGCGCCAGCGCATTGCGATTGCCCGCGTGATCCTCAAGGACGCGCCCATCCTGATCCTCGATGAAGCCACCTCCAGCCTCGACTCGATTACCGAACGGGCGATTCAGGACACGCTCGACGAGGTCATGCAGCGCAAGACCGTGATCGTTGTTGCGCATCGCTTGTCGACCATCGCCCAGCTCGATCGCATCCTGGTGTTCGATGCCGGTCGCATTGTTGAAGATGGCACGCACGCGCAATTGCTGGTGCTGCGCGGGCGGTATTTTCAATTGTGGAGCAAGCAGGCGGGCGGGTTTCTGGAAGATGCCTAGCGGAGGAACGGTGCCATGCCCTTCGGTTATTGCACCGAATGCACCGACTGCGGTAATTGATTCTGTATGCGCTCCGTCATGACCAAGCCGGGGGCGGCTTTGGTTTGTTTTTTCCTGCGGGCGCAAACCCCCATCGGTAGCAACCAGGGTCAGTGTTTTTTTTCGCAGCTTCATCGCGAAAATTACACTGACCCTGCTTGCGGATCCGGAGCACTTGCCATCCAATTTCCGAGCTGAGGTTACTGATTTTGTCTGTGCTCCGTCACGACCTAGCCGACTCCGGTTCGGTTTTTTCAGCAGTCGCAAACCCCCCATCGGCAGCAACCAGGGTCAGAGTTTTTTTCGCGGCTTCATCGCGAAAATTACTCTGAGATAACCCAGTTTTGATGGACACCCGAAAAGAGGGACACTATGTCCCAAAAGGATTCCATGAAAAAGAAGATACCGCTGACCAAAGTGGCCGGTGCAGTTGCCCCCAGGCGTGCACCGACTGTGATCACGAAAGAATTCAAGCTGGCAGCCGTGGCACGGATGCGTGCCGGCCCACAGAATCCGACCACGCTGGCGCTGGAGTTAGGAATACGGCGCAACCAGCTCTACAAATGGGCGATGATATTCGATACCAGGGACGCCGCCGACACGTTCAATGGACCCGGGCGTTTGCCCGTAACGCAAGAAAGCGAGCTCGTTCGCGTGCGTCGTGCCTTGAAAAAAGCCGAAGAGGAGCTGGCCATCCTAAAAAAGTTCGATGCGTACTTAACTCGCCGGAAGCTGTGAAGTACGCGTTCATCAAAAAACTGCGGCCGCAATATGGGCTGGCTGCCCTCTGTCGTGTCGTTGGCATCAGCAGGAGCAGCTATTACGCCGCCGCCAAGCGCGGGCCGAGCCTGCACAGCACTGAAGACCTGGCTTTGCGTGGCCATATCCGGCGTGTGCACGCGGCGCACCGCCTTGCGCCGGGGGCCGTCAAGACATGGAGACTGCTCAAACGGGAAGGCATTACCTGCGGTAAGCACCGTGTGGCACGCCTGCGCAAGCTCGATGGTATCGAGGCGCGCCGCAAGCTGCGCTTTCGCGTGATGCGCACCCACCAGAAGAGCGAGCCACCGGCAGCGAATCTGGTCAATCGCGTCTTCACGGCCACCGCGCCGAACCAGGTCTGGGTGGGCGACATCACGACGGTGCGCACCCGCGAGGGGTGGCTCCATCTGGCCATCGTGCTGGACCTGTTTGCCCGGCGTATCGTGGGTTGGGCGATGGCGACGACCCAGCCGGCGACGCTGCCCATCGCTGCCCTGAAGATGGCGATTGCCCAGCGCAAACGGCCGGTGGGCGTGATTTGCCATACCGACCAGGGTACCGTGTACGGCTCAAGCGATTATCGGGCCGTACTGACCGAACACAGTCTGGTGGCAAGCATGAGCCGCCGGGGCAATTGCCATGACAACGCCGTTGCGGAGAGCTTCTTCTCCAACCTAAAAAATGAAATGACCCACCACACTATCTACGACACGAGGCAGCAGGCAAGGAACGCCATTTCCGATTACATCGAGCTCTATTACAATCGAGTGCGACTTCATCAAACCCTCGGATACCGCACGCCCATTGAAACCGAAGCACAGCATGATGTGCTCGTTTAAAACGTCTACCAAAACCGGGTTACCTCACTCTGACCCTAATTTTATTTAGCCACCGGTCGTCCAAAAAACGGATAGTTCGGATCGTTATACCCCACCGTCGACGCGTGTCCCGGTGTTACCAGTTCATCGA
>CAILRJ010000472.1 GCA_903836575.1 uncultured Burkholderiales bacterium
GGCCGCATCGAACACATGCATGTGCTGCGCATCGAGCTGCAAGCTGATGCGCTCGCCAACCCGCAGGCTGCTGCGTTCGTTGCGGCGGGCGACGAGACGCACACCGTTATCGAGTGTTGCGTAGATCAGCGTCTCGGCACCGAGTGCTTCGACCACATCGACGCGGGCCGGATAACCGGCGGCAGAAGCCGCTGCGAGCGTGACGTTTTCAGGGCGGATACCAATGGCGGTGGCGGCAGCGGACCACTGCGACGGCGCCGACAATGGAGCTGATGACGACGCTGGCGACAAGCTCGCCACCGGCACCACGTTCATGCTCGGCGTGCCGATGAATTGCGCGACGAACTGGTTGGCCGGGTGATCGTACAGTTCCAGCGGCGTGCCGACCTGCTCGATGCGGCCATCGCGCAGCACCACAACGCGGTCCGCCAGCGTCATCGCCTCGACCTGGTCATGCGTGACATAGATCGTGGTCGCGCCTAGTTCACGGTGCAACTGCGCGATCTCCAGCCGGGTCTGTCCGCGCAGTGCCGCGTCGAGATTCGACAACGGCTCGTCGAACAAAAACACTTTCGGCGCGCGCACGATGGCGCGTCCGATCGCAACGCGCTGGCGCTGGCCGCCCGACAGCACTTTCGGCGTGCGCGTCAGGTACTCGGTCAGATTCAGGATCGCCGCCGCCTTGTGTACCTTGTCACGGATGATGGCCTTGTCAACGCCTGCCAGCTTTAGCGCGAACGACATGTTTTCGAACACGGTCATGTGCGGATACAGCGCATACGACTGGAACACCATGGCCAGGTCGCGCTTGGACGACGCCAGGTTGGTAATATCTTTGCCGTCGAGCGTCAGGCTACCGCCATTGACCGGTTCGAGACCGGCGATCAGGCGCAGCAGCGTCGACTTGCCGCACCCCGAAGGTCCGACGAAGACAATGAATTCGCCCTGCTGGATCTCGAGGTCGATGCCCTTGATGGCATGGTGTTTCTCGAAGTATTTTTCAATGTTGTTCAAACTCAGGAAAGCCATGATGTGTCCTTGAAATGTATGAATCCGGGCGGCGTGCAGCAGGCCATCACTTGACCGCGCCGAACGTCAGGCCTTGCACCAGTTGCTTCTGACAGAACCAGCCAAAGACGATGATGGGCGCAATCGCCATCAGCGAAGCGGCCGACAATTTTGACCAGAACAACCCTTCCGGACTGGAATACGAGGCAATCAGCGACGCCAGCGTGCCGGCATTGGCAGCGCCCAGATTGAGCGACCAGAAGGATTCATTCCACGACAGCACCAGACACAGCAAGGCGGTCGACGCCAGTCCGCCCATCGTCAGCGGCAACACCACGTAGCGGAATTCCTTGAAGATCGATGCCCCGTCCATGCGCGCCGCTTCGAGGATTTCACGCGGCAGTTCCTTGAAGTACGCGTACAGCATCCAGACCATGATCGGCAAGTTCGATAGCGTGAAGATCAACGTCAATCCCCAGCGCGTATCGAGCAAGCCAAACTGCTGGTACAGGATGTAGACCGGCATCAGCGCGCCGACGGCCGGCATCATCTTGGTCGACAGCATCCACATCAGGATGCCTTTCGACCGTCTGGTTGGCGAAAATGCCATCGAGTACGCCGCCGGTGCCGCGATCAGCAAACCAAGCACCGTCGACGCCACGCTGGTGATGATCGAATTGGTCGCGTACAACAGATAATTGCTGCGCGCCTGCACCTCGATGAAGTTCTCCAGCGTCGGCGTGAAGAATAGTTGCGCCGGTACGGCGATAGCTTGCAGCTCGGTCTTGAACGCCGTCAGTCCGAGCCAGAAGATCGGAAAAAAAAGTAACAGTGCGCACAGCCAGGCCAGTACGGTGCGACT
Organism: uncultured Burkholderiales bacterium; assembly: GCA_903836575.1. Classification (GTDB taxonomy): domain Bacteria; phylum Pseudomonadota; class Gammaproteobacteria; order Burkholderiales; family Burkholderiaceae_D; genus Actimicrobium. The sequence continues at coordinate 1,871 of CAILRJ010000472.1, forward strand.
CACTAACACCACCTTGTCAGTCACCGGCACGACACCGCTGCTCGCGTTGATGGCACTGGTGACTGCGGCTGGCTGCGCAGCTGGCACGTCGACGGTTGATGTGATTGCCATATCCGGCTCCTATTTGTCGAGGTTCTTGCCGATCAGGCGGATGAAGAAAATCGCGGCAATATTGGCCAGTACGATGGCGAACACGCTGCCGGCAGAGGCCATGCCCACATCGAAACTGGCGAACGCTTGCTTGAAAATCATGAAGGTCACATTGGTCGTTTCGAAACCCGGTCCACCACCGGTGGTGGTAAAGATCTCGGCGAAGATCGACAACAGAAAAATCATTTCTATCATCACCACGACGGCGATCGAGCGTCCCAGATGCGGCAGGTACAAGTAGCGCAGCTGTTGCAGATAATTGGCACCATCCATGCGCGCCGCTTCGAGCTGCTCGCGGTCCATCGATTGCAGCGCGGTCATGAAAATGAGGAAGGCAAACGGCAGCCATTGCCAGGCGATGATGACGATGATCGAAAACAGCGGATAGTGCGCCAGCCAGTCGACCGGCGTCAGTCCGAAGAATTCGCTGACCTGGGCAAAGATGCCGTAGATCGGATTCATCATCATGTTCTTCCAGGTCAACGCATTGACCGCGGGCATCACGAAGAATGGCGAGATCAGCAGGATGCGTACCACGGCCCGGCCGGGAAACGGATCATTGATCAACAAAGCCAATCCAATGCCGCCGACAACGGTGATGCCCATCACCGACAACAGCAGCACCAGCGTGTTCCTGACCGCCGGACCGAAGGCATCATCGGTAAAAAAATAATGGTAATTCTCGAAGCCGGCAAACGCGTGTTCGCCCGGGTCGAGCAGGTTGTAGCGCAACAGCGAAAAATAAATCGTCATCACCAGCGGGACGATCATCCAGGCGAACAATGTCGCCACTGCCGGCGTCAGCAACAGTCTTGCCGTAATTCGTTTCATTGGCACTCGCAGGAAAGCCGGTAGCAGGGTTAGCTGCTACCGTGGTCAGTCGACGTCGTCCTTCGTCAGAAGGATTATTTGTAGTAGCCAGCCTTGCGCATTTCGCGCTCGGCCATCTTCTGGGAAATCGCGAGGGCCTCATCGACGCTCACCTTGCCCAGCAATGCCGCGCTCAATTGCTGGCCGGTCGCCGCACCGATCGCCTGGAATTCCGGGATGGTGGCGAACTGCACGCCGGTGTAAGGCGACTTCGGCAAGGTGCTGTTATTCGGGTCTGCCGAATAGATCGCTTTCTGTTCGGCCGCAGCAAAGACAGCCGCTTTCTGGAATGCCGGATTGGCGTAGGTCGATTTACGGGTACCGGTAGGAACATTGCCCCAGCCGGTTTCACGCGCTACCAGCGCGATGTATTCCTTCGACGTGGCCCAACGCACGAAACGCTGTGCCGCGTCGACATGCTTGGCGCTTTTTGGAATCGCCAGTGACCAGGCCCATAGCCAGTTCGCCCCGCGATCCGTCACACCCACCGGCGACTGCGCAAAGGCGACCTTGTCGGCCACCGTACTTTGTTTGGGATCGGTAATGAACGACGCGGCAATCGTGGCGTCGATCCAGATGCCGCACTTGCCTTGGTTGAACAGCGCAAGAATTTCATTGAAGCTGTTCGATGACGAACCGGGCGGACCATATTTTTTCAGCAAATCGACATAGAAATTAGCCGCGTTTTTCCACGGCTGACTGGTCAGCTGCGGTTTCCAGTTCATGTCGAACCACTGACCACCGAACGAATTGACCATCGTGCCGAACAACGCCATATTGTCACCCCAGCCTGGCTTGCCGCGCAGACAAATGCCGTAGACGCCGTTTTCGGGATCATGAATCTTGGCGGCGACATCGCGCAGATGGTTCCAGGTCGGTCGGTCTTCGATCGTCATGCCGGCTTTTTTGACCAGATCCGAGCGATACATGATCATCGAACTTTCGCCATAGAACGGCGCGGCATACAGCTTGTCGCCGACTGAAACGCCGGCCCGTATCGTCGGCAGCAGGTCATCGACATCGTAGGCGGCATCGGGCTTGAGTTCGACCAGCCAGTCCTTCTTGCCCCAGATCGTCGTTTCATACATACCGATGGTCATCACGTCAAACTGGCCGCTCCTGGTCGCGATATCGAGCGTGACACGCTGGCGCAGCACGGCCTCTTCCAGAGTGACCCACTTGAGACGAATATCGGGATTATCTTGTTCGAAAAATTTTCCGAGCTTGGCCATTTCGACCATGTGACCGTTATTGACGGTGGCGATGACCAGGTCGGTGGCAGCAAGGGCATTGCCGGCGACGAACAGGGCAAGGCACAACGCACTCTTGGCGAAGAATTTCATGATGGTGTCTCCATAGGGTGTAATTTTTTTAACAGCAACGACAGGCTATCACCGGCCCGACACGCAAGTTGGTACGCAATAATCGAAGCCCGATACTTTATTGCGGAAATTAATATCACTGATGCGTCTGACCGCGTGTCCTGTCACACCACAGTTCGCTGCTACCTGCGCCATATCAATTCGCCGGTACCGTATTGCTGGCAGCCTCAAAAAGCGCTCTGCATTTCACTATGAATGACTCTGATTGACTCTGTGCTCTCCCACTTCAATTTGACGATGGCTATCATTCCACCTCAAGACCCCACCCCCGGCACCGAAGCCATCGATGTCCTGTCGCGCTTCGTCTCTGCCATTGAATACACTCCGCTGGTTGCGATCCAGAGCATCAACCGGGACGGCATCGTGCAGCTCTGGAACACCACCAGCGCCAGCATCTACGGCATCGTTGCGCGAGACGCCATCGGCAAGCCGCTGAACCAGTTGGTGCTGCACCTGGGCAAAGAAGCGGAGTTCGCCGCGATGATCGAGCACATCTGGCAAACCGGGCAACCGGTTCTGCCGCGTGACTGGCAAGTATGCACTCAAGCGGGGGAAGAACTATGGGTGTACTCAACAATGTTCCCGGTCTTCCGCGACAACGCCGTGCACCAGATTTTCTGCATGGATATCGACATCAGCCTGCGCAAGCGCGAAGAACAGGTGCTGCTGGCCGTCGGCGCCAATTTTCGCACGCTGTTCGCGCAGTCGAGCGATGCCATCATGCTGCTCGAAGACGATCACTTCGTGGATGTCAATCCGGCGGCGCTGGCGCTGTTCGGCTATGCCAGCAAGACCGACATGGTTGGCCGGGCCAGCGCAGAAATTTCACCGCCGCAGCAACCGGACGGTGCGGCGTCAGCCGAAAAATCGCGCCAGATGCAGGACCTGGTGCAGCGCCAGGGCAACCACCGCTATGACTGGCTGTACCTGAATGGCCAGGGCAAGCCTTTCTGGACCGAGGTACTGAGCACCGACATCCCGATCGCCGGCCAGCGCCTCCAGTACGTTGTCGTGCGCGATATTTCGACGCGCAAGGCGGCTGAGACCTCCCTGCATCTGGCCGCCCAGGTGTTTGAAAACAGTCAGGAAGGCATCATGATCGCCGATCAGCAGCGACGCATCATCTCGATCAACCGCGCGCTCACCGACATCACCGGTTATACAGCCGAGGAAGTGATCGGCAATCCGCCGCAAATCCTGTGCGCCGCGACGCACGACAAAGTGCTGTTTCAGTCCATTCTGGAGAGCGTGCTCAAGGACGATCACTGGCAAGGGGAACTGTGGGGACGCCACCGTGATGGCCGCGGTTATCCGCTCTGGCTAGCGATCACTGCCGTACGCGACAACCACCGCACTGTGATCAATTACATCGGCATCCTCACCGATATTTCCGACCGCAAGGCTTCGGAAGAACAGATGCGCCATCTCGCCGAGCATGACTTCCTGACCGGCCTGCCCAACCGTGTCCTGCTGCTGGACCGGCTGCAGCAATCCATTGCGGTAGCCAAGCGCAATCGCACCCGGCTGGCACTGCTCTTTCTTGATCTTGACCGGTTCAAGAACATCAATGATTCATTTGGTCACCACATCGGCGACAAGCTGCTGCAAACGGTGGCCGAACGCCTCAAGAAATACGTCCGTGGCATCGATACGGTCAGCCGTCTCGGCGGTGACGAATTTGTCATCATGCTGGTCGATACCGGCAGCGGCAAACCGATCGCCCATGTCGCAGAAAAGATCCTGCAAGCCATCAGCATGCCCTATGCAATCGAAGGATGCCATTTCACGATCACGACGTGCATCGGGATCAGTACCTATCCTGCCGATGGCACCGACGTGGATGTCCTGATCAAGAATGCCGATACCGCCATGTACCACGCCAAGGACAAGGGCAACAACCGCTTCCAGTTTTTTAACAACGACATGAATACCCGCGTCGTCGAGCGCATCGCACTGGAGAACAGCTTGCGCAGCGCACTGCAAGGCGGTGAATTCATCCTCGAATACCAGCCGCAAATCGACATCGCCAGCAATCGGCTCATTGGTGCAGAAGCACTGCTACGCTGGAATCATCCGACCCTGGGCCGCATGATGCCGAATCGCTTCATCGGGGTTGCCGAAGAATGCGGCCTCATCGTACCGATTGGTGACTGGGCGTTGCGACAGGCGTGCCGGCAAGCCCGCAGCTGGCAGGAGCAGGGACTCGACATCATCATGGCGGTCAACTTATCGGTCGCCCAGTTCCACCAGAAAAACCTGTTGCATCGTGTCACCGATGCGTTGCAGGCAGCCCGACTGGAGCCGCGCTACCTGCAACTCGAAATTACGGAAAGCATCATGATGGACGAAGTTAAAGGTGCCATCGAGATGCTGCGCTCGCTACGCGATGTCGGTATCCGGCTAGCCATCGATGATTTCGGCACCGGATTTTCCAGTCTCAGTTATCTCAAGCGCATTCCGATCGACAAGCTCAAGATCGACCAGTCGTTCGTGCGCGACATCACGCTCGATCCGGAGGACGCCGCCATCATCAACGCCATTATCGTCATGGCCAGAAGCCTGAATCTGACCGTGATTGCCGAAGGCGTCGAAACGACGGAACAGTTTCGCTTTCTGGAAGCACATGGCTGCGACGAATATCAGGGATTTTTGGCCAGCAAAGTCCTCAGCGTCGCTGAATTTTCGGCACGCTATCTACCACCGCGTCCGGCCTGACGCGTAAGCGCTACGGCTTCTTCAAGCGCAACAGGGCATCCCGACGCTGGTCTTCCTTGTTGGAATAGTCGACCCGACCGTCGACAATCCGACCGATCCACACCATGTTAAGCGTGATGGCATCATGATCGCTAGCCGAGTAAGGCTTGCTGTAGCTGGTAATGACACCCTGATAACGGCTCTGAAGATTTTCAAGCGCGACGCGAATCCGGCTGCCATCGCCGGAATTGGCCTGACGAATTGCGCGGTACAGCAAATGCATCCCGTCGTATCCCTGGGCCGCACTCATTGGCGAGGCAATCAATTCGGTCTTGAACATGCGCCGGTACGCCAGCAGGAATCCGTTCTTGGTGGTTGACCCCAGATCCTGAATAAAAGTTTGCGGCATCAGCACACCCTCGCCCGCCGGACCGGCGCCGTCGATAAAATTACGGCTGGCAAAAGTCCAGCTACCCAGCAATGGGACTGTCCATCCTGCTGCCGCCTTGTTGCGGGCAATCACCGCCAGCTCAGGTCCGATACCCCAGACCACCAGTGCCTGCCCGCCACTGTGTGCGGCCCGTGCTACCTGTTTGTGCATGTCCGTGTCACCGACCTTGAAACGTTCGTCGGAACGCAGGACGATACCCGCGAGGCGGCACTCTTCACGAAACGCGAGCGCGCCTGCATCACCATAAGGCGTGGCATCCGCCATGAAGGAAACTGCAACGATCTTGCGCCGCTTGAGTTCAATCACCAGTGCCTGCGCTTCCAGGTCGAGTGTCGGCGATATCCGGAAAATATAATTTTCCGGAACCTTAGGCGGGGCAAATTTCCGGGTCAGCGCGGTACCGGTCGAGACGGCCACCAGCAACGGCAATGTCGCCTTCTGATAAGCATCGATCGAAGCCAGGCCGACGCCCGTGTTGACGATACCAATCACCGCAGTGACTTTTTCCCGTACGAACTCGTCGGCAATTTTTGCTCCCAGCGGCACCGATGCCTGATCATCGCGCTCGACCAGTTCGAACTGCTGACCATTGATTCCGCCGATATAGTTGATCTCGTCGATGGCCAACCGGACCCCATTGCGCATGCTCTCCCCGAGCGGACTGGAGCCTCCGGTGAACGGCCCCGACACACCAATCCGTATCGTGGGTGACGGACCGATGCCAGCCTGTGCGTGCGTTGTCCACAGCACAGTCGTGACGCAAGCAGCGGTCAGCAGCGCACAAAAGAACCGTTTCATGGGAATCCCTCCAGTTTTGGCAGTGCTCTACAGTGTAATCAATAGTTACCAGGCATGGGTTACCAAAGACATTGATCTGATGACATGTAGCGTTATATCAACTTAGTCACAATCACCACCACAGAGACAGGCAACAGTCGGATACCAGCAAACTTAAAAAGCACAATCGCCGCAAATTGAGCATCCTCAAGAGATTCCCCAACCCGACCTGTTAATTTTTGTTGGTAGCAAAAAGAGGATTTCCGATGGCGTCGAACACGCCAGAAATTGCACAATGGAGATGGAAATGCCACAACAAACAATAGAGACTCGCCTGAAAAACTTCAACATCGACCCCTCCCAGATCAAGCTGACGGATCTGGATGTCGCCGCCAACCAGACCATGCTACTGACCAGTACCGATCCGGTCCACCACGACAGCATCGCGTTTCTCGAACCGAAATCGATCACCGACATCAAGCGCTGGATCGGCATTCCCGACCAAGCCTTCGCACAAGGACACAACGTGCCGTCTGTTGGTCCGGTGGTCATGCATCCGACTATCCGGCCAAGTATCGTCGGCCGAAGTGGCATCGTCATCCCGCCGTTGCCGGCATTTCATCCTGATCAGGTGGCGACAATCAAGAACATGGCGCGTGATTTCATTTACGGACATAGCGCCAATGTCAGTGCCGCACAAATCCCGGCGCTCAACAAATGGCTGGATCTGCAAAAAATCCGGATTCCGATTTTCATTTTCCGCGACATCCACGTCGCATCCGGCGCAGTGCTCAACGTAAAAGGAAAAATCCTGTTTGCCAACCACATCACGATCGACAAGGGAGGACTGATCAGGCTCGGCAACCAGAGCGCAATCCATGCAGCCGGCATCAAGGGCCTGTAATGCGGACGCGCTCCGACAGCGGTGGCAACAACTCAATTAAAAACTGACAGGAGATAAATAATGCCTTCTTACAATATTGACGTACACGGGAATGCTGGCGGCGATGGTCACGGTGGTACCGGCGGCCAGACCGGTGGCGCTGGCGGGCAAGGACAGGATGCGGTTTGCCACTGGGATGGTGACGATGCCGGCACCGGCGGCGGCGCTGGCAACGATGGCACGATCGCCTCGAATGGTACCAACGGATTTGCAGGTCAGGATGGTGGCTCGCTGACCGTATCGGTGACCGAATTCATCACCGGCGTGAACGTCGATGCGCATGGTGGCAACGGCGGTTCCGGTGGTCCTGGCGGCCCGGGTGGACAAGGCGGTCCGGGCGGCAATGGCGGCAACGGCAATGGCTGCGAGAACGACGAAAACGGCGGTCGCGGCGGTAATGGTGGCAACGGTGGTCGGGGCGGCGATGGTGCCGGTGGCGGCAATGGCGGCAACGTGACGATTCAGTACGTGCACGGCATTCCGACACCGTCGTATGCCGCCAACACCGGCGGCGGTCAGGGTGGCGTCGGTGGTGCCGGTGGCCCTGGCGGTTTGCCCGGCGTCGGCGGGCGGCGCGGTGGCACGGGCAATTCGGCAGCCCAAGGTAATCCTGGCGCGCCTGGCGCACCGGGCATCAATGGCCAGAATGGATCGGTCGGTAACGTTATCGTCGTCGAAATTCCGTAACCGCAATTCACGCACCGATGACAGACGCACCTGCGATGCTGGCGACACTGCTGCGCGGCAGTTACGGTCTGCTATTCGTGGCCTCGGGCATCTCGACATGCCTGAGGCAACGTTCAGTCAGGCTCGCCGTCACTAATTACCGGTTGTTGCCGACAAGATTAGTCCCGGCCTTTTCACGCGGGCTGGCGATACTGGAAATACTTGCTGGCGTGCTCTTGTTGTTGTCGCTCGGCTTGCCAACGTATCCGCTCGCCTGGGCGATCACGCTCGGCTTGCTGATGCTGTTCTGCCTCGCCATCGGATCAGCACTCTTGCGCGGCTTGCGTATTGCTTGCGGTTGCGGTTTTCTTCTCAACAGTCATGCGCTGACACCGCTGACGCTGCTGCGTAACCTGTTGCTGCTGACACTGTTGCTGTTGCCACCGTTCTGGCCCGCCTCGTGATGACGACCGCCAAAACTGCGATGACCGGACTAGATTTGCTGGAACTGGCGGCAAACCTGACGGGGCGATCGCAGGAAGATATTGTCCGCCAAGCCGGCAAGCTGCTTGGTCCATCCGCATTACAAGCCGGGCCATGGCGCTCGACCCTTAACAACGATGGTTCGCCGCTACAACTATGCATCGGACTGCAAGTTGACGCAGCGCCTGTCGTGCGGTTGCTGGCGGATCCTGCCGCGAAAACCAGTGACGTCCGGCAACGCAAACAGCAAGTCGGTCATGCTGTGCGGGCAACACTGGAGCAGCAGGCTCCCGACCTGCGCGCAGCTTGCCAGACCTTGATGGAGCGCATGTTGCCCGCTGATATTACGTCACGTGCTGCCCTGCCGAACGGCGGCGCATGGCTGGCCACCAATTTGTCCGGACCTGGCATGGCGCTGTATGTCAGCACAAAATGGGGCGATCCTGCCGCCCGCTGGAGACGGGCCCAGCAATGGCTGGGCAACTTCATCCCGGATCAACTGGCGCGGCATACGCAATTAGTCAGCGCCGGCATCGAAGGAAGCTCAACGGCAAATGCCCGCGCAAAACTGTACTGGCGCGTCGGCCACAAGGCGGCGCTGGCAGACCTTGGCTTGTCGCTGGCCGAGAGCGCCGAAGTCCGTGACTTCCTGCGTATCGTCATCGGTTCCCGGCACATTCCACGCAGCGCGATTGTCGGCAGCATCGGGATGCGCTTTGCCAGCGCGGCAGCAGAAGAGATGCCGGACAACACGCCAGGCGATGTCAAACTCGATGTCTGCGCCCATTGTGTCGCGCGTCCGTCAGAACAATGGCTGTCGATTATTGATTTGTGCTGCCGGCGTTACGGGCTGACATCCTGTCATCAGATTGAGCATCTGGTCAGACTGGGTGAACTGGCTTTCCTCGGCTTGGGCCTGGACCAGACGCGCCGGCCCAGACTCAATATCTATTTGAAATCCCTGCAGCAATGAAACAGACCGGCGATATGGCACGGCAAAGTGCTCAGCAAAGTGAACTGCCCAGCGCACTGCGCGCAGCCGTCGCTTACCTGCTATCGCATCAGGCGGCCGATGGCCACTGGCAGGATTACCGCTTGCCGGTGGGGCGCTCTACGGCATGGGTGACCGCTTACGTCGGGGTGGCGCTGGCCGAATCCGATCACAGCGAAGCCGTGCGGCGCAGCGCCGGCGCTGCGGCCGACTGGCTGGAACAGCACCGCCCCACTCCACAGGGCTGGGGTTACAACGACCACACCGGCCCCGATGCAGATTCCAGTGCGTTCGCGCTGACGTTGTTGCGGCTTGCCGGCAAAACACCATTGCCGTCGGACCTCGCATGGTTACGCCAGCGCTGGCATCGTAATGGCGGCTTTGCAACCTATGCGCGCGATGATGCGTGGGGCGCACCACACAATGACGTCACCCCTGCAGCGTTTCTGGCACTGGCGCCGGCTGACCAGATCGCCTTGCGCGATGACGTCCTGGAAGTGCTCGCGCGGGAGCGCTGCAAGGACGGCACCTGGCCGTCGTACTGGTGGCGTACTTGTCACTACGCGACATGGTGGAGTCTGCGTTTGTTACGCGCACTCGGTGTACCGCAGAAAGGCCGGTTGCCGGTGGTTGGTATGGACGAGCAGCATGCGATCCATGGCGCATTCGACTTGGCGCTCGTCACCGGTATCGCCAGCCTGCAACAGGCCCGACCCGGGCTGATCAGCGGACTGGCGAGCGAGCTGCTCGCCTTGCAGCAACAGGATGGCGCATGGGCTGGCAGCATGAATTTGCGGGTAACAGACCCAAGCTGCCATCAGCCCTGGTCAGGAGACGTGGCTTGCGGACGCTTGTATGCCGATGAAGACCATCTGGTGACAACGGCGACGGCATTGCGGGTATTGGCGGAGATAGCGAAGATGGCAGAAATAACGGTAGTGATGGAGGTTAAACAATGACGACAAGCGCCACCATCCGTTGGCACCTGCATCAACCTCGTGCACTTAAACTTCCAGCCACTCCTTGCGAATCGCATTATTCGCAGTGAGCTGCTCCGGCGTCCCTTCGAACACAATCGAGCCGTGTCCCATCACATAAACCCGTTGAGAAATCTCCAGCGCAATCGCCAGCTTTTGCTCGACCAGCAGAATCGAAATGCCGCGATTTTTTAGTGCACTAAGGTACTCGGCAACCAGGTCGACGATCTTCGGTGCCAACCCTTCGGTCGGCTCGTCAATCATGATCAGGTCCGGGTCGCCCATCAACGTGCGGCACAAGGTCAGCATCTGCTGTTCACCGCCCGACATCACGCCGGCCGGGGTGTGCTGTCGTTCGCGCAGGCGGGGAAACATTTGGTACATGTCCTCGAGCGTCCAGCGCGACTTGCGGCCTTTCTTTTCGCCAAGAATCAGGTTCTGCTCGACCGTCAGCGTCGGAAAGATGTCGCGATTTTCGGGTACGTAGCCCAGCCCCTTGTGGGCAATCTGAAAGGCTTTCAGGCCGATCATTTCCTCGCCCTTGAAGAGGATGGAGCCGGTCGAATCAACCTGCCCCATCGCCGCCTTGACCGTGGTTGACCGACCCACGCCATTGCGTCCGAGCAGGCTAACAATCTCGCCCTCGTTGACCACCAGATTGACGCCATGCAGAACATGGCTCTTGCCGTAAAAAGCATGCAGATTTTTCAGTTCCAGCAGGGCCGTCATGATGCTGTCTCCTCCGGGGCATGGGTGCCCAGATACGCTTCCTGCACTTTTGCATTGCCACGAATATTGGCTGGTGTGTCGCAGGCAATCATCTCGCCATACACCAGCACCGCAATCTTGTCGGCCAGGCCAAACACCACGCTCATGTCGTGCTCGACCATCAGCAAGGTCTTGCCAACGGTGACTTTGCGGATCAGCTCGACAGCCAATTCGGTTTCTGACCGGCTCATGCCGGCGGTCGGTTCATCGAGCAAAATCACGTCGGCACCACCGGCAATCGTGATACCAATTTCGAGTGCCCGCTGTTCCGCATAGGTCAGCAATCCGGCCGATGTTGCGCGGCGTCGCGACAAGCCGATCTGTTCGAGTACCGCTTCGGCCCGTTCATGCGCATCCTTGAGACCATTGAGACGATGCCAGAACGAGTACTTGTACCCGAGCGACCACAACACGGCACAACGCAGGTTTTCGTAGACGCTGAGCCGATGGAAGATGTTCGTGATCTGGAAGCTGCGCGACAAGCCAAGCCGGTTGATCTCGAACGGCTTCAAGCCCACCGTGCTGGCACCGTTGAGCAGAATGTCGCCACTGCTAATACCGAAGCGCCCCGAGATCAGGTTGAACAGTGTCGACTTGCCGGCACCATTCGGTCCGATCACGGCAAAGCGCTCGCCTTTCGGCACTTGCAGGCTGGTGCCGCGAATGATTTCGGACTTGCCGAAACTCTTGCGAACATCTTTCAGTTCGAGGGAAAACGCGCTCATGTTTGTGCCCTCCGGGTAGCTGCTTCAATGTCGGTATTGACGTCGTCCCATACGTTGCAAAATGGGGTCTTGATTTTCGCGAATGCAATGATACCGATGGCGACCAGGGCAACGCCGATCAGCCACACAGCCGGTGCGCCCGTGTTGACCTGAAAGCCAAACAGCTTCATCAGTGGCCCGCGGCCAATCGCCAGCGTGACGTGATACAACATCTCGATCAAGACGACGGCACCCAGAAATATGACCAGTCCGGCAGCGCAGATTGCCGCCATCAGCGGCGCCACACGCCCGAACTGTCGGTGCACCACAACCCGGACATTCATCATCACGATGCTGGCAATCCCACCCGGGGCATACATCACGATGAGGATGAAGAACACGCCCAGATACAGCTGCCAGGCCTTGGTGAAATCGGACAGCATCACGGTCAGGAAAACGCCAACGACCGCACCGATAATCGGCCCGAAAAAGAAGCCGATACCGCCAATGAAGGTGAAAAGAAGCACGGCACCGGAACGCACCGCGCTGACGTTTTCGGCACTGACGATTTCAAAATTGATGGCCGACAGACCACCGGAAATCCCGGCAAAGAAGGCCGACAGGATCAACGTCATGTAACGCACCCACTGCGTGTCATAGCCGATGAATTCGACCCGCTCCGGATTATCACGCACCGCATTAACAAGTCGCCCCAACGGTGTTTGCGTGAACGCATACATGCCGATGGTCGTGACAAACAACCAGAACGCGATCAGGTAATACACCTGAATTTGCGGGCCGAATGTGATGCCGAGGAATGGTTCGCCAGTGACCCGGTTAGACGACACACCGCCCTCGCCGCCAAAAAATTCCGGAAACATCAACGACGCCGAAAACACCAGCTCGACGAGTCCCAGCGTGATCATCGCAAAGGTCGTGCCGCTTTTCTTGGTGGTGACATAGCCGAACAGGATGCCGAAACCCATCCCTGCCACGCCGCCTATCAATGGCACGAGTACCACCGGGATCGGTGAACCGGCGCCCGCCATATTGAGCGCATGGATCGCGAAAAATGCCCCGAGACCGGAGTACACCGCGTGACCGAACGACAGCATGCCGCCCTGTCCCAGCAACATGTTGTATGACAGCGCAAAGATCGTCAGTGTGCCGACTTGCGACAGCAGCGACATCGACGCACCTTCGTGAAAAATCAGCGGTGCAACGATCAGTATCGCGGCAAAACAACACCAGATGATCCAGCGCGCAAGATTGAGAGGTCGATATGTCATGGTCATCCCTCCCGTGTACCCATCAAACCCTTGGGCCTGAAGATAAGAATTAGCACCAGCAACAGGTAAGGCATGATGGGTGCGACCTGTGAAATGGTGAGTTTGAGGACCGCATAACCGGGTGTCATTGCCGTGATTTGTGCGCCAAACAGCTCCAGCAGGCTGATCATCGAATAGTCGATGGCTACTGCAAAAGTCTGGAGTACGCCAATGAGCAGCGAGGCAATCAGCGCACCGACCAGTGAGCCCATACCGCCGACCACCACCACCACGAAGATGATGCTGCCGACCGTACCGGCCATGGCAGGTTCGGTAACGAATGCATTGCCGCCGATAACACCCGCCAGACCGGCCAGCGCACAGCCGCCGCCAAACACCAGCATCAGCACCCGCGGCACGTTGTGACCGAGCGCTTCGACCGTGCCCGGATGCGTCAACGCCGCCTGAATCACCAGGCCGATGCGGGTCCGCGTGAGCACCAGATAAATCGCCAGCAGCATCAGCAAGGCAATCAGCATCATGAAGCCGCGATAAATCGGAAAGGTCGTTGTGTAGAGCGTGAACAGCGCACCATCGAGTTCGTCCGGAATCTGGTACGGCACCGTTGCACGGCCCCAGATCAGTTGCACGACTTCGACAATCACGTAAGACAAGCCGAAGGTAAATAGCAATTCGGGAATATGACCGTACTTGTGCACCGAGCGCAAACCGTAGCGCTCGACCAGTGCACCCAGTGCACCGACCAGCAGTGGTGCGACCAGCAGGGCCGGCCAGAAGCCCAGTACGCTGGAAATCGTATAAGCAAAATAAGCACCCAGCATGTAAAAGCTGGCATGCGCAAAATTGAGGACGCCCATCATGCTGAAGATCAGCGTCAGGCCAGCGGAAAGCATGAACAACAAGAGGCCGTAGCTCAGACCGTTGAGCAAGGTAATTAGCGTGAACTCCACGGGGAAACCTTTATGTGATGGATACGTGCAGCGACACGGACTGAAGAACAACGCACAGCGAAGCTAACCGCAGCGAAGTAGTCTGCCTTGCCGACTACTTCGCTATCCGTTTAAAAAGCCTGGCACAGAACATGACAACCGCCGGGGATCTCCCGACGGTCGTTTGTCCTGCCTCAAGCATCACGACAAATTACGACGGCTTCGGCGGCCGTTTCATTTGACAGGACGTTGGCTGCGTAGCGACATAGGTCGGTATTTTTTCGTTGGTCTTCCAGCCGTAACCGGTATTTTCCTGATCGTATTTGACGATCTTGCCGTCCACCTTGGACCAGGTCGCGATGTAGAGCGGTTGCTGCAACTGATGGTCCGCCACGCGCATTTCGTTTTCGCCATTGAGGCTGTTGAACTTCATGCCTTCGAGCGCATAGGCCACCTTGATCGGGTCAGCGGACTTGGCATTCTTGATCGCCATCGACATCATCTGGACAATGTTGTAGGTCGACAGGGTGTAGAAGTCACCGTCGTACTTCTTCTTGAATGCCTCGACAATTTCCTTGCCGGAGAAAGTCTCGGTATTCGGATGCCAGTAGGCGACCATCTTGACATGGTCGGCACCCGACTCGCCCATGGCCGTCGGCACACCGGTCGTACCGGCGTAATACGTATAGAAGTTGGCTTTCAGGTTGGCATCCTTGCCGGCCTTGATCAACAACGCGAGGTCGGCACCCCAGTTACCGGTAATAACCGTGTCGGCACCGGACGCATTGATCTTGGCGATGTACGGCGAGAAATCCTTGACCTGGCCGATCGGGTGCAAGTCATCACCGACGATTTCGATATCCGGCCGCTTGCGCTTGAGGTACTCCTTCGCCGCGCGCGTGACCTGTTGGCCATGGGAGTAGTTCTGACCGATGATGTAGACCTTCTTGATCGACTTGTCCTTGGCCATGAAGCTGGTCAGGGCTTCCATTTTCATGTCGGAATTGGCATCGAAACGAAAATGCCAGAAGCTGCATTTGCTGTTGGTCAGATCAGGATCGATCGCCGCATGGTTCAGGAAAACGACTTCCTTGCCGGGATTGCGATCGTTGTGCTTGTTGACGGCATCGATGAGTGCCAGTGCCACGCCGGAGCCGTTACCTTGGGTAATGTAGCGGTAGCCTTGATCGATTACCCGTTTAAGCTGGGTCAACGATTCCTGAGGGCTGCCCTTATTGTCGAAGCCAACAAATTCGAGCGTATTGTCACCGGCCAGCTTTTGCTTGTTGGCCATCTCGGCAAACATCTGGAAAGTTTGCAACTCGTTCTGGCCGATCGGGCCGAACGGGCCGGACAAGGATTCGATCAGCGCAACCTTGACGTTTTCGGCATAGGCAACCGGAGCAGCAAAGGCAGCGGCGACGGACAGGGCAATCAACAACGGGCGGAACTGGTTTGTCATTTGTCTCTTCCTTATGGATTTTATAGGTATGAAAACTGCGATGACCAACTACGAATTACGCATTACGCATGACGCATTTCGACCCATCAGGCAGTGGGCAGCTTGTACTCCTTGAACTGTTCACGCATTTTGTTTTTCAAAAATTTTCCGGTCGCGCCGATTGGTAATGCATCGACAAAAGTGACATCGTCCGGCGTCCACCATTTGGCGATCTTGCCGTCATAAAACGCCAGCAATTCTTCCCGCGTCACCTCGGCATTGGCGCGCTTGACCACGATCAGCAATGGCCGTTCATCCCACTTCGGATGGAACACGCCGATACAGGCCGCTTGCAAAACGGCCGGATGCGCCATCGCAATATTTTCCAGGTCGATGGTGCCGATCCACTCGCCGCCGGACTTGATGACGTCCTTGCTGCGGTCCGTGATCTGCATGTAGCCATCGGCATCGATGGTGGCCACGTCGCCGGTCGGGAACCAGCCATCTTCGAGCACGCTGGCTTCTTCCTGCTTGTAATAACTGCTGATGATCCATGGCCCCTTGACCAGCAGGTTGCCATAGGTCTTGCCATCCCATGGCAATTCGAGTCCGGCATCGTCAACGATCTTGATGTCGACGCCGTAAATCGCATGGCCCTGTTTTTCCAGCAGTGACTGACGCGCGTCTTCGGACAGATTATTGTGTTTCGCCTGCAGCGTGCACGACGTGCCCAGCGGCGACATCTCGGTCATGCCCCAAGCGTGGATAACTTCGATACCATATTTGTGGCGCAGGGTTTTCATCATCGCCGGCGGACAGGCCGAGCCACCGATGACGGTGCGCTTGAAGCTGGAGAAGGTCAGGTCGTTGTCGGCCATGTAGTTGAGCAGGCCGAACCAGACCGTCGGCACACCGGCCGAAAACGTCACCTGTTCCTGCTCGAACAACTCATAGAGCGACTTGCCATCCAGCGCAGGACCCGGGAACACCATCTTGGCGCCGGTCAGCAAGACCGAATACGGCAAACCCCAGGCATTGACATGGAACATCGGCACCACCGGCAACACCGCATCGCGGGCCGATACGTTGAGGCTGTCAGGCATGGTCGACGCATACGAGTGCAGTACTGTCGAGCGATGCGAATACAGCGCGCCTTTCGGATTGCCGGTCGTGCCGGAGGTGTAGCACAGGCTCGATGCCGAGTTCTCGTCGAACAATGGCCAGGTGTAATCGGGCGAAGCGGCTTCAATCAGCTCTTCGTAGCAAAGCAGGTTAGCAATCTTGCTGCTGGCAGGCATGTGATCACGGTCGCACAGCGCAATGAAACCCTTGACGGTCTTGCAGTGCGCGGCAAACGCTTCGACCAGCGGCAGGAACGTCAAGTCGAACATGAGATACTGGTCTTCGGCGTGATTGACGATGTAAGCGACCTGCTCCGGATGCAGGCGCGGATTGACCGTGTGCAGCACCGCGCCGGAACCGGACACGCCGTAATACGCTTCAAGATGACGGTAACCATTCCAGGCCAGCGTCGCGACGCGGTCACCAATGGTCACACCCAACGTGGCCAGGGCATTGGCAAGCTGACGCGAACGGGTGTGGCAATCATGATAGGTGTAGCGATGAATATCGCCTTCGACGCGGCGGGAAACGATTTCGTTATCACCGAAATGGCGGTCTGCATGTTCAATGATGCTGGAGATCAGTAATGGCTGATCCATCATCTGCCCCATCAACGGGCTTTTCGGGTACGACGCCATCTTTTCTCCTGTATGCGTTTTAATTCGGTCGCAGCGATTTTCGTACGACCGTGCGGAAAGCGTCAATAGTTTTCGATGCTGCGATGCCGCATCGGGCGTGAATGTCTGCTCAGTTACGGAACGATGAATCGGCCCGGTCCAGTCGTCGCAACAGTCCCGGCCAGGCCAGCATGCCGCCGAGTGACTTGGTCGCTTCGCGGGCCTGCGCCTGTGCGGTGCTGATGATGGCGTCAGGTATCGTGATCAGTTCGCCACCACCGGCCTGTGCCCGGATCTGGATATTGCAGGCGGTCTCGAAGGTGTACATGTTCAGGAAGGCATCGGCGATGGTCGAGCCGAGTGTCAGCAAGCCGTGGTTGCGCAGCATGAAATACGTGTTGCGACCGAGGTCGGCGACCAATCGCGCTTTTTCATCCTCGCGCAGCGCCACGCCTTCGTAGTCGTGATAGGCCAGGCTGGCCAGGATAAAAATAGATTGCTGCGACAGCGCCAGCAAGCCCTGTTTTTGCGCCGACACCGCCACGCCATTGAGGCTGTGCACATGCAGCACACATTGCGCATCCGGACGTGCCGCATGGACGGCGCTGTGAATCGTAAAGCCGGCCGGATTGACGGGAAATGGCGAGTCATCGAGCTTGTTGCCGTCGAGATCGATTTTCACCAGCGACGACGCGGTAATTTCATCGAACATCATGCCGTAGGGATTAATCAGGAACTGGTCATGGATGCCTGGCACGCGCGCCGTAATATGCGTGAAGACCAGATCGCTCCAGCCGTAATCCGCCACCAGCCGGTAGCAGGCCGCCAGATCTACGCGGGTTTGCCACTCTTCGGGCGAGACTTTATCCTTCAGCGAAGGAATCATTAATTGATCGTTCATGCTCGCGTTCATGCTCGTGTTCATGCTATTTGTGTCTCCTGTCAAAAGGAATCTGCTGGCAACATGCATAGTGCTGTGGCCTATTTTTTAAAATCAATGATCAACACACCATTACGGAGAACCATGCCACAAGCTAACGATTCCATCAATGCGCCTTTTAGCCTATCGGGCCTGGAACGGCTTGATCAGGCCATCCAGCGCGAGATCGATGCCGGACATATTCCCGGTGCCACGCTGCTGCTGGAACGCGGCGGCCAGATTGCCCATGAAAAAGCCTACGGCGCACAAGGTCCGGACCGCTCAATACCCATGGCGACAGACTCACTATTCCGTATCTATTCGATGACCAAACCGATTGTCTCGGTGGCGATCATGATGCTGGCCGAACAGGGGCGGCTACTGATTTCGGATCCAGTGTCACGCTATTTGCCGCAGCTGGCCAACCTGCAAGTCGCCACGGAAAGCGTTGCTGCCGACGGCAGCCGGACCATGACGCTGGCACCGTGTACACGTGAGATGACGATTCAGGATTTGCTGCGCCACAGCGCCGGCCTGACCTACGGCATCTTCGGCGAGTCGACGCTGGTCAAGCAAGCCTATCTGGCCAGTGGCATCGAGGGTCGCAACATTACCAACGCAAAACTGGTCGATTGCCTGTCGCGCTTGCCGCTGGCGTTCCAGCCGGGCACCGGCTGGGAGTACAGCCGCGCTACCGATCTGCTGGGCGCGTTGCTGGAAAAAATTTCCGGCCAATCGCTCGATGTCCATTTGCAGGAACAAATTTTTGCGCCATTGCACATGCCCGACACCGGTTTCTGGGTCGCGCCCGAGCAGCAGCACCGGATCGCCGAAGCGTTTCCGATTGATCCCGTCACACAGCAGGCTGTGCGTCTGCTCGATGCGCGCAAACGTCCTGAATTTTTGTCCGGTGGCGGTGGCTTGTTGTCGACCGCGCGTGATTACCTGCGCTTTGCGCGCTTGCTGCGCAACGGCGGCGAACTCGATGGCGTGCGACTGCTGTCGCGCAAGACCGTCGCGTTCATGACCAGCGACCACCTGGCCGGCATTCCGGGCGCCACCAGCGGCGCGGCCTATCTACCCGGCCCCGGTTATGGATTCGGACTGGGCTTTGCGGTGCGCAATACAGTTGGTGGTGCACCGACGCCCGGTTCAGTTGGCGATTTTCTGTGGAGCGGCCTGGCCGGCACGTATTTCTGGATCGATCCGCAAGAAGACCTGATCGCCATCTGGCTCATGCAGGCGCCCGAGCAGCGCGATCGCTTCCGGCAAATGGTCCGCAATCTGGTGCATGCGAGCCTGACCTGACTTGAGCGGGAATGGTCACAATGGCGACGCTGTCCACGTTGGCCACCCGATTGATTTACACTGCACGCTCGCTGTTTATCCCGGAATACCATGACTTTACCCAAGCAATACCGCACCAGTACGCTCGAGATAGCGCACCGCTTTGCCGACTTGCCCGAGGCGTTTTCCACCCGCCTGATGCCGACGCCGCTGGCAAAACCGTATCTGGTCTGCGCCAGTGCATCAGCAGCAGCCTTGATCAACTTTGATCCGGCCGAATTCACCACGACGGATTTCATCGAGACCTTCACTGGCAACCGGATTCCAAACGCAGCCACGCCGTTGGCGGCTGTCTATTCAGGCCACCAGTTCGGCGTCTGGGCCGGCCAGCTCGGCGATGGCCGCGCGATCCTGCTCGGTGATGTGCCCTCGCCAACCGGTCGCATGGAATTGCAACTCAAGGGTGCCGGTCCGACACCGTATTCGCGCGGTGGTGATGGCCGTGCAGTACTGCGCTCGTCGATCCGTGAATTCCTCTGCTCGGAAGCGATGGCCGGACTCGGCATCCCGACCACCCGGGCGCTGTGCGTGACCGGCTCAAACCAGCTGATCATGCGCGAAACTCCCGAGACTACGGCAGTGACCACGCGCATGGCGCCCAGCTTCATTCGTTTCGGCTCGTTCGAGCACTGGTATCAGAACGACCAACCCGAACTGCTGCGCGCGCTGGCCGACCATGTCATCGACACGCACTACCCGGAAGCACGCAACGATGCCAATCCGTATGCAGCCCTACTGACAAGTGTGACGCGGCGTACCGCACAGATGGTTGCGCACTGGCAGGCCGTCGGCTTCATGCATGGCGTGATGAACACCGACAATATGTCTATCCTCGGCCTGACGCTCGACTATGGTCCGTTCGGCTTCATGGATGGCTTCGATCCGTCCCACATCTGCAATCACACCGATCAGCAAGGTCGCTATGCCTATGCGATGCAACCGCAGATCGCCCACTGGAATTGCTATGCGCTGGGCCAGGCCCTGCTGCCGCTGATCGGCACGGTCGACGATACGCAAGCGGCGCTGGCCAATTTCAAGCCGGACTACGACAGCATGATGGCCACGCTGCTGCAAGCCAAGCTCGGACTGGCCACGGAACTGCCTGATGATGTTGCGCTGACCGATAGTCTGTTCGCCATCCTGCAGGCTGGCCGGGTCGACTTCACGCTGTTTTTCCGCCGCCTCGGTGATCTGCAGATCGACCAACCGGAGACCGATGCGCCATTGCGTGACCTGTTCATCGAACGTCCGGCATTCGATGCCTGGGCTAGCGCTTACCGGCAACGCTTGCGTCAGGAGTCGCGTGGCGATACCGAACGGCGTCTTGCAATGCATGCGGTCAACCCCAAATACGTTCTTCGCAATCATCTGGCTCAAGTGGCCATCGAAAAAGCCCAGGCAGGGGATTATTCTGAAGTAACCCGCTTGCTGGCGATTCTCGAGAAACCATTTGATGACCAGCCTGAATCCGACAACTATGCGGCCCTGCCACCCGACTGGGCCAGCCAACTGGAAGTGAGTTGCTCATCATGACAAACAAGATTACCAAGACCGACGCCGAATGGCGTGCCGCCCTCGATCCGATGGATTACGAAGTGACCCGCCACGCCGCTACCGAACGGGCGTTCACCGGCCGCTACTGGGATCACCATGAACACGGTATCTACACCTGCGTTTGCTGCAATACGCCATTGTTCGAGTCCGATGCCAAGTTCGACTCCGGCTGCGGCTGGCCCAGCTATTTCACCGCGATCAACCCGGACAACGTGAAGGAACTGGTCGATCGCAGTCACGGGATGGCACGCACCGAAATTATCTGTGCGGTCTGTGACGCCCATCTGGGTCACGTCTTTCCGGATGGTCCGAAACCGACTGGCTTGCGCTACTGCATCAACTCCGCATCGTTGAGCTTTGCGTCGTCCGCCAACCCGACTGAAAAGAATCCAGAATGAAATTCCTGTTCGACCTGTTCCCGGTCATCCTCTTCTTTGCGATGTTCAAGTGGGGCGAGGGCAATGTCGCCGCCGCCCAGGAACTGGCCGGACGCTATCTGTCCGGCATGGTCTCGGGCGGAGTTGTCACGGCCGCGCAAGCGCCTATCCTGCTGGCCACCACCGTCGTGATCGTCGCGACGCTGGCCCAGATTGGCTGGTTGCTGCTGCGGCGCAAGAAGATTGATGTGATGTTGTGGGTCTCCCTGCTGATCGTCGGTGTGTTCGGTGGTGCAACGATCTACTTTCACAACGAGACGTTCATCAAGTGGAAACCGACCGTACTGTACTGGGCGTTTGCCGGCGTTTTTCTGATCAGCCAGTTCGTGCTGAAGAAGAATCTGATCAAGAAAATGATGGGTGAACAGATCGACTTGCCAGCCGCACTCTGGACCCGGCTGGGCTTGTCATGGGCAATATTTTTTGTGTTGATGGGCTTCCTGAATCTGTACGTGGCGTTCAACTACACAACCGCCACCTGGGTCAATTTCAAGTTGTTCGGCGGCATGGGCCTGATGCTGGTATTTGTTCTGGCACAAAGTTTGTTCTTGTCCAAGCACATGCAGGAGCCAAAATGAACGATCGTGAACAACGCATCCTGGCCAGCCTGACCGCTGCTTTCGCACCGACGGCCTGCGTACTTGAAGACGAGTCTGCGGCACATGCCGGTCACGCGGGTGCCGCCACCGGCGGTAGCCATTTCCGGCTGCATCTGGTGTCGGCACGTTTTGAAGGTGAGTCCCGCGTGAACCGCCATCGGCTCGTGTATGATTGCCTCCGCGACATGCTCCAGGCGGAGATCCACGCACTTGCGCTGAGCACGGCGGCACCTTCCGAAGTCGCAGCCACACCCTGAATTCCCTTTCGTATGCTTTTATTTTAATTTCGACCCTAGGAACAAATAATGACATTCAAACCTGCCCGCTTGCTCGTAGTCTTACTCGCTATGGCCGCCCTGCCAGCCATGGCGCAAAATATCGCCGTGGTGAACGGCAAGTCAATTCCATCGAGCCGCGCCGACCTGATGGTCAAGCAAGCCGCGACACAAGGACAAGCCGACACCCCGGAACTGCGCAAAATGGTCAAGGAAGAATTGATCAACCGCGAAGTGCTGGTGCAGGAAGCCGACAAACTCGGCTTGGGCAACTCTGCCGACGTCAAGGCCCAACTCGAAATCGCCCGTCAGTCGCTGGTGATCCGCGCGCTGGTCGGCGACTACGTCAAGAAACACCCGGTCAGCGATGCCGACATCAAGACCGAATACGACAAGTTCAAGGCAACGGCTGGCGACAAGGAATACCGTGCCCGTCATATCCTGGTTGAAAAAGAAGACGAAGCCAAAGCCATCATCGTCAAGCTCAAAGCCGGCGCCAAGTTTGAAGATCTGGCCAAGGCATCAAAAGATCCAGGTTCGGCTGCCAACGGTGGTGATCTGGACTGGGCCTCGCCAGCGTCATTCGTCAAGCCTTTCTCCGATGCGATGGTTGCACTGGGCAAGGGTTCCTACACCGAAGTACCGGTCAAGACCCAGTTCGGTTACCACGTGATCAAGCTCGAAGACACCCGCGCCGCCAAAGTGCCGACGCTGGAAGAAGTCAAGCCACAGATCAGCGAAAGCCTGCAACAGAAGAAATTGCAGGAATATCAGCAGGAACTGCGTGCCAAAGCCAAGGTGCAATAAGCCTTACCGGAACATGAAAGAGCGCTCTTCGGAGCGCTTTTTTTATGAGCAGCCCGGTATCGCTCCAGTCATCTCAGCCGTTGCAATAACCAACGGGCATTGCAACGGATGCCCTGAATTGTCTATAACAACGCCACGCCTTCCAAACTCAAATAGCAGCTCTCGCGCGTCGTTCTGACAAAATCCACCAGATAAGGCCGCGCCGATAGCTCCGGCAAACAGGCCGCATACAAGCGTCCGGTCAGTCCCTGCGGCGTGATCGGGCGAGCCAGCACGTAGTCGCGCTTTAGATAATTTTGTGCCGCCCAGATCGGCAGTGTCGCAATACCGCGCCGGCTCGCCACCAATTGCAGCATCGCCACCGTCAACTCGGTAGTACGACGTTCTGCCTGTACGCCAGCCGGCTTCATCACTTGCCGGACTACGTCGAGCATGTCATCCGGCACCGGATAGGTAATCAGCGTATCGGTGGCGAAGTCGGCTGCGACCAGATACGCGCGCCCGGCCAGCGGATGGTCGTGTGCCAGCAGTGCGACGATTTCGAAACTGAAGAGCGGATGGTAGTCAACGGTTTCATCGGAATCGATCTCGGCAACAATCGCAATATCGGCGCGATGGCCGTACAGCAAACCGACCGGATCGGCATGAAAACCGGACACGATATCGAGTTCGACTTCCGGCCAGCGTGAGCGGAACACATCCATCGCCGGCATCAGCCAGTCAAAACAGGTGTGGCATTCCACCGCAATGCGCAACTGACCGGCCGTGCCCTGCGCCATCCGCACCAGATCGCGTGCCGCACCATCCATATGTGGCAAGACGACATCGGCCAGTTTAAGCAAGCGCTCGCCGGCCGGCGTGAAGCGTACCGGCTGGGATTTACGCTCGAACAACGGACTGCCGTGATGGTCTTCGAGCTGGCGCAACTGGTGCGACAGCGCCGACTGGGTCAGGTTAAGCAGCGTCGCCGCACGTAACAGGCTGCCGGCTTCGCGCAAGGCGATCAGGGTTTTCAGGTGACGGATTTCGAGGATGGCTTGCATATGAATTTGGCTCATGTTGATCGGTACATTTTAGCGTTTGAATCATACGACATGCTGCGTCAACATGCTTGTCCCTGACCAACCGCACACGGAGTACCGCATGGCCCTCGCCCACACCCTTGGATTTCCACGCATAGGCGCGCAGCGCGAACTGAAATTCGCGCTCGAAACTTTTTGGCGCAACGACAGCAACGAAGCGCAATTGCACCAGACTGGTCGCGACTTGCGCCAGCGCCACTGGCAGCAACAGGCCGATGCCGGCATGGACCTGATCACGGTCGGCGATTTTGCCTGGTATGACCAGGTACTCGGCATGCTGGCACTACTGGGCGCGATCCCGTCGCGCTTCGACATCGCGCCGGCTACGCTGACGCTGTCGCAATACTTCACGATGGCACGCGGCAATCAGACCCACTTTGCGATGGAAATGACCAAGTGGTTCGATACGAATTATCACTATCTGGTGCCGGAATGGAGCGCCGATACACGCTTCGATGGCGGGATCGACTGGCTGTTCGACGAAGTCGCGGAGGCACGGGCAGCTGGCCATCGGGTCAAGGTCGTACTGATCGGTCCGCTGACACTACTGCATCGTGGCAAAGTCAAATCCGGACTCGACCATCCGCTCGACTTGCTGCCGGCGGCTGTGGCCGGCTATCGGGATTTGCTGACACGCCTGCGCTATGCCGGCGTCGAATGGGTCCAGATCGATGAACCGATTCTGGCGCTGGATCTGGATGCACGCTGGTGCGCTGCGTTTGAACCGACCTATACGGCACTGGCCGCCGATGCCCCACCATTACTGCTGGCAACCTATTTCGACGATGTGGTGACGCACGCAAAATTACTGCGGGACTTGCCGGTGGCCGGTGTGCATCTGGACCTGATACGCGCACCGCAGCAGCTCGATGCGTTGCTGACCGACTGGCCAGCCGAACGGGTGCTGTCGGCCGGCATCGTCGATGGCCGCAACATCTGGCGCTGCGATCTTGATGCGGCACTGGCGCGCTTGCAACCGCTGCACGCGCAGCTCGGCGACAAGCTGTGGATCGCGCCTAGCTGCTCGCTGCTGCATGTGCCGGTTGACCTTGCGCAGGAAGACAAGCTCGATCCGGAACTGCGTGGCTGGCTGGCCTTCGCAGTGCAGAAGCTCGATGAAGTCGCGCTACTCAAGCACGCGCTGGCAGGCAAAGTCGGCACGGGATTCGATAGCGCCCGTGCCGCGCAACAGGGTCGTGCCAATTCACCGCGCATCCACAACGCCGCAGTCCAGAAGCGCTTGAGCAAGGTCACTGATGCGCTGGCCGAACGCACGGCACCCTTTGCAAGCCGCATCGCGATCCAGCAAGCTCGCTGGCAACTGCCGCCCTTCCCGACCACCACCATTGGCTCGTTTCCGCAAACCAGTTCGATCCGGCAAACCCGCGCTGCCTACAAACGCGCCGAGATCAGTCACCTGGATTACCTCGAACAGATGCGCGCCGAAATCCGTCACGTCGTCCTGCAGCAGGAACAGCTCGGGCTGGATGTGCTGGTGCATGGCGAAGCTGAACGCAACGACATGGTCGAATATTTTGGCGAACAGTTATGGGGTTTTGCCTTCACCGCCAACGGCTGGGTCCAGAGCTACGGCTCGCGCTGCGTCAAGCCGCCGTTGATTTACGGCGACATTTATCGCCCGGAAGCCATGACCGTCGGCTGGAGTCGTTATGCTCAGAGCCTGACCACCAAACCAATGAAAGGGATGCTGACCGGCCCGGTGACGATGCTGCAATGGTCGTTCGTGCGCGACGACCAGCCCCGCGCCACCACGACCTTGCAAATTGCGTTGGCATTGCGCGATGAAGTCTGCGATCTTGAACAGGCCGGCATCGGCATGATTCAGATCGACGAGCCAGCCATGCGGGAAGGCTTGCCGCTGAAGGCGCGTGACTGGCCGGCCTACCTCGATCAGGCGGTGCGTGCTTTTCGTATCACGGCAGCCGGCGTTGCCGACCAGACCCAGATCCATACCCACATGTGCTACGCCGAATTCAACGATATCCTGCCGTGGATCGCTGCGATGGATGCCGATGTGATCACGATAGAAACCTCGCGTTCGGACATGGAATTACTGGATGGATTCGGACAATTTTCCTACCCGAATGATATCGGGCCGGGCGTGTATGACATCCACGCACCGCGCATTCCGCAAGTCGACGAAATGACCAGGCTCTTGCACAAGGCGCGCGGGGTCATCCCGGATGCACGGCTGTGGGTTAATCCGGATTGCGGCTTGAAGACGCGTGGCTGGCCGGAGACCTTGGAAGCGCTTGGCAACATGGTGCAGGCGGCGCGGGTGTTGCGGGCGGAAGTGCTGGCCGAGAAAAACTAGACGCAACTCAAAAAGCCGCCGCCTTTTTCAGCGCGGCGGTGGCCGGTGGATGGCCCTGCTCTGCCGCCCGATGCATCCAGGTATCGGCTTCGATCGGATTGCGTGGCTGTCCCTTGCCAGTCTGCAGCATCACGGCCAGCGCGTACTGGGCATCGGCGTCGCCATGCCCGGCGGCTTGCCGGAACAGCACGGCAGCCTTGTCCAGATTACGCGGCACACCCTGCCCGGCTTCGAACATCCAGCCCAACCGCGATTGCGAGCGCGCATCGCCAGCGTCTGCCAGACGCATCAGGATGGTCGCTGCCTCAGCCGACTTGCCGGAGGCCTGCAGCAATTCGGCTTGCTGAAAATCTGTCTCACGCTGATTGTTGACGGCACCCCTGCGGGCCGCCAGGCGGGCCGCCGCATCGCTATCCCCCTGGTCGGCGGCGGCGGCGAGCCATTTATCGGAACGTCCGTCGTCTTTCGGCACTTTCACACCGGCGGCGTAGAGCAAGCCCAAGCGGTATTGCGCCCGACGACTCCCCGCTTCGGCCGCCATTTCATAGTGACGCAGGGCCGACGCCAGGTCGGCCGTCACACCCAATCCATCCTCGTCGAGAATCCCGAGATTGAAATTGGCATCAGCATTGCCGCGCTGCGCCAGCGCTTCCCAGATCGCGCGGGCATTGTCGTAATGCGCCATCTTGAATTCAGCGTAACCCTTGTAGTTACCAATGATCGGGTTACGGACAATCTCGACCAGGTCGGGCGCGTCGGCATGTGCACGCGGTCCGGCCAACGCCAGCACTACCAGCAGGCTAACTAAGTGAAAGAGACGGGGGCGCTCGGCGGGACGGCTCATGATGGTCCTTGTTCAGAAGTAGAATTTTCTGGACACCATCATAAATGGTTCTTTTGGTAACCACATCCCGACGAACTCGCACAATGCGTCAGCGACTCTATTTCTTAAAACTCTTCCCATTCACCACCAGCAGCAGCCACCGGTGTTGTGGCGATTTTTCTGGTGGTGACAGCAGGACGGGACGGTGCTACCCGGGCCAGCGCAGTGGGTTTTCTGACTTGTCGTTGCTTGCCTGCCGCTGGACTGGCTGGCAGGCGCGTGGCGACCATACTGGCAACGCCATGGTTGTCCAGTTTGAACACGCTGACTGTTTCCGCCAGATTGGCGGATTGATCCTGCAACGACTCGGCAGCCGCAGCAGCCTGCTCAACGAGTGCAGCATTTTGCTGTGTGACTTCGTCCATCTGACCGATCGCTTGATTGACTTGTTCGATACCGGCAGTTTGCTCTTCGCTGGCGGCGGCAATCTCGCTGATGATATCGGTCACGCGGCGCACGCTATCAACAATTTCGCTCATCGACGCGCCGGCCTGATCGACCAGTCTGGTGCCGGCATCGACTTTTTCGACCGAATCATTGATCAGGCCTTTGATGTCTTTTGCTGCTGCCGCCGAACGCTGCGCCAGACTGCGTACCTCGCTGGCGACCACCGCAAACCCGCGTCCCTGTTCGCCGGCGCGGGCTGCTTCGACCGCAGCGTTCAAGGCCAGGATATTGGTCTGGAAGGCAATGCCGTCGATGACGCCGATGATGTCGGCAATCTTCTTGGCAGATTCATTGATGGAGCCCATCGTACTGACCACCTGCGACACGACTGCCCCGCCCTTGACTGCCACTTCGGACGCGGACGACGCCAGCTTGTTGGCTTGCCGCGCATTATCCGCATTCTGCTTGGACGTGCCGGTCAGTTCTTCCATCGATGACGCGGTTTCTTCCAGCGAACTGGCTTGTTGCTCGGTACGCGACGACAAGTCCATATTGCCTGAAGCAATCTCGGCAGAAGCGGTCGCGATGGTATCGGTGCCCTGCCTGACTTTGCCGACCAGCCCTGTCAGGGTTTCATTCATCAGTTTTAACGCACCCAGCAATTCACCCGTTTCGTCCGTTGTGGTCACGACGATTTTGCTGGTCAGATCACCCGCTGCTACACGCTTGGCGATTTCCACTGCTTGCGCCATCGGCCGCACAATCGAACGCGTGATCCACATGCCCATCAGCGACGCCATCACCACCGCAAGCAAGCTGCCACCGACAATGGCATTGCGATTGAGCGCGCGTTGCGACTCGGACGCAGCTGCCCGTACCACCAGTAAATCACGCTCTGCCTTGTCAAACTCGGCGTCGAGAGCACGAAACCCGTCCATCGCCGCCTTGTCACGACCAAGCGAGAACTCTTTACTCAAATCGGCGATCGTCGTGGTGCCCGCATTGACATTCTTGCGCAGAGCAAACAGCGACTCGGCGACAGCCTTGAACTCCAGATGCCGTGCTTTCATGTCATCAAGCCGCTTTTGTTGGGCTGGATTGTCTGAGGTTAATTTTTTTGCCTCAGTCCACGCCTTGTCAAAGTTTTTCAGGCCTGAATTCCACGGTTCAAGGAAGCGGTCTTCACCAGTCAGCAAGTGCCCGCGTGCGCCCGTCTCCATGTTCACCATGGAAAGAAGCATGTCGCCGCCGGTGGCCAGCACCTCGTAAGTATGCGTGTTCCAGCCTTCCGCTTCCGCCAGCTTGGAAGAGGTAGACAGCGAGGCCCAGGACACGGCAAGAAAGATACTAATCACGGCAGCAAACGCAATCAAAAGCCGACGGGAGATGGATAAATTTTGGAGGTTCATTTGTGTTGCCTTTCGTTGATTACCTAAGTTGGACACTAGCTAACTTCACAGAGCAACGACTTCTCTAAAATGGATGTTCTGCGATGAGGGGAAAAAATTACAGGGATCAAGCGGCTCAACAGAGGAGAGATGGAATTGATCTCACTGCAATGCCGGGAGTGCTCGATCTGACATGGATGGTTGAACATGGCATTGGCTGGCGCGATCGCTGCACAAAAACGCGCCATGATTGTGTCGGGCAGATTGATCAATGTGCTCTGCATGGATTTGTGAAATGGGCTGATCTGGAGCAGACAGACCATTGGGTTGTGAGCATCGATTGCAGCCAATGCCATCACAAGCCAACGACCAATTTTCAGATTTTTCATTTGAATCGTCATGATTAATGACTCGAAATTACGCCTTTGAAAATCGATGCAGAGCGCATGCTTCCAACATGAAACAACCAGACCCAACCAGATCCAACCATTTTTAACTTTTTTAAAGTCACTAATAGTAACCATTAATATTTCTTTAGAAAAATACTTTTTCTTCGGTTATGTTGTTTTAAATAACTTTTTCAAGAAGAAAAAACACCCGGAAGTAACCAATAACGGTAGGAACAGCACTTCAGAGAACGCTTTCCTGGTGCCTGGAAACCGCATCACCACGCCTCGAATCCGCTGGTAAAAAAATCCAACTACCAAGTTTCTTTCAGGCATTATGTCGTGCCGTTGATCAAGATAAATTTGATCGTGCACGAATACCAACTACCGCTTCCACACTAAAACTGATCACCGAGAGAATGACTATGAAAAACTGGAAGATTGGTACCCGGCTGGGTCTGGGATTTTTGACACTGCTATTACTCATGCTCGCAATCACTGCCATGAGCGTGCTGCAGATGAACACCCTGTCCGACAAAATCCGCTTCATGACCGAAGTTGGCGATGCCCGCATTGAAGCCCTGAGCCGTGTCCAGTCAGCCATTGACCAGCGCGCCATTGCCGCGCGCAACCTGACATTGATCGATGATCCGGCAGCCCAGCAAGTAGACATTGCGTTAGTCAAAAATAGCCAGATCAAGATCGATCAAGGACTGGTCTTGCTGGGCACACTGCTCAATGATCAAGTCACCGCCACGGACGAAGACCGCCAGATGCTGGCGAAATTGCGCGCGCTGGAAGCACGCTACATGCCAGTTGCGAACAACATCGTCATGCTTGCCACGACCCAGAGAGCCGCCGCCGCCGTCAAGTCCATCACCGAAGAATGCATGCCGTTGCTCGTTCAGGTGACCGCTCACGTTGAGGCGTTCGGGAAAGTACTGCAGACCGAAACCCGCACCACGGCGATGGCCACCGAGACAGCAGCACAGAATGCAAGGATAACTTTAATGCTGATCAGTGCAATAGCGCTACTGATTGGTATGGTTCTGGCCTGGCGCCTGACCCGCTCCATCACTGCGCCGCTCAATGATGCCGTGGCGGTAGCCCGGCGGGTTGCCTCGGGCGACCTCACCAGCACCATCACCGTGACTACCCGCGATGAAACCGGCCAGTTGATGCAGGCACTGAAAGACATGAACGACAGCCTCGTCAACATCGTCGGCGAAGTACGTCACGGCACCGGCACGATTGCCACCGCATCGGCAGAAATCGCCGCCGGCAATCTGGATCTGTCGACCCGCACCGAACAGCAAGCCAGTTCACTCGAAGAGACCGCCTCGTCGATGGAGGAACTGACCAGCACTGTCAAACAGAATGCCGATAACGCACGTCAGGCCAACCAGCTCGCGGTGAGCGCTTCGCAGGTTGCCGTCAGGGGCGGCGAGATGGTGACTCAAGTAGTCGATACGATGGGAGCCATCAATGCATCGGCACGGAAAATTGTCGACATCATCGGCGTCATTGATGGCATTGCATTTCAGACCAACATCCTCGCCTTGAACGCGGCGGTCGAAGCGGCGCGGGCCGGTGAACAAGGCCGCGGTTTCGCCGTCGTCGCCAGTGAAGTGCGCAGCCTGGCGCAGCGCTCGGCCTCGGCCGCGCGGGAAATCAAGGGATTGATTACGGACTCGGTCGAAAAAGTCGATGCCGGCACAAAACTGGTCGACCAGACCGGCACGACGATGAATGACATTGTCGATAGCGTACGACGCGTCACCGATGTCATCAGTGAGATTTCGGCGGCCAGCCAGGAACAGACCAGTGGCATCGAACAGATCAACATGGCCATCACGCAGATGGATGAAGTCACCCAGCAAAATGCCGCGTTAGTCGAACAGGCTGCAGCCGCAGCCGATTCGCTGCGCGAGCAAGCCAACACGCTCACGCAAGTCATCAGTATTTTCAAGATCGTTGAAGGCAGTGCGATGCGGGCCTCGGTACCGGTAACGCGGCGCGTTCTCACGCCTCGCGTCTTGCCCAAGCCGGTACCCGCACCACGACGGGCACCGGCGAAGCAGCTGGTCGCTGCGACGACAGCAAAGCATGACAATGACTGGGAAGAGTTCTGACAGAGTTGCTAACGACGTCGCTTCAGCCGGTTGTGCGATGACCATGGCGGCTGCCATCGGCCAAGGCGAACACGTTCGATGATGATTGCGTTGCGCTTTCGGCCGGTGCCAACAACAGCCTGAACAAATAGGCGATATCGATCATCTGGATCAGCAACTTGCCGTCGTTGGCCTGAAAGACCTGCTGCACCAGCAAGCCATTGCCATTAGCATGCCCACCCTGCGGCGTGCCGGTGACCGCTTGCACGTCGATCTGTCCGACGCCATGCAACTGGTCAACCAGCAAACCAATCGAACGGTTCCCAAAGCGCACCACCACAACCTGACTGCGACTATCCTGTCGGCTTGGACCACCGGACAAGACCGCGACCAGGTCAAAGACCCAGACAAAATCGTCCGCCATACCGGGCTGTCTGCCGGCAATCGGAACGATGCCGATACAACCGCATCCATTGCCGGCACCGATCGATATCGGTGCCACGTGGGTCGCCGGTAACGCCTCGCGCACATGATCGACTGCAATCGCCATCAGCGCGGTGCCAATGAAAAATGTTGCCAGTTCCGGACCTTCGGCCTGACCGCCCGTTGGTGCAAACGCGGCGACGGCGTCATTGCCAGCAAGCGCTTGCCGGGACACTTCGCCGACCGCTGATATCACGACGGCAATCACGTCGGCACGGTAGGAATCACTGACCTTGAATTCGCGGTAACCGTGCGACACCGTGCAACCAAGTAACGCGTAGCGGCCTTCGTCAATGACGACACGTGAAGCGCTCCCGCCGTTGTCGAGTGCGAGCAAGGTGCTGTCAATCTCAAGCGTGGCTCCAACAGGCCGGGCCGGATCGGTGCTGGCAATAATGGTGCCGCGCCGGTCCACAAAAAAGGCCAGCGTAGTTGGCTTGTCGCCGATGCCTCCGCGCAGCATCGCAGCAAATTCCGGTGCGGCATCGAACACGATACCGATGCCGCCGATGATTTGAGAGACCTGCATGGGATTGCGGATAGCGGCGTGATAAACGTAGGTCGGCTGATCCCCGTAGCGTGCCGACGGCGCAAATGGCGAGACGCAATAGTCCTGGGCGCTACGCAGCGCCAGTACCTGCTGCAGTGTCACGGCATCGACTACCGTGTCGGTACCAGGCCCGGTACTGGCTACTATCCGGCCCGTGCGGTCATACACGAACAGGCAGGCATAGACGGTATACAGGCCATTGATGGTCGTGAGAATGTGTGTCATCGCAGCGATGTCCTGTTCACCAGGCTGTGGCAGCGCCAGCAAACGCTGCAACTCTGGCGACAGCGCCCACCAGCGACAGTCATTGGCGCGCTCGTAGAGGTTACGATCAAGCAGGTCTACCAGCAAGTTCGTGACATATTCGGCGTCGCGCAGACCAGCAGCCAGCACTGTATCGAACAGGCTGTGGATCGATTCGGCAAACAGCGTATTGCTGCGCGCGCCAGTCTCGCTGATCTGTTCGAGGACGTTCTTCAGGCTGGTCGAGCCGGCACCTTGTGCGCTCGTGACCTGGCCATTCCAGACAACGCGCCGTATCGTTTCGGCGGTGCTGTCGGCGGCTCCCATGATGTCGAACAGCGCCGGACAAAATGTGCGTGCATGGACCAGCAAGCCATCAGCTATGCCGGCATCCAGCCCGGACAGCATGCTTTCCTGAACACCCCCGAAAGCGATATCGAGCGCAATCATGACTTGTCCCTGCCAGCCCTGCGGCCCCGGATAGCCCTGGTAACCGGCCGAAGCCGTCGTACACACCAGGTATTCGCGCCCTCCTGACATCATCGGGCGAGGTATGGCGTCATGGTTGACGGGAACCCGCGTACCCAACGGCATCCAGCCGGGATCGGCACTGGCGATGACGCAGCCCTCAGCATCGAGCAACAACATGTTCGAGCGTCCGGCCGGATCGCGGTGAGTCGAAAATATCCGAGCCATTTCTTCTTCAAAGGCAAAGCACAGGCACAGCACACCCACCACTGCGCCCGTCTCGGGATGACACAATCGACGCGAATAGATCAGCGCATCACGTTTGCCGGGGCAGAGGTCGCTGGTGCGGAAGGTCTCGACATAATTGTCACAGGCAAGGGTACGGGCAATCAAGGCATCGCCGCTACGGCTGACCGGCTGCGACTGGTCGAGCTGAACCAGCACGTGCCCGGCCAAATCAAGCACGATAATCTGGTCATACACGGTGTACTTGTCCCGGTAGGCGCGCAGTCGCTGACGCATTGCGTTGACATCGGGATTGATACCGGCGGCAAAAGCACACAGCGCGCCGTCGGTCGCCAGAAAGCCGACATCAGCGGTGCGTTCGAACAAATTGCGCACCACGATCTCGATCACATAAGCGGACTTGGTCGTCAGCGCAGCATGAACGTTACGCAACTTTTCCCGCGCCAGATTAGTCACCAGCTCTTCTTCAAGCTGGTGAAAACGTGCCCGGGTCGCCGCCATCGTCGGCAGGATCGCTCCAGATTCGCGCGGACAGTTCATCCTGGCCGACGATTCGATCAGACGCCAGATCAAGTTCAACTCATGCAATGACTGCCCACACTTGCCGACATCGCGCATGTAGGGCAAAAAAGATTCCACAGAAAAAGAAGAATTCGAGACATTCGATGGCTTAGGAGACATGACAGACTCGCACAGGTTGGCATCCGGGAATCAGGAAACAGGCGACTTTGCATCACCCTCATTTACTTTTGGTATAAATCAAGTAACTGACTATATGCGCTTATTGTTGTGAAGCAAGAAAATAATTGACCACTGGAAAACTATTTTTTTGCTTCATTAAAATTAACTACCAGTCACCAACCAGTCACCAACCTGAGGCGCTTCGCTGCACCGCCTGCGCGACATCGGTGCACGGCAAGGCAGCGCATCAGCAAACCCGACTTGATAGAAGTTGATGCTTCAGTACTGTTCTTATATACAGTATTATTAGTCCCATGCCAGACCAACTCCCTCCTTATGCCGAACTGCACTGCCTGTCGAACTACACCTTCCTGCGTGGTGCCTCACACCCTGAAGAACTGATCGAACGGGCGGCCGACCTTAGTTATGCGGCACTGGCCATCACTGACGAGTGCTCGCTCGCCGGTGTTGTGCGCGCCCACATCGAAGCCAGAAAACACGGACTGGCATTGCTGATCGGCACCGAAGTCACACTGCGCTGCGGCATGAAATTGCTACTACTGGCAACCAACCGCCAAGGCTACGGCAATCTGTCGCAACTGATCACGAATGGCCGGCGACGCGCCGACAAGGGTTGTTACCAGTTGGACATGGAGGATTTTGAGACACCAGAATTAGCTGGTCTGCCAGATTGTCTGGCGATCCTGTTACCCGAACGCATTCATGACGACGCACAGAGGCAGCAGCAAGCGCAGTGGCTCGCGCATGTTTTCGATGCGCGGGCGTGGATCGCCGTCGAACTGTTGCACCGACTTGATGATGATGTCTGGCTGCAACGGCTGACCGCGTTGTCGCAGCAAACCGGCCTGCCGCTGGTGGCCAGCGGTGATGTGCACATGCATCTTCGCTCGCGCAAACCGTTGCAGGATACGGTCACCGCGATCCGGCTCGGCAAGCCGATTGCCGATTGCGGATTGGCCTTGCAACCCAATGCCGAACAACACTTGCGCTCACGCTTGCGGCTAGCGCAATTGTATCCGCGCGCGCTGCTGGAACAAACGCTGGTGGTGGCGCAGCGCTGCACGTTTTCGCTGGATGAACTGCGCTACGAATATCCGCTGGAAATTGTGCCGGCCGGCGCCACCCTCGACGGTCACCTGCGTAACCTGACCTACGAAGGCGCGGCACGCCGCTTCGTCGCTGGCATACCGGCCAAGGTGCAGGAACAAATCGAACATGAGCTGACGCTGATCCATGATCTGGCCTACGAACCCTACTTCCTCACGGTGCATGACATCGTGCGCTTTGCCCGCAGCCAGGACATCCTGTGTCAGGGCCGCGGTTCGGCAGCCAATTCGGTGGTCTGCTATTGCCTCGGGATTACCGAGGTCGATCCGGAACGCATGTCGATGCTGTTCGAGCGCTTTATCTCGAAAGAGCGCAACGAGCCACCCGATATCGATGTCGATTTTGAGCACCAGCGACGCGAAGAAGTGATCCAGTACATTTATCGCAAATACGGACGACATCGGGCCGCACTGACCGGCGTGCACATTACCTACCGGCCACGCTCGGCCCTCAAGGATGTCGGCAAGGCGCTCGGCATTGACTTCGACCAGATCAACCGGCTGTCGCACTCGCATCAATGGTGGGAAGACGGCCAGGTCAGCGACGAGCGGCTGCGTGAAAGCGGCTTCGATCCCGAGGCGTCGCTGGTGCACAAGCTGCTGGAACTGACACGCACGCTGATCGGTTTTCCACGCCACCTGTCACAGCATCCGGGCGGCTTCGTCATCGCACGCGACAATCTGGCCCGGCTGGTGCCGATCGAAAATGCCGCGATGCCGGAGCGCAGCATGATCGAGTGGGACAAGAATGACCTCGACGCACTTGGCATCCTCAAGATCGATGTGCTGGCGCTGGGCATGCTGTCGGCGATCCGGCGAGCGCTCGACCTGATCGGCCTGCGTCGTGGCGATATTTTCACGATGCAGGACGTGCCGGCCGAAGACCCGGCCACCTACGAGATGATTTGTGCCGCCGATACCGTCGGCGTGTTCCAGATCGAATCGCGGGCCCAGATGTCAATGTTGCCGCGCCTGCGTCCCGAAAAGTTTTACCACCTGGTGATCGAAGTAGCGATCGTGCGGCCGGGACCGATCCAGGGCGGCATGGTGCATCCGTACCTGCGTCGCCGGCAAGGACTGGAACCAGTGACCTATGCCAACGCCGACATGAAACTGGCGCTCGAACGCACGCTCGGGGTGCCGATTTTTCAGGAACAGGTGATGCAGGTGGTGATGCTGGCCGCCGGTTTCACACCGGGCCAGGCCGATGATTTGCGGCGCTCGATGGCGGCCTGGAAACGCAAGGGCGGACTGCAGAAATTCCGCGAACCCGTTATTGCCGGCATGCTCGCTCGCGGTTACGAACTTGACTTCGCCGAAGGGATTTTCAGCCAGATCGAAGGCTTCGGCGAATACGGTTTTCCGGAATCCCATGCGGCCAGTTTTGCGCTGCTGGTGTATGTCTCGGCCTGGATCAAGCGGCATGAACCGGCAGCTTTTCTGGCGGCGCTGCTGAACTCGCAGCCGATGGGTTTTTATGGTCCTTCGCAACTGGTGCAAGACGCCCGCCGTCACGGCGTGCGCGTCTTGCCGGTCGACGTGATGATCAGCGAAGTGGAATGCACGCTGGAAGAACATGCCGAAGAATTGAATGCGGCGCAGCCCGACGTCCGGCTCGGTCTGTGCCTGGTGCGCGGACTATCCAGTCAGGCAGCGCAACGTGTGATCGAAGTCCGTGCCATGCGCGCCTTCGACAGTGTTGACGACATGGCACGGCGAGCAGAACTGGACCAGCAAGACCTGAAAGCGCTGGCTGCCGCCAATGCGTTGTTCGCGCTGGCCGGACACCGTCGCCAGGCCAACTGGGAAGTCGCGGCCCTGCTCCCGGTGACGGCACTGTTGCGTCATGCTCCG
The DNA here is from genome assembly GCA_903836575.1 of uncultured Burkholderiales bacterium. Classification (GTDB taxonomy): domain Bacteria; phylum Pseudomonadota; class Gammaproteobacteria; order Burkholderiales; family Burkholderiaceae_D; genus Actimicrobium. The sequence continues at coordinate 39,287 of CAILRJ010000472.1, forward strand.
ATTACCGAAATCCCGCTGGCATTGCCCGCAGCCAGCGAAGGCCATGACATCGTCGCCGATTACCGCAGCACGGGACTGACGCTGAACCGCCATCCGCTGGCCCTGCTGCGCACGCGTCTGCGCCAGATGAAATTATCAACTGCCCTCGAACTGAAGGGCTATGGCAACGGCAAGCTGGTACGCACCAGCGGCCTGGTGACGATGCGCCAGCGTCCCGGCACCGCCAAAGGCACAATGTTCATCACGCTCGAAGATGAAACCGGTGTCATCAACGTGATCCTCTGGAAAGACATCCAGGAGCGCGATCGTCCCGCCATCCTGCAAGCAAGTCTGATGACGGTGTACGGGGTCTGGCAATGTGCCGGCGAAGTGCGGCATTTGATCGCCAAGAAAGTGCTAGATCATTCTGCATTACTGGGGCAACTGCATATCGAAAGCCGTCATTTTCATTAGATCGTCAACATCTGGCTTTGCCAGTACCCTTGCTTTCAGCGGGGCTGGCAAAATACCGGACGCGGACAATTTTATTGTCCGCCGAAGCAGCATCGTTCGGCTGCGATCACAGTCTGCTTTGAGACACCGATTAACCAAGAGAACAACCATGCGCATTGACATTAGAACACCCGGCCTGAGTACAAAATTACCCGCTGTGGGTACGACGATATTTACCGTCATGTCGGCGCTGGCAGCAGAAAAAGGCGCGGTCAATCTGGGACAAGGTTTTCCGGACTTTGACTGCGATCCGCAACTGGTCAGCGCAGTCACTAGCGCCATGAAGGAAGGCTTGAACCAATACCCGCCGATGGTCGGTGTACCTGTATTGCGCGACGCCGTTGCCGCCAAGTTATCCAGCCTGTATGGGCGCAGCTATGATGCCGGCAGCGAAATCACCATCACCGCAGGGGCAACCCAGGCGATCCTGACCATCATCATTGCCGTGCTCCATCCCGGCGACGAAATGATCGTGCTTGAACCCTGCTACGACAGCTATGTACCCAATATCGTGCTGGCAGGCGGCACGGCGGTGCTGGTCCCGTTGATGCCCGGTTCCTTTCGCCCTGACTTCGAAAAAATCGAGGCTGCGATTACCGCGAAGACCCGCGCCATCATCATCAATTCTCCGCACAACCCGAGCGGCACGGTCTGGACTGATGCCGACATGCACAGGCTGCAGCACATGCTGGCGCCGACAGACGTGCTCGTCATCAGTGATGAAGTCTACGAACACATGGTCTTCGACGGTGCGCAACACCAGAGTGTCGCGCGCTTTCCGGGTCTGGCAGCGCGATCGTTCGTCGTCTCCAGTTTTGGCAAAACCTATCATGTGACTGGCTGGAAAATTGGCTACGTAGCCGCACCGGCTGCACTGAGCGCCGAATTTCGCAAGGTGCACCAGTTCAACGTGTTCACCGTCAACACACCAATGCAATACGGCATCGCCGCCTACATGGCAGATCCCGCGCCGTATCTGTCCTTGCCGGCGTTTTATCAACGCAAGCGCGATCTGTTCCGGGAAGGATTGAAGCGCACCAGATTCAAGCTACTGCCCAGTGAGGGTACGTATTTCCAATGCGTCGACATCTCGGCGGTCAGTAACCTGAGCGAGACCGCGTTCTGCAAATGGCTTACTACCGAGATCGGCGTTGCCGCTATTCCGCTATCAGCGTTTTATGCCGACGGCTTTGACCAGCGCGTGGTGCGATTCTGCTTTGCCAAAAAAGATCCGACATTGCATGCGGCGCTGGTGAGGTTGGCTAAACTTTAGCGATAGTCAAGTCGAGTCGCTCGCTGCGAATGGTCGGTGTTCCATTTTTTTAAAAAAGAGTCGAAACAACCAGCAAGAGCGCAGGTCAGTGCAGGTACTGGCTTGTTACTAACGATGAGGCAATCTGGCAATTTGCTGTCAAGCTATTGATTTCGCCCACGGCGTGCCCACTTGCAAAAGGAGACACGCTGGTCCCGGCGCATACACGGTGCTCTGGCCTACCAACGTACGCATCGACCGCGCGACGACCGATTGATCCGGGAGATCCGGTCGCCCCTCCTGTTGCCTCGCTCCACCTGGCGAGAATCTATCCGTATTTATACCAATGCGAAGCCGGCATGAGCGCGCCCATGACTACGGGTGTTGCACCGGCTTTCGAACATGAATGGACAACACATTGAAACGATTCCTGATAGTGAGCCTAGCCCTGATTTGTACCGTTGCCCTCGGCACCGGTGCCTATCTTAATCTGACACTTGGGCAGTTACCAGATAACGCGCAATTGCAGGGAGCGCCGCAATACCGCGACGGACAGTTCCGAAACGAAGTAGCTTCGCCACCGCGTTCTAGCGGTTTCGGATTTATTCTGGCGGTGATTCGGGGACGTTTCGAGCCGCGAGACCGGCCCGCGCCGTCTGTGCCGCTGCCCTCGGTAAAGACCAATCTGGCGGCGCTGGACCCAGGACAAGACATCGTGATTTGGCTCGGACACTCGTCATACTTCGTTCAGATCGGTGGCAAGCGATTATTGATCGACCCGGTCTTCAGTACCTATGCAGCACCGGTGCCGGGCATGGTGAGCGCCTTCGACGGCACCAGCCTTTATACAGCAGAGGACATGCCGGAAATCGATGTCATCCTGATCACACACGATCACTACGACCATCTTGACTATGCGAGCATGAAGAGCCTCGAAGCAAAGACGCGCTTGGTGATTACAGGGCTGGGCAACGGCGCCCATTTAAGACACTGGGGATACCCGCCCGAAAAAATTCGTGAAATGAACTGGCATGGCAGCCTGACGCTTGGCGAAGGTTTGCAGGTGCATGCGCTGCCTGCGCAGCATTACTCAGGCCGTTTCTTGAAGCGCAACCAAAGCTTGTGGGTGAGTTTCGCGCTTGAGACTGCAGAGCGGCGCTTGTATTTCAGCGGCGATACCGGTTTCGGCCCGCATTTTGCGCAAATTGCGAAACGTTTTGACCGGTTCGATTTTGTCGCGCTTGATGCCGGGCAGTACAACGAGAAGTGGGCTGACATCCACATGACGCCGGAGGAGGCATCCCGTGCGGCAGGCATACTAAACGCCGATTCCCTTCTGACAGCACATGCCGGCCGCTTTAGCCTGGCACGCCACGCGTGGGATGAGCCGTTTGAACGCGCATTAGTGGCAAGTAAAGGCAAGAGCTACCGTTTATTGACTCCCCGGATTGGCGAGCCGGTACATCTGCACAAACCAGCTCAGATGTTCACGCTTTGGTGGAAGGGTCTCAAATAGGGAGCTCAGTACTGGTCGCCGTGGCGAAACCGAAAGCTGCACTACCGGGCTCAAGGACCAACAACGGCGTCCTGTGCAATTACAATTTGAATGAAGGTTATCGCAGACGAAGTCCGGAAGTAAGGATGCCATCTTTACTTTCACGTCAGCACCGGATGAAAGCCTGGCAAGCCGGGAGTACCCATCTGCGGGGTGAATCGCCTCGCTTGCAAACGCGCCGGTAATTGGTGATTCGAGACGATTTATGTCCAATAAACTGATGCTTGCGCTGCACCTAAGAATTCCGGTAACGCTCCCCTGGCGATCTACCGGAAATAAAAAAATGCTCTCCTGGTTGCTTAAATAGCTTTACCAATTGCCACTATCCGCCGCGCCATTATTAAATCCCGAGGCACAATATTCTTGCGCTAATAACAACTCAAAGGGAAAGACCTCTATGCACATTCGCGGCGGTACTTTATTGAAACTATCCTTGTCAGTCATCACGCTCATCGAAGGTTAAAGTGGCCCCATCTGTCAAGAC
>CAILRJ010000473.1 GCA_903836575.1 uncultured Burkholderiales bacterium
CGCCATCCATATGTTGGCGATCTGGTCTTCACGGCGTTCTCCGGTTCGCATCAGGATGCGATCAAAAAAGGCATGGCCGTGCAATCGCCGGATGGTCTGTGGGAAGTGCCGTACCTGCCGCTCGATCCGGCCGATCTCGGTCGCACTTACGACTCGATCATCCGCGTCAACAGCCAGTCCGGCAAAGGCGGCATTGCGTTCCTGCTCGAAGCTGAATACGGCATGGTGATGCCACGCCGCTTGCAGGTGGAATTCAGCACGGCGGTGCAATCGCTGACCGAGCAGACCGGCGGCGAAGTCGTGGCAGCGGATATCTGGACGCTGTTTTCGAAGGAGTATTTTGCGGCCCGTGAACCGGTCACCTATGTGGGACACCGCTTGTTCGACAGTGGTCAGTTGCAAGGCATCCACCTGAGCGTGACGTTGTTCGGCCAAGCGCTCACCCTCAGCGGCGAAGGCAACGGCCCGATTGATGCGTTACTGCATGCGTTGCGCGTGCAAGCCAAGTTGCACAGCTACGAGGAACGGGCGATGGGTCAGGGCGCCGATGCCACCGCAGTGACCTTTGCCGAAGTGGTCACTGACAGCGTGCCGGGAACCGTATTTGGAGTCGGCATGCATGCCAATATCGTCACCGCCTCGGTGCTGGCTGTCATCAGCGGGTTGAACCGGATTTATGCGAAATTGCCGGAGCAGGAAAAAGATGCATTTTTCCGGCAGCAGGAACAGGTTAGCGTGTAAGCCATTGCCATAGCGCAAAGCCAATCAAAAAAGGGCACGACCAAAGTCGTGCCCTTTTTTTATCGTGAACCAGATCCGCAGCAACGTGGATTGAGCACACCAACTTTAGTGACTTTTACTGCTCCGTAATCCGTTGTCGGGGTCAGAGTAATTTTCGCGATACCCCTGCGAAAAAAAACTCTGACCCCGACAACTCGCCGCTTTTAACGGCACCATAATTTTACGCTGCCAGCGCGCCCTTCCCGAACGTCAATTCCCCATTCGCCACATCGATCAGGATCAACTCCTTCGGTCCGTATTTACCTTCCAAAATCTGCTTCGACAACGGATTTTCGATCTGCTGCTGGATCGCACGTTTCAACGGCCGCGCGCCATACACCGGATCAAAACCGGCTTCGGCAATTTTCTGCAACGCCGCATCGGTGATCTCCAGCCCCATGTCCATCTTGCCCAGACGCTGTTCGAGAATCTTCAGCTGGATGCGGGCAATCGCGCCAATATGCTTTTCATCGAGCGCATGGAACACGACAATCTCATCGATGCGGTTGATGAACTCGGGACGGAAATGCTGGCGCACTTCGGCCATCACGGCCATCTTGACGACTGCCGGCTCGCTGCCTTCCATTGCCTGAATCTTGTGCGAACCAAGGTTGGACGTCATCACGATAACGGTATTCTTGAAGTCCACCGTGCGGCCCTGGCCATCGGTCATGCGGCCGTCGTCGAGTACCTGCAACAGCACATTGAAGACATCCTGATGGGCCTTCTCGACTTCATCGAGCAGGATCACGCTGTATGGCCGACGCCGCACCGCTTCGGTAAGGAAGCCACCTTCGTCGTAGCCGACATAGCCCGGCGGCGCACCGATCAGGCGTGCCACCGAATGCTTTTCCATGAACTCGGACATGTCGATGCGGATCATCGACTCTTCGGTATCGAACAAAAATCCGGCCAGCGCCTTGCACAGTTCGGTCTTGCCGACACCGGTCGGCCCGAGGAACATGAACGAGCCGTAAGGCCGGTTCGGGTCCGACAGCCCGGCACGGGAACGCCGAATCGCGTCCGACACCGCGACGATCGCTTCATGCTGGCCGATCACGCGCTGATGCAGAAAATCTTCCATGTGAACCAGCTTGTCACGCTCGCCCTGCATCATTTTCGAGACCGGAATGCCGGTCGCGCGCGAAACGATCTCGGCGATTTCCTCGGCCCCGACCTGGGTGCGCAACAGTCTCGGCTTGAGATTGGCCTTGTCGGCCTGCTCGTCCTGACGCGACTGCGCTTCGAGCGCTTTTTCGAGTTCGGGAAGTTTGCCGTATTGCAGCTCGGAGACCGTTTTCCAGTCGCTCTTGCGGGTCGCTTCATCCATCTGCAGACGCACTTCCTCGATCTCTTCCTTGATGTGCTGGCTGCCCTGCACGGCCGCTTTTTCAGCGCGCCAGATTTCTTCGAGGTCGGCGTATTCGCGTTCGCTGCGCAGGATTTCTTCTTCGATCAGCGCGAGCCGGCGTTGCGAGGCTTCGTCTTTTTCCTTCTTGATGGCTTCGCGCTCGATCTTCAGCTGGATGGTGCGGCGATCGAGCTTGTCCATCACTTCGGGACGCGAATCGATTTCGATCTTGATCTTGGCAGCGGCTTCATCGATCAAATCAATCGCTTTGTCGGGCAGGAAGCGATCCGTAATGTAGCGATGCGACAGCTCCGCCGCAGCAACAATGGCCGGGTCGGTGATGTCGACACCGTGATGGACTTCGTAGCGTTCCTGTAAACCGCGCAAGATCGCAATGGTTGCTTCGACACTCGGTTCGGCCACCAGAATTTTCTGGAAGCGACGTTCCAGCGCAGCGTCTTTTTCGATGTACTTGCGATACTCGTCGAGCGTGGTCGCGCCAACGCAATGGAGTTCGCCGCGGGCCAGCGCCGGTTTGAGCATATTGCCTGCATCCATCGCCCCATCGGCTTTGCCGGCACCAACCATGGTGTGCAATTCATCGATGAAGACGATGGTCTGGCCTTCGTCCTTGGCCAGGTCCTTGAGCACGGCTTTCAGGCGCTCTTCGAATTCGCCACGGTATTTGGCACCGGCGACCAGCGCGGCCATGTCGAGCGAGAGCACGCGCTTGGATTTGAGGCTGTCCGGCACTTCGCCATTGACGATGCGTTGTGCCAGTCCTTCGACAATAGCGGTCTTGCCGACACCCGGCTCGCCAATCAGCACCGGGTTGTTCTTGGTGCGACGCTGCAGGACCTGAATGGCGCGGCGGATTTCATCGTCGCGACCGATTACCGGATCGAGCTTGCCAAGACGGGCGCGTTCGGTCAGGTCGATCGTGTATTTGGCGAGTGCTTCGCGCTGGCCTTCTGAGTCAGCAGAATTAACCGAGGCACCGCCGCGCACCGCTTCGATGGCTGCTTCCAGCGCCTTGCGGGTCAGGCCATGTTCGCGGGCGGCTTTGCCGGCTTCGGACTTGTCGTCGGTCAAGCCAAGCAACACCATTTCACTGGCGATGAACTGGTCGCCGCGCTTCTGCGCTTCCTTGTCGGCGACATTGAGCAAGGCACCCAATTCGCGTCCGACCTGCACTTCGCCACCGGTGCCGGAGACTTTTGGCAAACGCTCCAGCGCTGACCGCAGCGCCGCGGTCAGACCGCCAATATTTGCACCGGCACGCTGCAGCAGTGAACTGGCGCTGCCGTCGTCCTGATTGAGTAGTGCCACCAGCAAATGCGCCGGCTCGATGTACGGATTGTCGTTACCAACAGCCAGGCTTTGCGCATCGGATAGCGCTTCCTGCAGTTTGGTGGTGAGTTTGTCTAGACGCATGGTGGGCTCCGGAATAAATGCAATAACCACAACATGGGGTGTGGTATTCGCTTTTCAAGCGACGGATTGCATTATTACGGCGACATTACGGTTATTCAAAGAACATCGATGTCATGCTCCGATCACCACGCTCAAGGCACCAACGCCCACTTGGCCAAAGCCGCATCATCCACCGCCCGCGCATCAACCCAGCGCGCCCCCTCCGGCGTCTGTTCTTTTTTCCAGAACGGCGCCTCGGTCTTCAGATAATCCATGATGAATTCACACGCCGCAAATGCCTCGCCGCGATGAGCCGCAGCAACCGCCACCAGCACGATCTGCTCGGTCGGCAGCAACGGCCCGATCCGGTGGATCACCAGCGCATCGGCAATCGGCCAGTGTGCTCGGGCTCGGTCGACGATGACAGCAATCGATTTTTCAGTCATCCCCGGATAGTGTTCGAGTTCCATCTGGCTGACCGTCGCGCCGTCATTGAGGTCGCGCACGGTGCCGACGAAACTGACGATGGCACCAACCTGCGGACTGCCGGCGCGCAATTGCGCCAGCTCGGTGCTCAAATCGAAATCGGCTTGCTGGATGCGGATGGTCATCGCGTCAGCCACCTGTAACCGGCGGAAAGAATGCCAGTTCGCAGCC
>CAILRJ010000474.1 GCA_903836575.1 uncultured Burkholderiales bacterium
GTATTCTGGCCGTCCACAAGGGTCAGGCCGAAGCGGCACGCTCGCTCGGGCTGAGTCCGTTCCAGACTTTTCGCGACGTGGTTTTCCCGCAGAGCATGCGCATCGCGTTGCCGCCGCTGGTCAACAACTTCGTCTCGCTGCTCAAGGATTCCAGTCTGGCCTACGTGATCGGTGTGGTCGAATTGTCGAACATCGGCAACCGCATCCAGTCGGTAACGTTCCAGCCGATTCCGGTTTTTGTCACGGTGGCGGCGATCTATCTGATCCTGACCAGCGTGATGACGCAGATTTCCGGCGCGATCGAACGCCAGCTTGATGTGGAGCGTCACTGATGACCGCCGCCAAAATTCCGTTGATCCGTGCCGACAAGGTCAACAAGCACTTCGGCCAGTTCCATGTAATCCGCGATGTCTCGTCGGATTTTTATCAGGGCGAAGTGACCGTCATCATCGGTGCGTCCGGTTCCGGCAAGTCGACCTTTCTGCGCATGCTGAACCGGCTTGAAACGCATGACAGCGGCACCATCGTCATCGACGGTATCGAACTCAACGACAACCTCAAGAACATCGATGCAGTGCGGCGCGAAGTCGGCATGGTGTTCCAGAGCTTCAACCTGTTTCCGCACTTGAGCGTGCTCGACAACGTCACGCTGGCGCCGCGCCGGTTGCGCAACATGACGCGCGCGCAAGCCGATGTGGTCGCGCTCGACTTGCTGGGCAAGGTCGGCCTGGCCGAGCATGCGCACAAATATCCGCACCAGATGTCGGGCGGGCAGCAGCAGCGCGTGGCGATTGCCCGTTCGCTGGCGATGCAGCCCAAGGTCATGCTGTTCGATGAACCGACCAGCGCGCTCGATCCGGAAATGATCAAGGAAGTGCTCGACGTCATGAAAGACCTGGCCCGTTCGGGCATGACGATGATTGTCGTCACGCACGAAATGGGTTTCGCCCGCGAAGTGGCGGACCGCGTGATCTTTTTTGAAAAAGGCGAAATTTTGCATGAAGCAGCGCCGGAAGAATTTTTCGGCGACAGCGGCAACGAGCGCATTCGCGCCTTCCTCGGCAAGATCGGCGACACCTGAGCTGCACCAAGCAGCCGTCGCCCGCACCGTACCAACAACAATAAAACAGTACCAACCCTAGCCCCCTACGGAGAACACCATGCAGTTGAAACGCACTACGCTGAGCACCGCCGTCCTGTTGTCACTGGCCGCCATCTCGCTGCCCTCGCAGGCCCAAAGCGCCAAGGATTTTCAGGAAATGCGCGCTGAAATGCAGCGCATGCGCGCTGAATTGGATGCACTGAAAGCGGCCAAGCCTGCGCTTGCACCTGCACCTGCACCCGCAGCAGCCAACACGGAGCTGGCCGATCGCATCGAGCAAGTTGAATTGCGCGCCAAGGACGCCGTCGTCGTTGGCGATATTCCGAACTCGTTCCGTTTGCCGAATTCGGAAACCTCGCTGCGCATCTACGGTTTTGCTGAACTGAACATGGTGCATGAATTCCGCGCCGACAATGGCGACAGCGATTACGCCAGCTTCGTACCGTATTCGCCATTGAACGGTTCGGCCGGTGCCAACCGCAGCGGTCGCACTTATCTGCATGCGCGCACCTCGCGCCTCGGTATCGAAGCCAGCACACCGACCCAGTACGGGCCGATGGGCATCAAGCTCGAAGGCGATTTCAACAACGATCCGCGCACCGGCAATGCGGCCGTATCCGGCACCATCGGCAATATCTACACGCAGCAAGCAACCAATAGCTACGACTTCCGTCTGCGTCAGGCTTACGGTACCTTCGGCGGCTTGCTGATCGGCCAGACCTGGTCGACCTTCATGGATGTCGATAACGCGCCGGAAACCGTCGACTTCAACGGGCCGATCGGCTCGACCTTCATCCGTCAGCCAATGATTCGCTACGCCTATCCGACCAAGGATTACGGTACCTTCACGGTCGCGGCTGAAAACTCGGTCAGCTATGTGCTGGTCAAGACAGACAATGGGGATGGTACGTTTTCTCCGGGCGTCACTACCGCCGGTTTCTCACGCGTACCGGATCTGGTCGGCCGCTGGGACAAGCCATTCGATTTCGGCGCGGTCAGTTTCCGCATGGTGTCGCATGAGCACCGGGTCAATGATGGCGCCGGCATGAATGCATCGCGTCGTGGTTTCGGTGTCGCTGCCAGCGGCATGTACAAGACAGTCGGCGAAGATTTCCTGACCTGGAACCTGACCGGCGGTACCGGCATCGGCCGCTACTTCAATTACATCGAAGGTGCGTTCTACGATCCGGCAGCAAACCGTATCCTGATGGAAAAAGCGGTCGGTATTGTGGTCGGTTACCAGATTAAATCGTCACCAAGTTTGCGCTACAACATGTCGGTCGGAGCGCAAAAGAACTTTAATAACGAGTACACGGAATTTGCCCGTGCCAATGCGCTCGACAGTGGTCGTTACGGTGTCAACCAGTCGGTCTGGCAAACGCATCTGGGCTTCATCTGGAACCCGGTCAAGAATGTTGATATCGGCTCCGAGTTCATCTACGGCAAGCGCAAGACGCTGGCTGGCGAAACCGGCGACATGAGCCGGCTGAACTTTTCGGCGAAGTACAATTTCAACTGATCAGGCGGGTTTTGTAACGGCACCACACTGATCCACACAGAGCCTCCGTTAGCGGGGGCTTTTTTTTATTTGAGGTTTTATCGTTGCAGTAAGCGCGGGAGCCGGCAAACAAGCTACGGTGAACGCGGTATATTCAAAACAAGAAACGGCACCACAAGCCCTAGACTCGAGGCCGAACCGCTGCATGCCCGGTCCGTATTCGCCAATTTCTGCTCCACAAGTCACGATTGAGGAATCCATGAACGCTTCGTTACACGATCTACGCACACAAACTCTGCAACTGGTATTGGCACATGCCGGAGAGGCCGGGGCCAATCCGGTGGCCCGCCTCATTGAAGTCTGGCTCGACTCGCTGCATGAAGAAGACCTGGCCGGGCTGACGCCGCAGAGTCTGGCATCGGCGCTGTGGGAAGCGTTTTCCGGTACGGCACAATGCAATGCCGGTGCCAGTCAGCTCATCGCCGTCGATTACGCCGAAGAGCACGGCGGCAAGGCCACCGCGCTGCTGATCCTCAATCCCGACATGCCGTATCTGGTCGATTCGATCGTGATGGCCTTGCGCAAGCAGGGCGTGCGTTCACGCGCCGTGCTCAATACGGTGCTGTCGGTGCAGCGCGATGCGCACGGCTGCATCACCGGATCGCAATCGGCGCGCAACGGAGCCGATCCGTTCGAATCCTACGTGCTATGCCTGTTGTCGGACGCGCTCGACAGCGCCACGCTGGCGGCACTGAGCGCGCGTATCAGCATGGCCACTGGCGATGCCGCCAGCGTGCAGCGCGATGCCGCGATGCTGGAAACGCGCATGACCGGTGTGGCCGCGCTGGCTGCTGCCAACGGCACGGCAGAGGGCCGTGAAGTGGCCGCCTTCATCGAATGGGCCCGTGATGGCGGTTTCGAAACCTTCGGCTATGCGTATTACCGTGCACTGCCGGGCCAGCACGAACTGGTACGCGACCTCAACAGCCGCAGCGGCGTGCTGCGCGATCCGCATCATCCGGTCTACGACACCTGCCTGGCCGGGATTCCCGGCGAGTTCGATTTGCTGGCCAGGCGCAACGACACGCTATCCATCGTCAAGGCCGACGTGCAGTCGACGCTGCATCGCGACCTGCATCTCGACTTCATCGGCGTGCGCGATATCGATACCACCGGCCACCTGCAAGGCGAGCATTGCTTCATCGGCCTGTTCACCCGCGCCGCGGCAGCTACGGCCTTGGGCCGATTGCCGTTTGCGCGCGGTCGCATCAAGCAGGTGCTGACATTGGCCGGGGTGCGGCAAAATGGTTTTCGTGCCGAGAAGTTTCTCGAGATCCTCGAATCGCTGCCGCGTACCGAAGCGATGGAAGCCGATCCGGCCTGGCTGGCGCGCCTGTGCAGCAGCGTCGTCTCGCTCTACAAGCAACCACGCACGCGCGCCTTTGCGCGCCGCGATGTTTATGACCGGCACCTCAACGTGATCCTGTATTTGCCAAGCGAGCGCTTCAGCGCCGCGCTGGTCAGGAGCGTCACGCAAGAGCTCAAGGTGCACTCGGGCGCGACCGACGTGCGGGCCGAAACCCAGGTCAGCGACGGTCCGCTGGCACGCATTTACCTGATCGCTACCGGCGCCCGCCGTTTCGATGATCTCGATGCGGCGATCTGTCTGCCGCTGGTGGCCGCCGTCGAAGGCTGGCATACCACCTTCGACACGCTGGTCGATCGCACCGTCGACACGCAAGTGCGCAACGATCTGCACAAACTGCGTGCCGCCCTGTCGGTCAATTATGTGGCAGCGACTCCACCGCAAGTGGCTTATCGCGACATCCTCAATTTGCAGCAAGCGGCTAGCGCAGCGCCGGTGACGGTGCGCATCGATGGCGACAGTACGGACGGCAACAGCGTCAGCATCCGGCTGTTTTCGATCAACAGCGTGCCGGCCCTGTCGATGATTCTGCCGGCGCTGCACAATGCCGGCGTCGAGATCGAACGTGAGCAGACCTACAAGGTGCCGGTCACCGATGATGCTGATTATTTCATCACCAGCCTGAGTGTCGATCCGGCCAGCGCCGCCAAGCTCGGCGATGCCCGCGTGGCCGACGCGGCACAGGAACTGTTCGAAGCACTCTTCAATGACCAGGCCGAAGACGGGCGCATGAATGGCCTGGCCATCGAAGCCGGTTTGCGCCTGCGCGAAGTGCAGGTCATCCGCGCCTATGCCAGTTACTGGCGTCAGGCCGGTTGCCGTTTCAGCTTGCGCTACATCGCCGATTGCCTGCGCAAGCAACCCGGCCATGTGCGTACCCTGGTCGAAAGTTTCCAGCAACGCTTTGATCCTGCCACCAGCGACGTCCAGCGCGCTACCGGCAGCGCCGCGCTGTCAGCACTGCGCAGCAACCTGCTCGACGTCAATCACGCCGATACCGAAGACATCCTGCGCAGCATTGCCGACCTGATGCTGGCAACCTTGCGGACTTCGTATTTCCAGAGCGGTCAGCGCGGCGACACGCTGCTGTTGAAGTTCGACGCCAGCGCGCTGTCGCTGTTGCCCGAGCCGCGTCCGTACCGCGAAATTTTCGTCTTTGCCCGGCGCTTCGAAGGGGTCCATTTGCGCGGCGGTCCGGTGGCCCGCGGCGGCTTGCGCTGGTCCGACCGGATGGAAGATTATCGTACTGAAGTGATGGGTCTGGTCAAGGCCCAGATGGTCAAGAATGCGGTCATCGTGCCCGCCGGTGCCAAGGGCGGTTTTGTCTGCAAGATGATGCCCAAGGACGCGGCGCGCGACATCATCGCGGCCGAAGGCGAAGCCGTCTACCGCCTGTTCATCGCCGGTCTGCTCGACCTGACCGACAACCGCGAGCAGGGCAACATCGTGCCGCCGGCCGATACGGTCTGCTACGACAGCGCCGATCCGTATCTGGTGGTGGCCGCCGACAAGGGCACCGCGACCTTCTCCGATATCGCCAACGGGATTGCAGTCCAACGCGGCTTCTGGCTCGGCGATGCGTTCGCGTCGGGTGGCTCGAACGGCTACGACCACAAAAAACTCGGCATTACCGCCAAGGGCGCATGGGAAGCCGTCAAGCGGCACTTCTACGAAATGGCGCATGACATCAACACCACGCCGATTACGATGGTCGGTGTCGGCGACATGTCGGGCGACGTATTCGGCAACGGCGTGCTGCTGTCGCGCCAGCTCAAGCTGGTCGCTGCCTTCGATCACCGCCACATCTTCATCGACCCGACTCCTGACGTGACGACCTCGTTTGCCGAACGCCAGCGGCTGTTCGCGCTGCCGCGCTCGTCCTGGGACGACTACGACAAATCGCTGATGTCGCAAGGTGGTGGCGTGTGGCCGCGCAGTGCGCGCAGCATTCCCTTGTCGCCTGAAGCGCGGACCGCGCTCGGCATCGATGCCACCAGCCTGGCACCGGAAGCCTTGCTGCACCAGATCCTGCTGGCACCGGTCGACCTGTTCTACAACGGCGGTATCGGCACCTACATCAAGGCCTCGACCGAGAGCCATGAACAAGTCAAGGACCGTGCCAACGATGCCATCCGGGTCGATGGCAAGGCACTGCGCTGCAA